>NZ_WSTA01000002.1 GCF_009789225.1 Agromyces seonyuensis | reverse complement strand
GCCGTCGCCCACGTGGGCGGCGGCCTCGGCAAGCGGCTCGCCGGTGCCGGGTGCGGCGACGACGAGGGCGACGGCCTCGCCGAGGGCGCTCGCGGCGGCGAGGAGTCCGGCGGCGCTCGGTGCGAGCGAGCCGTCGGGGGCGGTGTCGAGGGCGACGAGGATGGGAGCGGGCATCGGCGGTCTCCGTTCGGGGTGCGGTCGGTCGGGTCGGGGTGCGCGGCTCAGACGAGCCGGTGCTCGACGAGGTAGGCGGCGAGCTTGCGCCCGGCCTCGCCGTCGTCGGTGATCTTGACGCCCGCGGTGCGGGGCGGGCGTGCCGCGACCGAGACGAGGATCGAGTGCGGCACCTCGGGGGCCTCCGGCGCGGGAACGCCCTCGAGGTCGGCGAGCGCGAGCTGCTCGAGCGGCTTCTTCTTGGCCGCCATGATCCCCTTGAAGTTCGCGAAGCGCGGGTCGGGCAGCCGCTCGGTGATCGAGACGACGGCCGGGAGCTCGGCGGAGAGGCGCTGCACGCCGCCGTCGACGCCGCGCGCGCCGGTGAGCGAGGCCCCGTCGGCGGCGACGTCGAGCGAGTCGAGCCCGGTCGCCTGCGCGGCGTCGAGCAGTTCGGCGAGCATCGCGGGGATCGCGCCGCCCCCGCCGTCGGTCGACTGGTCGCCCGCGATGACGAGGTCGAAGCCCTCGCGGCGGATCGCCGCGGCGAGCACCTCGGCGGTGAGGCCGAGGTCGGCTCCGGCGAGCGCGGGGTCGACGACGTGCACGGCACGGTCGGCCCCCATCGCGAGCGCCTTGCGCAGGCTCGGCCCGGCGGCCTCGGCACCCATGGACAGCACGACGATCTCGACGCCGTCCCGGGACTCGCGGATGCGCAGCGCGGTCTCGAGCGCGCGCTCGGAGATCTCGTCGGGCACGTGCTCGCTCGCAGCGCGATCGGCGAGGCCGGTCTCGAGGTCGAGCTTGCGGTCGCCGTAGGTGTCGGGAACGTCCTTGACGAGCACGACGATCTTCATCGGGGGTCTCCTCGGTCGGGGTCGGTGGTGGGGTGGGAGTGCGTGGCTGCGGTGGAGTCGGGAGCGGCGTCGGGCTCGGCCCACGCGGCGAGCGCGGTGCCGAGGTCGGGATGCCGCGCCGGCGGCCAGGCGGCCGGTACGGGTGCGGCCGCGCCGAACCGGGGCGCGGGAGCGGGCGCGGTCATCCCGCCCTGCTCGACGAACGCGCCCCGCCCCGCGAGCTGCGGATGCTCGAGGGACTCGTCCCAGGTCAGGACGGGTGCGACGCACGCGTCGAGCGCGTCGAAGCGCCGCATCCACTTGTCGCGGTCGTGCGCGGCGAACGCCGCCGCGAACGCGTCGCGGAGGGCCGGCCAGGATGCCTCGTCCCCGCGGTCCGGGAGGGCGTCGGCGTCGAGGCCGAGCCCGGCGAGCAGGTCGAGGTAGAAGGCGGGTTCGACCGCGGCGACGGCGACGAAGCGCCCGTCGGCGCAGCGGTAGACCGCGTAGAACGGGGCGCCGCCGTCGAGCAGGTTCGCCTCCCGCGTCTCGCTCCACCGCCCCTGCGCGCGCAGCGCCCGCTCCTGGTGGGCGAGCTGGCCGATGCCGTCGACCATCGCGGCCTCGACGAGGCGGCCGCGCCCGGTGCGCTCGCGGGCGAGGAGCCCGGCGAGCACGCCCTCGACGAGGAACATGGCGCCGCCGCCGTAGTCGCCGAGCAGGTTGAGGGGCACGACGGGCCGGTCGGCCGGGCCGATGGCGTGGAGCACGCCCGTCACCGCGAGGTACGTCAGGTCGTGTCCGGCGCGGCCGGCCCAGGGCCCGGTGCGGCCCCACCCGGTCATCCGGGCGTAGATCAGGCGCGGGTCGGCGGCGCGCAGTTCGTCGGGGCCGAGCCCGAGCCGTTCCATGACGCCGGGCCGGTAGCCCTCGACGAGCACGTCGGCGCGGGCGACGAGCTCCCGCACGCGGGCGACGTCCACGGGGTCGGCGAGGTCGGCGGTGGCGTCGGTGCGACCGCGCAGCAGCGTGCCGGCTTCGGCGTCGTAGGGGTTGCCGCCGGGCCGCACGATGCGCAGCACGTCGGCGCCGAGGTCGGCGAGCTGCATGACGGCGTGCGGCGCGGGGCCGAGTGCGGCGAACTCGATCACGCGGATGCCGGCGAGCGGCGGCCGTTCGTCGGACTCGGCCGATTCGGCAGCGGGGCGCGCGCTCGTCCGCGGGCGCGCGCTCGCGTCGGGCGTCGCGGCTGCGGTCTCCATGCGTCGATCACCTCCTCGTGATCACGGCGGCCTCACTCGGCCGGGCAGGACGCCAGTCTGACGGCCGATCCTGAAACCGTCAACCCTGACTTGTTTCGGGCGCGGGTCCGAGCAGCCGATCTCGCACGAGCTCCCGCCAGAGCGCGAGGTTCGGCTCGCTCGACGAATCCGCCCCCGTGATGGCGTACGTAAGGGCCGTGCCGCGCATGCTCGACACGAGCAGCTCCATGAGGTCGGCGAAGCCGGGCCTGGCCGCGAGCTCCGGCCCGAACAGCGCCTGCTGGGTCTCGAGCAGCATCGCGCCCATGCGCCGCTCCGTCGGCAGCAGCGCCGCCCGCAACCGCTCGTCGTGCCGCGCCGCGAGCCACAGCTCGAGCGACGCCTGGAACGCCGCGGCCTGATTCGACGCCCACATCGCGTCGATCGCGACCGCGATGCGGGCGACGGGATCCGCCGGCAGTTCGGCGCCGACGACGAGCTCGTCGAGTCGCGCGGCCGCGAGGTGGTGCACCGCCGCGACGAAGAGCTCCTCGCGCGAGGGGAAGTGATGCAGCAGCCGTCCGCGGGAGACGCCGGCACGCTCCTGCACCCGCACGGTCGAGGCGGCGGCGTAGCCGTCCTCGGCGAGCACGCGGACGGCGGCGTCGAGGATTGCGGCCTGCGTGCGCAGCCCCCGCTCCTGCGGCGGACGGCGGGTGCGGCCGGCCCCGTCGTCCGTCTCGGCGGCGTCGAGCGTCATCGCTGCCTCCCGTCTCGGATGTGGAGGCGACGCTATCCCATGTGCGACGGAGGCGGGCGGGTCCGGTCGCCCGGGCGCCCCCGAGTCGCCGGGGGCGCACTCGACTCGCGCACCGCGAGGGTCGGCGTGAACACGTCCCGCACGTCGTCCTCGCGACCGTCGAGCCGTTCGAGGAGGAGCGCGAGCGCGCGCCGGCCCATCTGCGCGCGCGGCTGGTCGACGCTCGTGAGGTGCGGCCGCGTGCGCGCCGCGAGCGCGGTGTCGTCGTAGCCGACGACCGCGAGGTCGCCGGGCACCGCGATCCCGGCATCCGCGGCCGCATCGATCACGGCGAGCGCCTCGAGGTCGTTGCGCGCGAAGACGGCGTCGTAGCCGTCCGCGCAGGCCGCGACGATCGCGTCGCGGAGGGCGCGTCCGGCGTCGCTCACGACCACGCGGATGTCCGCCGCCCGGCCGCGAGCGGCCATGGCCGCCTCGTAGCCGGCGCGGCGCGCGCGGCCCGCCGGTCCCGTCCCGCTCGTGACGTGCAGGATGCGTCGCCGGCCCGCGTCGAGCAGGTGCTCCACGGCGAGCGCGGCGCCGTGCTCGTCGTCGTTGCGCACGACGTCGATGCCGGGCAGGTCGATCTCGGGACGCCCGACGAGCACGACGGGCACGCGCCGCGCGACCGCGAGCAGTCGCTCCGGCTCGACGCGGGACCCGATGACGACGAGGCCGTCGACGTTGAGCCCGAGCAGCAGGTCGAGGTGGCGATGACGGCGCTCCGGCTCGCGCGCGCCGGGCACCATGATCACGGAGAGCCCGGCGTCGACGCCCGCGCCTTCGAGCCCCTCGACGACGTCGGTGTGGTACGGGTTCTCGAGGCTCGAGGGGAGCGCGCCGACGAGCCGGGTGCGCCCCTGCTTGAGCGAGCGGGCGAGGGCGTTGGAGCGGTAGCCGAGTTCGGCGGCGGCCTGCACGATCCGCTCCCGCGTGGCCGCGCCGACGCCGGCATCGCCGCGCAGGGCGAGCGAGACGAGCGACTTGGAGACGCCGGCGCTGCGGGCGACGTCGTGGAGCGTGGGACGGGGCGGCACACCTCCATTCTGGACGATCGACTGGACGGGGCTGGAACGTTCCAGGAGCGTTCACCGAACGGTCACCGACCCGCCCCCGACCGGCCCCCGCCCATCCGTACGTTCGTCACCCGTGACCAGCACCGCATCGACGGGGTTCGCCCCCGCCGCCACCCGACTCCCAGCGCCGCAGGACGGCCCCGCCGACCCCGACCGCGACCACGGCCTCGCCCTGCGCCCCGACGCCCTGCTGCTCGACTTCGGCGGCGTGGTCTTCGAGACGACGAAGCGGCCGGACGGCATCGCGCGCTTCGCCGAGCGGGTGCGGACCGAACTCGCCCGCGGCGGGTTCGAGCGCACGCACGCGGAACTCGTCGAGGTGATCTCCGGGGGCCAGCGCGCGCTGAAGGACTGGAAGAACTCCGAGAGCCGCCGGCTCTCCCCCACCGAGCTCGACCCGCGCACGATCGTGACGGAGTACCTGTTCTCCCCGCTCCCGGCCGCCGAGCGGGAACTGCTCGCCGGCAGCGCCGGCACCCTGCTGGCCGAACTCACCTCGACGGTCAGCGACCACCGCGTCCGCCCGGGCATCCCCGAACTGCTGGCCCTCGCGCGCGAGCTCGGCGTCAAGGTCGGCATCGTCTCGAACGCCCACTCGGGCCGCTCGCACCGGACCCTCATCGCGGCCAACGGCCTGGCGGCGGCCTTCGACGTGCAGGCGTACTCCGACGAGGTCGGCCTCCGGAAGCCGCATCCCGGCTTCATCGAGTTCACCGCGCGCGCGCTCGGCACGACCGCCGCGCGCTGCTGGTACGTCGGCGACACCCTCGATCGCGACGTCGTCGCCGGGCGGCGCTCGGGCGTCGGCGCCGTCGTGCTCATCCGCCACCACCGCACCGACACCCCGCCCTACCCCGTCGCCGAGACGGCGGACGCGGTCTTCGACACCCCCGAAGGCCTCATCCCGCTGCTGCGCGACGCCCGCCCGCGCCCCCAGGCCGCACCGACCGACGCGACGCCGTCGAAGCCGCTGACGCCGTCGGAGCCCACGGCGCCCTGGACGGCGACCCGCCCGTCGGCGCTCCTCCTCGACCACGGCGGCGTGCTCGTCGTGTCGCGGCCCGATGAGGATGCCCGACGCGCGTTCGCCGCGGACCTCGCCGCGGGTCTCCGTCGCGCCGGGTACGCCGTGTCCGACGCGGCGGCGGCGGCCGCCGTCGCCGACGGCCGCGCTCGGCAGAAGGCGTGGAAGAACCGCCCCGATGCCGACGACCGCGAGGTCGACCCGGGGATGTTCTGGGTCGACTTCGTCGGGCCGTCGCTCGAGCACGCCGGCGCGGGCGTCCGCGAGTGGCTCCGAGCGGAGTCGTGGGCGCTCATGCTCGGCTACGCCCGCAGCAAGAGCCGCGCCGAACTCCGCAGCGGCGTCCGCGGCCTGCTCGAACTCGCGCACGCCGAGGGCATCCCGGTCGCCGTCGTGTCGAACACCGTCTGCGGACGAGCCGTGCGCGAGGAGCTCGCCGGCTTCGGCATCGAGCACCTCGTCGGCGCGCACGTCTACTCCGACGAGCTCGGCTGGCGCAAGCCCTCCCCCCGCCCGGTCGAGGCCGCGCTCACGGCCCTGGACGCCGACCCGGCGACCGCCTGGTTCGTCGGCGACAAGCCGCACCGCGACGTCGCGGCCGCCCGATCCGCCTCCGTCGGCACGAGCGTGCTCGTGCGAGGCGGCGCCTTCCGCGGCGAGCCCGCCGACGGACCCGCCCCCGACCTCGTCGTCGACGAGGTCGACCACCTGCTCGACCTCCTGCGCACCACCCTCCACCCCACCTCTGAATCGGAGTAGACGGCGATGTCCGACACCACCACCCCCACGACCTCCACGACGCCGACCGGCAGCCCGCGCCTCCGGCCCGTGCGCGAGCCGAACACCCTCACGACGCCCCAGAAGCTCATGGTCCTCGTGCTCTCGATGACCCTGTTCGGCCTGTCCGACCTCGTCGCCGAGGTCATCCCCTCGTTCGAGGTCGGCCCGTTCGAGTTCGAGATCGCCTACTTCGCGTTCATCCCCGTCGTGCTCGCGGCGCTCTTCAGCCCGATCTGGGTCGCGATCGGCGCCCCGCTCGGCGCGATCATCTTCGCGGAGCTCATGCTCGGCGACTTCTCGGGCCTCGGCGAGGTCGAGGGCTACCTCCAGGCGCTCGTCGGCATCGCGGTCGCCGGCTGCCTCGTGCGCGACCCGCGCAACAAGGCCCAGCTCTTCTGGGCGTCGATCGTCTTCGTCGCGATCGACAAGGTCAGCTCGGGCCTCATCGACCTCGTCAAGGTCGGCGTCGGCATCGACCCCGACACCCTCGAGGAGAGCGACGGCCTCTTCCAGGCGGTGCTCGTCTCCGAGACCATCGAACTCGTCCTCGCGCTCGTCGTGACGGGCATCCTGTTCGGCGCCCTGCCCGCGATGTGGCTCGCCCCGCGCCTCTACGGCAAGATCGAGCCGCTGCTCGGGATGCGCCCCCGCGACCCGCAGCACCCGCCGCGCCTCATCGGCACGAACGGCGCCCCGTGGTGGATCCTCGCCGTCGTCGGCCTGCTCGTGGCGGTCGCGACGGGCGTGCTGTCGCAGTGGGAGGAGTTCCTCGGCGTCGAGGAGGGCGTCACCGCCTTCGGCGCCTTCGAGCCCGACTACATCGAGGAGTACGGCCAGTCCTACGTCTGGGTCGCGATCATCGTCGCCGTCGTCGCCCTCGCCGTCGTCGTGACGGTCGTCGCGATCGCGTCGAAGCGGCGCAAGGCGAAGACCGCGGCGATCGAAGCGCGATCGTGACGGCCGCGGCGATCGAGGTCGCCGGGCTCGCCTTCCGCTACCCCGGTGCCGACGACGAGTCGCTCCGCGGCGTCGACCTGCGGATCGAGGCCGGCGACTTCGTCGCCGTGGTCGGCGGCAACGGCAGCGGCAAGTCGACGCTCTGCAAGACGTTCAACGGGCTCGTGCCGCACTTCTGGGACGGCGACTTCGCGGGCGAGGTGCGGGTGTTTGGCGAGGACACCCTCGAGTCCTCCGTCTCGGCGCTCGGCCGGGACGTCGGCTACGTCGCGCAGGACTTCGGCAACCAGCTCGTGCGGCCGACGGTGCGCGAGGACGTCGCCTTCGCCCCGATCAACTTCGGACTCGAAGACTGGCCGGCCCGCACCGAGGCGGCGCTCGAGGCGCTCGACCTCGGCCCGATCGCCGACCGATTCACGTGGCAGCTCTCGGGCGGCCAGCAGCACCTGACCGCGATCGCGGGCGCGATCGCCGTCGCCCCGCGGGTGCTCATCGTCGACGAGCCCGTCGCGGAGGTCGACCCCGAGCGGGCCGACGACGTCTACCGGCATCTCGAGCGGCTCAACCGCGAGCACGGCATCACGATCGTCGTCATCGAGCACCATGCGGAGTTCGTGGCCCGGTACGCCCGCTCCGTCGTCCTCATGGAGGACGGCCGGGTGCGCTGGCACCTGCCGGTGCGCGAGGCGCTCGGGCGCGCCCGCGACCTGGAAGCCGCGCACATCCCCGTGCCCCCGGTCGCCGCGCTCGTGCGCGCCCTCGACCCCGACGCCCCGGTGCCGCTGACCGTGGAGGAGACGCTCGCCTGGGTCGGCGCCAACGCCGAGGTCGCACCGGCAGCCGGCACCGAGGCGGCCTCGGTGCCCGAGTCTGCATCCGACCCGGCCGTCGAGCGCGCGGTCGTCGCGAGCGTCCGCGGCGCGCGGCACTCGTACCGCACCGTCGTCGGCCCGCGCGTCCCCGTCCTCGACGGCGTCGACCTCGACCTCCGCGACGGCGAGCGGGTCGCGCTCGTCGGGGGCAACGGCGCCGGCAAGTCCACACTGCTGTCGCTGCTGTCGGGTCTGCTCGTGCCGCAGGCGGGCACGGTCGTGGTCGACGGCGTCGACACTCGCGCCTCGACGCCCGCCGCCCTCGCCGACCACGTCGCCCTCCTCGGGCAGCGCCCCGGCGAGATGTTCCTCACCGACTCGGTGCGCGGCGACGTCGCGATGTTCCCCGCGGGCCGGGGCGCGCCGGACGCCGACGACCTCGTCGACGAGGTGCTCGACCGCTTCGCGCTCCGCCCGTTCGCGGACCGCGACGGACGGCTGCTCTCGGGCGGCCAGCAGCGCCGCGTCACGCTCGCGATCGGGCTCGCGATGCGCCCGAAGCTGCTGCTGCTCGACGAGCCGACGTCGAGCCTCGATCTGCGCAGCCGGGACGACGTCGTCGCCCTGCTCGCGGCCCTCGCCGACCGCATCCGCTGCGTCGCCGTCGCGACCCACGACATGCACCTCGTGGCCGAGTGGGCCGACCGCGTCGTCGTGCTCGAGGCCGGTCGCGTCGCCGCCGACCTCGCCCCCGCCGAACTCTTCGACGATCCCGAGCTGCTCCGACGGGCGCGGCTCGTGCCGCCGCAGATCACCGAGGTCGGGCGCGGCCTCGGCGTGCGCCCGCTGCCGTTGTCGCTCGACGAACTCCTCGAGCGGCTCGTGCTCCGCCCGGTCGGGGCCGTCGCATGAGCGCCGTGCTCGACCGATCGGATGCCCGCGGCGACACCCGCACCGTCGCGAGCGCGAACCGGCCCGCCCGGCGGAAGCCCCGGGCCTCCCGCGACGGACTCTCCGTCGAGTGGGTGAAGCTCGAGCTCATGCGGGTCGCGTACGCCACGCGCGGCGGCTTCCTCGCCGTGCGCGACCCGCGCGCCGTGCTCGCCTGGTACCTCATCGCCTCGATCGCGCCGTGGTTCACGTACTCGACGACGACGCTCGCGCTCCTGTTCGTCGGCGCCGCGCTCGCGGCCGTCTTCGCCCGCATCGGGCCGCTCCTGCTCGCGCTCTTCGTGATCGGGATGGCCGGGCAGGGCGTCTGGGTGCTCGCCATGGCCTGGGTGTTCAGCGGCGAGGCCGACTCGATCGCCGGCATCGTCGACTTCTCGCTCAAGGTCGGCGCCGTCTCGCTCGTCACGATGGCGGCGTTCGTCTCGCTCGACCCGGAGAAGGCCTCGGACGCCCTCCTGGCGCTCCGCGCACCCGTGTTCGTCGGCTTCGCCGTGAACTACGGCTATCGGATGCTGCCCGTGCTCGTCGACGAGTACCACGCGATCGTCGACGGCCACCGCGTGCGGTCCGCGCCGCTGCGCTCGCGCGGCTTCCTCGGGCACCGGTGGCTGCTCCGCACGGCCCGCATCGCCGTGCACTCCTTCTACCCGCTCATGCTCAACACCGCGCTGCGCACCCGCACGACCGTCGAGATGCTCGAGACGAAGGGCTTCGGCCACGCGACGGCGTCCGAGGCGGTGCGGAAGGTCAGACTCGCGCACCTGCGCTTCGGCGCCGCCGACGTGCTGCTGCTCGTCGCGACCGTGCTCGCGATCGCCCTGGCGTTCGTGCTCGGGTCCGCGTTCCCCGTGCTCGGCTGAGCTCCCGGTCCGGCACTCCCGAAGCCGGTCCGGACGACGACGGGCGGGCATCCGATGAGGATGCCCGCCCGAGCCGTGCGCTCGGCGGCTCAGCCCTTCGGGTCGAAGCCGCCGGTCGCGGTGTCGACGAGCTCGCCGGCGGGCGCCGCGGGCGACGTGCCCTTGGCCGCCGCGCGCTGCTCGGCCTCCAGTCGCTCGGCCTCCTCGCCGCCGAGTGCCTCGCCGCGGGCGACGAGCCCGGCCTCGTCGGAGAGCGGGATCTCCTTGAGGAAGAACGAGAGCACGAGCGAGATGGCGATGAAGGGCAGCAGGTACCAGAACACGGGGGCGAGCGCGTCGGCGTAGGCGTCGACGATGCCGTCGCGGACCGGCTCCGGCAGCGAGTTCAGGACCGCCGGGGTGATGGCCGACGTCGCCGACGAGGCATCCGTCGCGTTCGCGCCCGACGCCAGGAAGACGTCGGTGAGGTTCTCGGTGAGCCGCGACGTGAAGATCGCGCCGAAGACGGCGGTGCCGAGCGCCGCGCCGACCTCGCGGAAGTAGTTGTTCGAGCTCGTCGCCGTGCCGATCTGCGTCGGCGGCACCGCGTTCTGCGCCACGAGCACCACGACCTGCATGATGAGGCCGAGGCCCGCGCCGAACACGAACAGGTACGAGCAGATCAGCCAGATCGGGGTGGATGCGGCGAGCGTCGTCATCGCGACCATGGCGGCACCGACGATGATCGAGCCGAGGATCGGGTAGATGCGGTACTTGCCGGTCTTCGTGATCGCGATGCCCGAGCCGATCGATGTGCCGAGCATGCCGACCATCATCGGGATCATGAGCAGGCCGGACGCGGCCGCCGACGTGCCGGAGGACATCTGCAGGAAGGTCGGCACGAAGCCGATGGCCGCGAACATGCCGATGCCGAGCGTCATACCGATGGCGGTCGCGTTGACGAAGATCGGGTTCTTGAACAGCGAGAGCGGGATGATCGGGTCGGCGACCTTGCGCTCGACGAGCACGAACGCGACGGCCGCGACGAGCAGGCCGGCGCCCCACATCCAGGTGACGCTCGAGTCCCAGCCGTACTCGCGGTCGCCGCCGAAGTCGGTGAAGAAGATGAGGCAGGTCGTCGCGATCGAGAGGAACACGACGCCGAAGACGTCGATGGGCGCGGTCGCCTTCTTCGAGGGCAGCTTGAGCGCGAAGACGGCGACGAGGAACGCGGCGATGCCGATCGGGATGTTGATGTAGAACGCCCACTGCCACGTGAGGTGGTCGACGAAGAAGCCGCCGAGCAGCGGGCCGGCGACGGCCGAGAGGCCGAAGATCGCGCCGAGGGGGCCGAGGTACTTGCCGCGCTCGTTGGCGGGCACGATGTCGGCGATGATCGCCTGCGAGAGGATCATAAGGCCGCCGCCGCCGAGGCCCTGGAGGGCGCGGAAGACGACGAAGCTCCAGAAGTCGCCCGCGAACGCGCAGCCGACGGAGGCGGCCGTGAAGAGGGCGATCGCGATGAGGAAGAGCGGCCGTCGGCCGATCACGTCGCCGAACTTGCCGTAGATCGGCATGACGATCGTGGTCGCGAGGATGTACGCGGTCGTGATCCAGACCTGGTGCTCGACGCCGCCGAGCTCGCCGACGATCGTCGGCATGGCGGTCGAGACGATGGTCTGGTCGAGGCTCGAGAGCAGCATGCCCGCGATGAGGGCGCTGAAGATGATCCAGATGCGCCGTTTCGTCAACAGGAACGGCGCGGAGGCGGTCGTGGTCATGGGGTCCGTTCGTCGGGTGGGAGCGGGGGATGGACGCCGGCGGGTGGCCGGCGGAGCGTGGGGGTGGGACTCGGGCGGTACGGCGACGGCCGGGGGCGCTCGCCGTGGCGGTGTCAGGCGAACAGCTCGCGCACCGCGGCGAGACGGCGGCGGATGATCGTCGCGAAATCGTCGGCGTCGGTCGCGAAGACCTCTTCGTTCGTGAGCCGCAGCAGACCGCCGACGACGTGCACGGCGGCCGCGGCCCTGAGATCGCCGCTCACCAGCCGCTCGCGCCGTTCGACGAGCACGATGTCGCCGCGCTCGGCCGCGTCGAGCTGCTGGAGCATGACGCCGAGCAGCTTGGGCTCGCGGTCGATGAGGGCGAGGAGCTCGCTCGCATCGGCTGCGCCGAGCCCGAGCTGCTCCCAACGGTGGAGGTTGAGCTCGACGAGCGCATCGATGATCGTGCCAAGGCCGGTCGGCCCGGCCTCGACGAAGGCCGCTTCGACCTCGTCGGCGTCGTCGCGCAGCGGGATGCCGACGACGGCGAGCTCCTTGCTGGCGAAGTAGTTGAAGAACGTGCGCCGGGAGACGCCGGCGTCCTCGCAGACCTCTTCGACGGTGAAGCCGGCGAGCCCGTGCTCGAGCGTGCGCCGCCGGGCGGCGGCTTTGAGGGCGCGAGTCGTCTCGACGCGACGCGACTCGCGGAGTCCGGTTGCACTCTCGACCATGAAGTGCATGATTGCACTTCGATAGACCGAGTGCAAATTCGGATGCTCGAGGTCGTGCCTGCCGCGATGTCGGCGCAGACGGGCAGACTCGGGAACATGACCGAGATCGGCACTCCCGGCGGCTCCGCAGAACGGCCCGCGCGCTTCTTCGCCGACGCGGCCGAGTTCCGCGCCTGGCTCGAGGCCAACCACGAGACCGCGACCGAACTCTGGATGGGGCTCTACAAGAAGCACGTTCCCGATCGCGGCCTCACGTGGGAGCTCGCCGTGCCCGAGGCCCTCTGCTTCGGCTGGATCGACTCCGTGTCCCAGCGCATCGACGAGGATGCACGTCGCCAGCGCTGGACCCCGCGCAAGTCCACGAGCGTGTGGTCGAACATCAACATCGCCCACGTCGAACGGCTCACCGCCGCCGGCCTCATGCATCCGGCCGGCCTCGCGGCCTTCGAGCGTCGCAAGCCCGAGCGCAGCGGCGTCTACTCCTTCGAGCACACCGGCGCCGGGTTCCCGCCCGAGTACGCCGCGCGCATCGCCGCGCACCCGGCCGCGACGGCCTTCCTGAACGAGTCGACCCCGACCTACCGCCGCACCGTCGAGCACTGGATCACGCAGGCCAAGCAGGAGGCCACGCGCGAGCGACGCCTCGTGCAGCTCATCGACGACAGCGCCGGCGGCCGTCTCATCCCGCCGCAGCGCTACGGCACGACGCCGAAGTGGGTCGAGCGCGCCGCGGCCGCGGCGCGCGAGGCGCACGGCCCCGCCGCGGCCCCGCAGGTCGAGTAACGAAGCGTATCGACGCCCCGCAGGTCGAGTAGCGAAGCGCATCGAGCCCCCGCAGGTCGAGTAGCGAAGCGTATCGAGCCCCCGCAGGTCGAGTAGCGAAGCGTATCGAGACCCCGCGAGTCGACCTCCGGGGTCTCGATCTGCTCCTTCGTCGCTCCTCGACCGACGGACTGCGGACTACTCCACTCGCGCGGGCGCGGCCTCCGCCGTCCCGACCTGCGCATCCTCTGCGGCGGCCGGCGCGGCGTGGTGCGCCCGCTCGAGGGCGGCGCCTTCCACGTCGACGTTCGGCATGACCTTGTCGAGCCACTTCGGGATCCACCACGCCGACTTGCCGAGCAGGTGCATGAGCGCGGGCATGAGGAGCATCCGCACCACGAAGGCATCCGCGAGCACGCCGAAGGCGAGGCCGAACCCGATCGAGCGGATCATGACCGACTCGGCGAAGATGAAGCCGCCGAACACCGAGATCATGATGAGCGCCGCCGCCGTCACGACGGAGCGCCCCGCCCGGAAGCCCTTCGCGACCGCCAGCCGCGCCGGAGCGCCGTGGACGTACGCCTCCCGCATGCCGGAGGCGAGGAAGAGCTGGTAGTCCATCGCGAGTCCGAAGAGGATGCCGACGAGGATGACCGGCAGGAAGCTCAGGATCGGGCCCGCCTGGATGCCGAGGAAGTCGGCGCCCCAGCCCCACTGGAAGACCGCGGTCACCGCGCCGTAGGTCGCGAACAGGGACAGGACGAACCCGCCCGTCGCGATGATCGGCACGAGCAGGGAGCGGAACACCAGGATCATGATGAGCAGCGACAGGCCGACCACGACGACGAGGTAGATCGGCAGCACGTCGGCGAGGTTCTGCGAGATGTCGATGTTGATCGCGGCCTGACCGGCGACGCCGAGCGTGATGCCGCCGTCGAGCTCGCCGAGGCCGCGCAGGTCGCGCACGAGCTGCTCGGTCGAGATGCTGTTCGGCCCCTCCTCCGGCACGACCTGGAACGCCATGACCGTGTTGTCGTCGTTCGTCGCGATCGGCGCGACGGCGACGACGCCGCCCTGATCGGAGATCGTCTGCGCGATCTCGAGCTGCGTCGAGATGACGTCGTCGTCGTCGAGCCCCGCGGGCACGTCGGCGACGACGAGGAGCGGACCGTTCGCTCCGGCGCCGAACTGCTCCTCGGTGATGACGAACGACTGGTGCGCCGTCGACTCCTCGGACTCCGAGCCGCCGTCGGGCAGACCGAGCCGCATGTCGAGGGCGGGGATCGCGACCACGAGCAGGGCCGCGGAGGCCGCGAGGACCGTGACGATCGCGCGCCACGTCGACATCGGCTTCGCCTTGACGTCCTCGTGGTGGACCTGGCCGACCTTCGCGCGGGCGCGCTTGCCGAGGATGCGCATGCCGGCGAGGCCGAGGAGCGCCGGGGTCGCGGTGAGCGCGATGAGCACCGCGATGAGCACGCTGAACGCGCCGACGGTGCCCATGAGGCCGAGGAACGGCACCCCCGTGACGTTGAGCGCGAGGAGGGCGATGATGACGGTCGCGCCGGCGAACGCGACCGCGTTGCCCGCGGTGCCGTTGGCGAGGCCGACCGACTCGCGCAGCTCGGCGCCCTCGAGCAGCTGCTTGCGATGCCGGTTGATGATGAAGAGCGAGTAGTCGATGCCGACCGCGAGGCCGAGCATGATGCCGAGCACCGGGGTGACCGAGGCCATGTCGACGACGCCCGAGAACGAGAGCGCGCCGAGCGCGCCGACGCCCACGCCGAAGAGCGCGGTGACGAGCGGCAGCGATGCGGCGAGGGCCGAGCCGAGCATGACGAGCAGCACGATCGCGGCGAAGACGACGCCGACGATCTCGCCGACGCCGACGACCGCCGGCACTTCCTGCGCGATCGTCGTGGAGAACGACACCGAGACGCCGTCGATCGGCTCGGACTCGAAGTACTCGATGGTCGCGTCCTTCGTCGACTGCTCGAGTTCGAGCATGGGCACGTCGTAGCCGACGTTCACGAGGGCCGTGGAGCCGTCCTCCGAGACGACGCCGATGCCCTCGGCGAGGCCCGCGAGCTCCGCACCCTGCTCGAGCTGCTGGGCCTGCGCGTCGAGCTCCGTCCGGCCCTCGTCGAGCTTCGCCTGCTGCTCGGCGATCTGGTCGTCGCCGGCGTCGAGCTGGGCCTGCTGCGCGTCGAGCTGCGCCTGCTGCGCGTCGAGCTGCGTCGTCGGCATGCCGGCGGCCTCGAGCTGCTGACGGGCGGCGTCGAGCTGCGCCTGCGCGGCGTCGAGCTGCGCCTGGCCGTCGGCCGCCTGCTGCGTCGCCGCGTCGAGCTGCGCCTGTCCGTCGGCGAGTTGCTGCTCGGCGGCCTCGATCTGCGTGCGGCCGTCGGCGAGCTGCTGGGTCTGGTCGGCGAGCTGCTGCTGCGCGTCGAACGGGTCGACGACGGATGCCACGCCGTCGAGATCCTCCGCGCCGGCGGCGAGGTCGCTGATCGCGGCGCGCTGCTCGTCGGTGAAGGCCGAGCCGTCGTCGGTCTGGAAGACGACCGTGCCCGCGGCGCCCGCGTAGTCGGGCAGTTCCTCCGCGAGTTCGTCCGTGACCTCGCCGGAGGCCGTGCCGGGGATGTCGAAGCTCGTCGCGAGCCCCTTGAACCCGATGAGGAACCCGCCGACGGCGATGCCGAGGACGACGATCCAGGCGATGATCACCGTCCAGGCCCGCCGCGCGGAGAACTTCCCCAGGCGATACAACAACTCGGCCAAAATCCGCTCCCTGATGCTCAGCAGCCCGCCGCGCAGCGGGGGTCGCCGCGTCGGCCGCTTCGCTGCGACGCCAAGAATACGCAACGGTGCGTCTCGTTGACTGGACGTAGAATGTGAAGATGGCCGAACGACGTCGGGGAGCGGTGCGCAACGAAGCCGCACGGCTTGCGATCCTCGAGGCGACCGCCACCCTCTTCGCCGAGCGCGGCTACGACCACTTGAGCATCGAGGGCATCGCCGCGCAAGCGGGAGTGGCCAAACAGACCGTGTACCGGTGGTGGCCCGGCAAGAGCGCCCTCATCGCCGACTGCCTCCTCGAGGGGATGCTGCTGCCGGTCGACCTGCGGGTGCTGCCCGACTCGGGCGACCTCCGCGCCGACATCACCACGTGGCTCGACACCGTCGTCGGCCTCCTCGAGAGCCCGTCGGCGCAAGGGCTGTTCCGCTCCCTGCTCGCCGCCTCCTCGGCCGACGAGACGGTGGGCCAGCGGTTGCGCGACGGCATCGCCGAACCGGCGCTGTTCGCCGACCGGCTCCGCGCCGCGGCGGACTCCGGCGAGATCCGCGCCGACCTGCGGCTCGACCTCGTGCCCGAGGGCCTCATCGGGCCGCTCATGTTCCGCGCCCTCAACCGCGTGCCCGCCGAACCCGGCTACGCCGCCGCGCTCGTCGCGCTCGTCCTCGGACCGCGCCCGGCGCCGCCGACGTCTTGAGGACGTCGGCGGCGCCGGAGCGACCGGCTCAGGCCGCGGTGCCGGCGCCGTCCTGCAGCGCCGCGCGCAGGCGGGCGCGGGCGTCGGCGTCGAAACCCGACTGGTCGAGGTAGGCCCCGAGCCCGCCGTGCTCGTCGATCGACGCGAACACGGACTCGAGCGCGGCGCGCGGGCTGCCGGTGATGAGCTCGACGAGGTCGGGCGTCGGCTCGACGCCGTGGGCGCGCACGCCCGCGAGCATCCGCTCCGCCCACTCCCCCGCGAGGAAGCCCGCGGTCGCCTCGTAGTCGGTCAGGATCGTCTCGCGGTCGACGCCCGCGACCGCGAGCGCGAGGGCGACGACGACGCCCGTGCGGTCCTTGCCCGCGGTGCAGTGCACGAGCACGCCGCCGTCGGCATCCGCGATCTCGCCGAGCGCGGCCGCGATGGCCGCCCCGGACTGGCCGACCATCATGAGGTAGAGGTCGCCGAGCGAGATCGGGCCGCCGAGCATCGAGCCGATCGAGCCGCTGAAGAGCGGGTTCGCGACGACCTCGATGCCCGTGCCCTCGAGGTCGTCGGGGGTGAGGGCGGACTCCTCGGGCGTGCGCAGGTCGATGACGCGGCGGATGCCGAGGTCGGCGACGGCCGCGCGGCCCGCCTCCCCGAGCTGCCCGATCGCGTCGGAGCGGAACAGCCGGCCGGGGCGGACGCCCTCGGGCGCGACCTCGCGGAAGTTGTGCGTGCCGGGCACGTCGATGCGGGTGACGTCTGCGGTGTCGGTCATGGGGGTGATCCTTCCAGTTCTGGCTGCGCGCTCAGTGCGAGAGCGCGGATTCGCGCTCGTCCGGGGCGGTGCCGGCGGGCGCAGCGAGCGCGTCGGGGGTCGTGGTCGGGGTCGCCGCCGCAGCGGCGGCCGTCGCGGCATCCGCCGAGCTCGATCCCGGCAGGGGCGCGCGCAGCGCGGTGATGCGACGAAGCGGGAGCAGGGAGGCGAGCACGAGCACGCCGCCGACGAGGTAGAGCGCGAGGTAGTTGCCGGTGCCGCCCGTGAACGGGTCGGTGTTGCCGCCGATGAGCAGCAGGAACGGCGCGAGGGCGGGGGCGAGCGACTCGGGCAGCTTCTTCGCCATGACGAAGGCGCCGAGGTAGCGGCCCGACTCGGCGGCGGGCACGATGCGCAGCACGAGGGCGAGGTCGACGGCGTAGTAGCAGCCGAGGGCGAAGCCCGCGAGCGCGTTGGCGAGGAAGAAGAACACGATGCCGGCGGTGAACGCCTTGATGAGGCACGCGATCGCGAGCAGGAGCACGGCCGTCACGACGAACGGGCCGTAGTTCCCGCGGCGGCCGGCCCAGACGCCGCAGACCGCGGCGGCGACGATGCTGAGCACGCCGACGAGCAGCGCGGTGACGCCGCTGAGGTTCGTCGCGGTCGCAGTGTCGAGTTCCATGCGCGTGAGCAGGTAGTAGAGGCCGAACGAGCCCATCAGCATGTAGCCGAACTGCACGACGAAGCGCTGGAGCCACACCCAGGCGAACTGGGGCACGGCGCGGGGGTCGAACACGAGGGAGGCGGCGACGCTGCGGAGGTCGGGGCGGCCGACCTGCGCGCGGGTGACGGGCTGGTCGGTGAGGAAGGGGGCCAGGGCGAGCACGACGACGATCGCGACGATCGGCAGGATGCTGAAGGCGAGCACGAGGTGGCTCTTGAGCGCCGTCGCGATGATGATCGCGGGGATGAGGCCGGCGAAGGCACCCGCCCCGAAGATGCCGGAGGCCTTGGCCCGCTGCGCGTCGGGGATGCGGTCGCCGATCATGCCGTAGAGGGCGGCGAGCGTGGCCGCGTACCCGAGGTTCGCGAGCGTCCAGCACACGGTGAACGTGACGAGGTCGCCGGCGAGCGCGGCGACGACGATGAGCGGCGAGCCGAGCAGCACGCCGCCGACGATCCACGGGCGACGGCGGCCGAAGCGGCCGACCGTGCGGTCGGAGAGGTGGCCGAAGATCGGCGTGCACACGAGCTGGGCGAGGGCGCCGGCGGCCGTCGCGATCGAGAGCGCGAACTCCTTGCCCATGGCCGGGTCGAGCTCGATCATCTTGAGCGACATGAGGATCGCCATGGGGGCGATCTGCGCCGCGTAGACCACGAACTCGACGGCGGTGATCTGGTAGATCACGCGCGTCTTGACGGCGGCGGTCGGGGCGGCCGGGGGCGCGGCTTCGGTCACGGGACGGGGTCCTTTCGCAGGATGCCCGTGCCGGCGGTTCCGGGTCGGGCGAGGACACTCCAGCGCCCGAGCGCGAACCGATCCGAAAAACCTAGTGAACGCTAAGCGAACGACGACCGACGAACGCGTGGCGAGGGCGCAGGCCGGGTCACACTGGAGCCGTGAGCACCGCATCCGCCGTCCGAACCCGCCCGAACCGAGCCGGCGACGACCGCCGGGAGCGCGCGATCGCCGCGGCCGTCGATCACTTCACGCGGCTCGGCTACCGCGGCGCGTCCGTCGCCGCGATCGCGCGCGACGCGGGCCTCACGGATGCCGGGCTCCTGCACCACTTCGGCAGCAAGTCGGGACTCTTCCTCGCCGTCGTCGAACGCCGCGAGGACGACCTGCGCTCGGCCTTCGACCACGAGCCCGCGAGCCTCGCCGACTTCGCGGAGATGCTCGTCGAGGCGGAGCGGCGGAGCCTGGAGCATCCGGAGCTCGTGCGCTTCCAGGCGACGCTCGCCGGCGAACTCGCCCTCGCCGGGCACCCGTTCCACGACCTGCACGTCGACAAGCAGCGCGTCGCGCTCGAGCAGATGACGGCCGTCCTCGCGAGGTTCTCCGACGAACTCGCCCCGGGCGTCGAGCCGATCCAGCTCGCCCGCGAACTCATCGCCCTGCACCACGGGCTGCGCGCCGAGTGGCTCATCCTCCCCGACGGGATGGATCTCGCGGCGACGTTCGCGGCGGCGGTGCGACGCAGCGTCGGGCGGGCCGTGCGGACCGCCGGTTGAGCCGCCGGTTCACTCGGCGAGCTGGTCCCGGATCGCTCCGCCCAGGATCTCGATCCCCCGTGGGATCGCCTCGAGCGCGATGGAGTTGAACCCGATGCGCACGTGGCGGCGTTCGGGGTCGGCGAGGTAGAAGCGCTCGCCCGCGTCGACCAGCACGCCCCGCTCGCGCGCGAGCTCCGTGACCCGGGTGCCGTCGAACTCCGGCGGCCCGCCGACCCAGACGCTCAAGCCGCCGGCGGCCGGCGGGTCGAGCGGGAACGGCAGGTGCTCCTCGAGCGAGGCCGTCAGCACCTCCCACTTGCGGGCGAGGTGGCGCCGGTGCTGGCGCAGCGAGCGGTGGTACTCGCCCGACTCGATGAACAGGCCGAGGGCCCGCTGGAGATGGCCCGGCGGATGCTTCGTCGCGTACCGGCGGCGTTCGCGCAGCGCCGCGATGAGCGCGGCGTCGGCGACGACGAAGCCGAGCCGGATGCCCGGAGCGACGAACTTCGAGAACGTGCCGACGTAGACGACTCGACCCGTACGGTCGAGGGACTTCAGGCTCGGCGTCGGCCGGCCCTTGAAGCGCACCTCGGAGTCGTAGTCGTCCTCGATCACGAGCTGGTCGTGCAGTTGCGCCTCGCGCAGCAGGGCGGCCCGCCGCGGGTAGGAGAGCGTGACGTTCGTCGGATGCTGATGGCTCGGCGTCACGTAGACGAGCGACGGCGTCGGAGAGCCGTCCTCGTCCCGGCGGGCGCCCTGAGCATCGACCGTTCGCGGGATCAGCTCGGCGCCCGCCCGACGGAAGATGTGCCACGCGTCGACATAGCCCGGGTTCTCGACCGCGACCGCCGTGCCCTCCTGCACGAGCAGCTCGGCCAGTAGCGTGAGCGCCTGCTGCGCCCCCGAGGTGACGATGATCTCCTCCGAGCCCACCGAGATGCCGCGCGGGGGCAGGATCTCGCGGCGGATGGCGTCGACGAGCAGCTCGTCGTCGTCGTCCACGGCGTCCCGCACGCTCGCAGCGAGATGCGGGCCCGCGAGCGCGGTATTGAGCGCCCGGAGCCAGCCGCGCGCCGGGAAGGTCCGCAGCTCGGGCTGCCCCGGCAGGAACGGGAACGGGTAGCGCGTCCAGTCGGCGTGCGCCGCCGCGTGGGGCAGGTCGGCGTCGCGCGGAGTCGGCAGCTTCGCCGCCCAGTCGACCTGCCGCGTCGGCACCGTCGTCACCGGTGCGGTGCGCGGCGTCGGCTGCAGGCCGCGGATCGCACGAGGCTCCAGTGCCGGCTGCGCGATCGGATACAGCCCGCTGCGCGGCCTCGACTCGACGAGTCCGAGCGCGACGAGCTCCTGGTAGGCCGCGTTGACCGTGTTGCGCGAGACGCCGAGCACGCCCGCGAGGTGCCGCGAGGACGGGAGCGGCCGATTCGCACGGAATCGGCCTTCGAGCAGCGACTGCTCGAGGAAGCGCCGCACCTGCTGGAAGAGCGCCTCCTTGCTCTCGGGGTCCAGATACTGCCGCGCCCGCGTCGCGTCGAACTCGGGCGGCTCGATCGAGCTGTTCGGCATGTGCGTCTCCAGGGCGGCCCGCCCGATCACGTCGCGGACTCTGCGATGGCCCGGATGAGGAGCGCCGCTCCCGAGCAGAGGGAGAGCAGCAGAGCCGCCGATTGCACGACCCGGCGGTGGAGCCGGCGGACGAGGGGCACGGCCAGGATAACCCCGAGGAGGATCGCCGGCACGAGCACGGCCGCCCGCCCCGACTCGGCGACGGGGTCGGCGACGCCGGCCGCGAGCGCCGTCACCGCGGCCACGATCGAGCCGACGGCGAAGAACGCCGAGAGTGTCGCACGCATCCGGCGGACGTCCTCGGGGCGGTAGACGAGAGCCATCGGCGGCCCCGGGAGTGCGGCGATGGGCGTCAGGACGCCCGCGGCGACGGCGCCCGCGACGAGGCTCGGTCGCCCCGGCGCGATCCGCCAGCCCGCGAGCGACGCCGCCGATCCGGCGATGACGATCGCGCCGATCGCGAAGTGCGTCGCCGCGAGCGGGAGCCGGCTCGCGAGCACGGTGCCGAGCGCGATGCCGGGCAGCGACGCCGCCGAGGCGATGGCGAGCGAGCGGGCGTCCAGGGCGTCGCGTTCGACCCAGGCCGCGATCGCCATCACGGCGATCGTGAGCACGAGCACCGAGAAGATCCCGTACGCCGGGGCGACGAGTGCGAGCAGCGGCACGGCGACGACGCCGAACCCCATGCCCGTCAGACGCTGGACGATCGTGGCGAGCACGACGACGGCGCCGGCCAGGAGCGAGGTCATCGCCGGGCCTCGGGCTGCGCACGGCAGCGGGACGGGGTGGGCATTCGACCATGCTCGCGGGCACCGCGCCGACGATGCAGCACCACCGGGCGACGCGATCGCGGGACAGTCGACACCAGCCCGAAACACCGTCACGCGGCCGAAACACGGTGGCTCCGGCGACATCGCGACCACTGGACCTCCCGCATCCCGGACAGTCGCGGCGAACCTGGATGCGGCCCGCGCCGAACGATGCGCGGACCGGAGTAGGAGCAGAACATGGGACGGACCGCAGTCGTGACCGGCGCCTCGAGCGGGATCGGCGCCGCGACCGCGCGGGTGCTCGCGGCGCAGGGCTGGGACGTCGTGATCGGCGCCCGCCGGATCGACCGACTCGAGGCCCTCGCCGCGGAGATCGGCGCGCGCGCCATCCCCCTCGACGTCACCGACCAGGCATCGGTGGACGCCTTCGCCGCGGCGCTCGAACGGTGCGATCTGCTCGTCAACAACGCCGGGGGCGCCCTCGGCGCGGCATCCATCGCAGAGTCTTCCGACGCCGAATGGCAGGCGATGTTCGAGAGCAACGTGCTCGGCACGCTGCGGATGATCCGCGCGCTGCTGCCGGCGCTCGTCGCCTCCGGCGACGGCGTCGTCATCAACATCGGCTCGATCGCGGCCCGCGAGCCCTACCGGGGCGGCGGCGGCTACAACGCCGCCAAGCACGCCGTCGCGGCCCTCACGCGGGTGCTGCGGATCGAGCTGCTCGGCCAGCCGGTGCGGGTCACCGAGATCGACCCGGGCCTCGTCGAGACGGAGTTCGCGCTCGTGCGCTTCGGCGGCGACGAATCGAAGGCCAAGGCCGTCTACCAGGGCATGACGCCGATGACGGCCGACGACATCGCCGACGCGATCGGCTGGGTGGCCTCGCGGCCCGCGCACGTCAACATCGACCAGATCCTGATGCTGGCGCGCGACCAGACGTCGGCGCAGGTCGTGCA
The DNA here is from genome assembly GCF_009789225.1 of Agromyces seonyuensis. GTDB lineage: Bacteria > Actinomycetota > Actinomycetes > Actinomycetales > Microbacteriaceae > Agromyces > Agromyces seonyuensis. Next base: position 74,991 of record NZ_WSTA01000002.1, on the reverse strand, counting down.
CCGCGTCTGAGCGCACCCCCGATCACGATGCCCGCGGATCCTCGATCCGCGGGCATCGTCGCGTCCGGGCGGCGCGCCGTCCGGGCGGCGCCCGCGTCTGGTGCACCGAGGTCGCCGGATGACGCGCATGTTTCGGGCCCGCGAGCCCATGTTGCCGCCCGCGGCGCCGTGTGACGTGGACGTAAACGGTGGTCTGGAACTGTGCCGAACCATTGGCGCTTACCGCCTGCCACGACGACCGGGAGCATCGAGAGCACCCGGGAACGGCGCATCGCCGCCCCGCCGCACCACCCCCGCACCACCCCGCACCACCCGAACCGCACCGAGCAGCACCCGAGGAGCGTCCGCAATGAGCGAAGTCGTCATCTACCCCGCCCGCCTCGTCCGCACGATGGACGCGGCGGTCCCGACCGCCGAGGCCGTCGCCGTGCGCGGCGACCGCATCCTCGCCGTCGGCGACGTCGACGTGCTCGCTTCGACCTATCCCGGCGCGAGCGTCGACAGCCGCTACGCCGAGCTGGTACTGGCGCCCGGCTTCGTCGAAGCGCACTCGCACATCGGCGGCGAGTTCATGAACCACCCCCAGTATCTCGGCTACTTCCCGCGCACCGCGCCCGACGGCACGCCGCTGCCGGGCGCGCAGACCTGGCAAGGCGTCCTCGACGCCCTGCGGGTCTGGGACGCCGAACTGCCGGCGGGCGAAGTCCTGCTCGCCCGCGGCCTGGACCTGCTCTTCTTCCCCGGCGAGGAACTCACCCGTCACGTCCTGGACTCCATCAGCACCACCCGCGGCATCTTCGTCAACCATGCGAGCGGGCACGTCGGCACCGCGAACTCGTTCCTGCTCGAGCGCGCCGGCTACGGCGCCGGCACCGAGATCGAGGGCGTCGTCCTCGACGCCGACGGGCTTCCCACCGGGGAACTGCAGGAGATGCACGCGATGGGGCCGGTCATGGCCCACGCCGGCATCGACCTCGCAGCCGGTCTCACCACCGAGGCCGGCATGTACGCGTTCGCAGCCGACGCCCGCAACCACGGCGTGACGACCGCGACCGACCTCGCCAGTTTCGACCTCGTCCGCCCCGGCGGCGCCGACCTGCTCGTCGACGTCACGTCGCGCGAGGACTTCGCCCTCCGACTCGTCCCGGCGACCTTCGGCGGCATGACGACGTCCCTCGAGGAGGCCCGGCAGCTCGCGGGGGTCGTGGCCGCCTCCCAGCACCGGGCCACGGCGAAGCTCCACCTCGGCACCGTGAAGCTCATGCTCGACGGATCGATCCAGCAGCACACCGCGAAGCTCTCGAACCCGGGTTACGTCTGCGGACACGACAACGGCATCTGGAACACCGACGCCGAGACCTTCCGCGACCAGGTGCGCGCATTCCACGCCGCGGGGCTGAACATCCACGTCCACTGCAACGGCGACGAGGCCACCGAGGTCTTCCTCGACGCCGTCGAGACGGTGCTCTCCGAGACGCCGCGCTGGAACCACCGCCACACGGTCACCCACTCGCAGCTGACGACGCGTGCCCAGTACCGGCGGATGGCCGAGCTCGGCATGGGCGCGAACATCTTCAGCAACCACATCTGGTACTGGGGCGACCAGCACATCGACTCCACCGTCGGCCCCGACCGCGTCAAGCGGATGAACGCCGCGCGCACCGCCCTCGACGCCGGCGTGAAGGTCGCGCTGCACTGCGACACCCCGGTCACCCCGCTCGACCCGATGGCGACCGCCTCCTACGCAGCGGAGCGCCGCACCCCGACCGGCCGCTCGTGGGGCGACGAGGAGCGCATCTCGGTGTACGAGGCCCTCGAAGCCGTCACCATCGGGCCCGCCTACCTGCTGAAGCTCGACCACCTCGTCGGCTCCATCGTCCCCGGCAAGTTCGCCGACTTCGCGGTGCTCGAACGCGACCCCCTCGACGTCGCCGAAGCGAAGGAACTGCGCGAGATCGGCGTCCTCGGCACCGTCGTCGGCGGCATCCACCACCCGGCGCCCATCGCCGCCCGCGTCTGACGCGGAGCCGCAGCATCCCGCACCGCACGACCCAGCACCGCACGACCCAGCACCGCAGGCCGGCCGCGCCGCGCGCCGCCGACCCCTCGAAAGGAACCATCGCCATGCCCATCCCCGCCGACGCCTCCGGGCGCACCGCGTACGAACTCGACCGCGCCCACGTCTTCCACTCCTGGTCGGCGCAGAAGGCCCTCGACCCGATCGTCATCGCCGGCGGCGAGGGCAGCTACCTGTGGGACGCCGACGGCAAGCGCTACCTCGACTTCTCGTCGCAGCTCGTCTACACGAACATCGGCCACCAGCATCCTCGCGTCGTCGCGGCGATCAAGGCGCAGGCCGACGTGCTCTGCACGATCGCCCCCGCCCACGCCAACGACCGCCGCTCGCTCGCCGCGAAGCTCATCGTCGACGTCGCGCCCGAGGGGATGAACAAGGTGTTCTTCACCAACGGCGGCGCCGAGGCCGTGGAGAACGCGATCCGCATGGCGCGCCTGCACACGGGCCGCACGAAGATCATGTCGGCCTACCGCTCGTACCACGGCGCCACCGCGACGGCGATCCAGGTCACCGGCGACCCGCGTCGCTGGCCGAACGAGTTCGCGCCGGCGGGCACGGTGCACTTCTTCGGCCCGTTCCTCTACCGCAGCGTGTTCCACGCGACGACGGAGCAGGAGGAGTGCGAGCGCGCCCTCGCCCACCTCGAGCAGACGATCCTCTTCGAAGGCCCCGCCACGGTCGCCGCCATCGTGCTCGAGTCCGTGCCCGGCACCTCCGGCATCATGCCGCCGCCGGCCGGCTACCTCGCCGGAGTGCGCGAGCTCTGCGACCGCTTCGGCATCGTGATGATCTGCGACGAGGTCATGTCGGGCTTCGGCCGCACCGGCTCCTGGTTCGCGGTCGACCACTACGGCGTCACGCCCGACCTCATCACCTTCGCCAAGGGCGTCAACTCCGGGTACGTGCCGATGGGCGGCGTCGTCATCCACGACGACATCGCGGCCACGTTCGACGAGCGCGCCTATCCGGGCGGTCTGACCTACTCCGGTCACCCGCTCGCGGCGGCGGCCGCCGTCGAGACGATCCTCGCGATGCACGACGAGGAGGTCGTCGCGAACGCGGCGCGCGTCGGCTCCGAGGTGCTCGGCCCCGGCCTCCGCGAGCTCGCCGAACGGCACCCCTCGATCGGCGACGTGCGCGGCCTCGGCGTGTTCTGGGCGCTCGAGCTCGTCGCCGACCGGGAGACCAAGGAGCCCCTCGCGCCCTACGGCGGCGCCTCGCCCGCGGTGAACGGCGTGCTCGCCGCCGCCCGCGACGCCGGGCTGCTGCTCTTCAACCAGTACCACCGCATCCACGTCGTGCCCCCGTGCAACCTCAGCGACGACGAGGCTCGCGAGGGCCTCGCCATCCTCGACGACGCGCTCAGCGTCGCCGATGCCGCCGTCCTCCGAGCCGAGCCCGTGCTCGTCGGCTGAACACCAACGCAGTCAGGAAGGGAACCATCATGAACGACACACGAGCCGCCCGTACCGCGGGCGGCGGGGCCGTCGGGCTCCTCGTCGCCGCCGAACTCGGCAGCGGTCTGGTGCAGGGCTGGTACTCGCCCCTGCTGACGAGCATCGGCGAGAAGTACGGGGTCGGCGCGGCGCTGCTGAACCTCGTCGCCGTCGCATACCTGCTCTCCTCCGTGCTCTTCGTCCCGCTCCTGACGAAGCTCGCCGACCGGCACGGTCACAAGAAGCTGCTGCTCGTCGCCATCGGGATCACCGCGGTCGGCTCGCTCGTCGTCGCGTTCGCGCCGAACTTCGGCGTGCTGCTCGCCGGCCGCGTCCTCCAGGGGGCGCTCGTGACGTTCCTGCCCCTCGAGTTCGCGATCGTCCGGCAGCGCTCCCCCGAGCTCGTGGGCAAGAGCATCGGCCAGCTCATCGCCTCCCTGGCGATCGGCGCCATCGTCGGCACGTTGGCCTCCGGCGCGCTCTTCGGCGCGACGGGGAGCCTCGAACTCACCCTCTCGGTGCCGGCGATCTACCTGGCCGCCTGCCTCGTGCTGATCGCGATCGTCGTCCCGGAGACGACGATCCGCAGCGCCGGCCGCATCGACTGGGCGGGCGTCTTCCTCCTCGGCCTCGGTGCGGCCGGCCTGCTCGGCGGCATCTCGCTCGCGGCCGGGTCGGGATGGGGCAACCTCACGGCCTGGGGGCTCATCGCGGCCGGCGTCGTGATCCTCGCCGTCTGGGTGATCGTGGAGCGGCGCATCCCGGACCCGTTCATCGACCTCTCGCTGCTCACGGGCGGCGGCATCGGCCTCCCGGTCGTCATCGGCTCGGTCTTCGCGATGCAGGCGCTCGGCGCGGGCAGCCTGGCCGCGATCTACGTCCGGATCGACCCGGCGGAGTACGGCTTCGGCCTCGGGCTCTCCGCGGCCCAGGCCGGGCTCGCGCTCGGCGCGATGGGCCTGATGGGCTTCGTCGGTTCCGCATTCGGCGACCGGCTCGCCCGCGCGATCACCCCGCGCGGGGCGATGCTGCTCGCGTCACTGCTCAGCGCCCTCTCCTACGCCCTCATGATCCTCGTTCCCGGCGTCACCGCGCTCTTCATCGTGTGGGTCGCGATCGGCGGGTTCGGGATGGGCGCGATGATCTCGGTCCTCCCGGCGATCGTCGTGAACCGCGCAGCCCCGGATGCGGTCGCGACCGTCTCGGGCCTGTACAACACCGCGCGGACCGCGGCGGGCGCCGTGGCCGGCGCCCTCTTCTCGACGGTTCTCGCCGCCTTCGTCATCGACGGCAGCGGGGCCGAGGGCACCGCGCCGGTCACGTCCTTCGCCGGCTACGCCACGGTCTGGGGCGTCTGCATCGGGCTCTGCCTCATCAGCGCGGCGCTCGTGCTGCGCCTGCCCCGTGAGACGAAGCCGGCGACGGCCGAGTCGTCGGAAGCGGCCGAGGAACTGGCGGCCGAGGCGGTCTGATCGCCGAATCCGGATGACGGGAGCCGCGGGTCCATGCGACCCGCGGCTCCCCTGCCGCGCCGTGGAACTCGGACGGGCTGCGCTCAGACGAGCCGGCGCAGCAGTTCGGAGAGCGCCGCCTGGTCGTCCCGGCCGAGTCCGTCCAGCGCCTCGGCCTCGGAACGCGCGAGCTGCGTCATCGCGGCATCGACGCGCTCGATGCCCTCGGGGGCGATGCGCACGAAGATGCTGCGCCGGTCGCCGAGGTTCGGCACGCGGTCGACGAGGCCGCGCTGCTGGAGGTTGTCAAGCCGGTTCGTCATCGCGGCGCTGCCGATCATCGTCGCGGCGATGAGCTGGGCCGGGCTCAGCTGATGCGGTGGCTCGGCCCGGCGCAGGGCGGCGAGCACGTCGAACTCCCACGAGGCGAGGTCGGCGCTCGCGAACGCCTCGGCGCGCAGCTTCGAGAGCCGCAGCGCGGCCCGTCGCAGCCGCGACCACACGTCCAGCGGGGTCAGGTCGACTTCGGGCAGCCGCCTCGACCAGGCGTCGATGAGGAGGTCCACCTCGTCGGACCCGTCGCGCTCGCTCACAGGACGACGGTACCGCCCCGGATGCCCCGGCCGAGCGTCGTCAGGCGATCGGAGCGGCCTCGGCGTCGGCCGTCAGCCACCATTCCACGCTCGCCGGTCCCGGCACTTCGCGCCCGTCGCGCACGAGCACGCAACCCGCCGGCACCTCGACCCGGACGCTCACCGCGTCCGCGACGACGACGAGGTCGCCCGTCGGCACCGGCACGACGGCGCTCGCCCATTCCAGCTCCGCGAGTTCGGGGCGCACCTCGAACCTCGTCCAACCCGGTGCGAGCGATCTGAGGCCCAGCACCGCCTCCGGCAGCACCGCGGCCGGGCCGGAGGCCCAGGCATGGCAACGGCTGCGGCCGAACGGCCGCCCGTACATGGCGAGGGGCTCGTCGGTGCCCGCCTCCTCCCAGAAGGTCCCGGGACCGAGTTCGAGCATCCGTCCCCACTCGCTGCGGATCTCGCCCAGCATCTCGGCCATCCGCCCGGCGCCGGCGAGGGCGCGCAGGCGCATCGCCGACATGAACGGGGTACCGGTCGTGGCGTCCAAGACGGCGGCGACCACGCCATCGGGCACCGGCGTACCATCGTGCAGACCGGCGAGCACGGCGAGGAAGTTCGCGTACCCGCCGACGCGGCCACGACCGCGGCCGTCGACGTAGTCCGACCAGCGCCCTTCCTCGGACATCCAGGCCCGGGTCCGCAGCGTCGACTCGGTGCGGTCGGCCAGCACCCTCCAACGGGCGGCGGCGTCGCCCCGGCCCACGGCCTCGAGCACCTGCGCGGCGCTCCGGAGTGCGAGCAGCCACAGCATCTGCAGGGCGACGGCGTCGCGCCCCTGATCGAGTTCCAGATGCCAGTCGAGGAACACCGATCCGGCCCCCGCACCGGGGAAGCCCCCGAACTGCGTCGACGTGCGCAGGACGCCGTCGATGCCGGCGTGCGTGGCCAGCTCGGCGACGAAGGCGTCCAGGTGCTCGGCCTCGCGGGCGGCGAAGCCGAGGTCGCCGAAGCAACGCAGCCGGTACTCGGCGCTGATGACCCACCACAGCGAGTAATCCGCGATGCCGTTCACGTAGCCGTCGACGGGTTGACCGAGCGCGACGAGCCCGTCGGCGGCGGTGCCACCGAGGCCGAGCGCGAACGCGTTGGCGAGGATGCTGAGGGCCTGGTCGCCCGCCCAGGGCATGCGGTCCCGTTTGATGCCGTCGAGGACGAGCCCCTGCGTGCAGGCCCGGAGCGTGTACGAGGCGGCGGCCCAGATGCGCGTGAGCGTCTCGTCGGAGCAGGCGAACGCGCCCGGACGGTCGACGACGGCGACGGATGCCTCGACCGACACGGCCTCGATGTCGGCACCCCGCACGGCGACGTACCGGAAGCCCAGCTCGTGCACGGTCGTCCACTTGCCGTCGGGAAGCTGCTCGACCTCGTGGCGGGACTCCTGCCGGGCCGGGTCGGCGAGCGCCTCCTCGACGCTCTCGCCCGTGCCGATCGTGGGCCGTGGCCCGGCGGGCAGCACCGGGCGCCCGAGCAGCGGGGCGCCGACGTCGAAGACCCGCACGGCCCCGGTGCCGTCGCACCCCGCCCAGGCGGCCGTCAGGGAGACGGAACCGACCGGTCGGAGGTGGGGGGCGTCCCGGCCGCCGGGGCGGACCGCGGCGGGCTGCCAGCTCGCGCCGTCGTCGAGACTGCCGAGCCAGTCGGCGACCGGCGCCGAGGCGGCGACGGCGAGCGCGGGGGCCGTACCGTCGCCCGCCTCGATCGTCGCGCAGAGCACCGCCCCGGCTGCGGAGAGCACTGCGCGGATGCTCCCCGCCGCGACCTCGGACGGGTCGAGGTCGAGCGGTGCTCCGTCGACCTCGATCGCGACGACGCGTCCCGCCACGCGCAGCTCGAGCACGCCGCCGGCCGTCGCGGTGGCTGCGAGTCGGACGGCGGCGGCGACCGGTGCGAAGTTGGCCGGGTAGTCGACGTGCCGGTTGACCGCGTGGCCGTCGGAGACGATCCGCGCGAGCAGGGCCGCCTCGTACTGTCCGGGACCGTAGACCCACGACGAGTCCGAGGGTGGCGAGACGACCAGGGCGTCCTCGTAGGGCTGCGGTGAACGCTCCCCGGCCCATCGTCGGATCCGGTCGGCACCGCGGGGTGCACCGGAGATCGTCGTCATCCCTTCACGGCGCCCGAGGTCATGCCTGCCACGATCTGCCTCTGGAAGAAGATGTACATGATGAGCGGCGGGATCGTGATGAGCAGCACGTTCGTGAAGAGCAGGTTGTGCGCGCTGACCGACTGCGAGATGTAGTTGAACGTCGTCAGCTGCACCGTCGCGTTCTCGTCGCCGGGCAAGAAGTACAGCGCGTACGTGAAGTCGTTGAAGACCGTCACCGCCTGTACGACGATCACCGTCACGATGACCGAGCGCAGCAGCGGGAAGATCACCTTGAAGAACAGGGAGATGGGGCCCGCGCCGTCGATGACGGCCGCCTCGTCGAGCTCGCGCGGGATGGTCGCGACGAACGACCGGAAGAGCAGGATGCAGAAGGACAGGCCGAACGCGACGTGCACGGCGACGAGGCCCGCGACCGTCTTGAAGAGCCCGAGCCCCTGGAGCGTCCAGATCGTCGGCACGACGGCCGGCGGGATGATGAGCCCGGCGAGCACGAAGGCGTTGATGAGCGGGTTCCAGCGCGACTTGCGCCGCTGGAGCACGTAGCCGACCATCGCGCCCAGCACGACCATGATGGCCACCGCGGCCACGGTGACGATGACACTGTTCACGAACGCGGTGACGAGCAGGTTGTCCCGGTTCGAGAGCACCGTGGCGATGTTCTCGAACAGGTGCCACTCCGTCGGGAGGTTGAACTCCAGGGCGGCCGCCTCGGACTGCGACTTGCCCGCGGTGAAGACGATGAAGGCGAAGGGCACGATGAAGACGGCCAGCGCGACGACGATCGCGACGGAGCCGGCGCCCCACTTCCAGACGCGGTTGGTCATCGGTCGTCCGCCTTTCGGTTGAGCCACCAGGACAGCGGGAAGATGATCGCCGCGACCACGAGGAAGAGCACGACGTTGCCGGCGGTGGAGAGGCCGAAGAAGCCGGCCTGGTACTGCTTGTAGACGACGGACGCGAGCACGTCGCTCGAGAAGCCGGGGCCGCCGCCCGTCATCGTCCAGATGAGGTCGAAGCGGCGCAGGCCGCCGATGAGGGAGAGCAGCACGACCGTCACGGTCGCGGGCTGCAGCAGCGGCAGCGTGATGTGCCGGAACGAGTGCCAGGCGCTCGCGCCGTCCATCTTGGCGGCCTCGAAGTACTCCTGCGGGATGGCGACCATGCCGGCGATGTAGATGAGCGTCGCGAGGCCGACGCCGGCCCAGATGTCGACCATCGCGACCGAGAAGAGCGCGAGGTTCGGGTCGGTGAGCCAGCCGGGTCCCTCGATGCCGAAGATCGCGAGGGTCTCATTGACGGGACCGTCGAACGGGTCGAGGAGCACCTCGAAGAGGATGCCCACGCCGATGGTGCTGACGAGGACGGGGAAGAACACGACCGAGCGGAGGAAGCCGCGGCCGATGATCTGCGAGCTGAGGAAGACGCCGAGGAGCAGGCCGAGGACGACCTTCGCACCGCTCGTCAGGAACGCGTAGACGAACGTGTTGACGAAGCTCTGGATGAGCTGCTGCTCCTGGAAGAACCGGACGTAGTTGTCGAAGCCGATGAACTCGACGTCGAACAGCGTCCAGCGCGTCAGGGAGAAGTAGAACGACGCGATCGTGGGGATGAGGAACAGCACCACGTAGAACACGCCGGCCGGCAGATGGAACCAGGTCGGGTAGGGGCTGTGCGTCTTGCGGCGGCGCGGCGGCCGGGCTGTGCCGCCGGGCGCGGCGCCCGGGGACTCGGTTTGGCGGCGCGGGGCCGTTGCGGTGCTCATGGTGCTTCTCTCCGTCGAGTGCGCGGGGCGGGGCCGCTCGGGCCCCGCCCCGCAGTTCGTTCGAGCCGTGCGGCTTACCAGCCTTCGAGGCCGAGCTGCTGGGCCTGCTTGATGACATCCTCGTCGTACTGGGCGGCACCGTCGGCCGCCGAGGTGATGCCGGAGCCGACCGCGACCATGATCTGCTCGAGGGCCGGGCCCTTGATCGGCGAGAGGAACTCGAGCGCGAGGTTCGTCTTGCCCTCGTCGAAGTACGGCTGCAGGTCGGCGACCATCGCGGGGACGTCCTCGGGCAGCGAGCAGCCCTCGATGACGTACGGGCCCTGCGGTGCGTTGGCCTCGGACTGGATGTCGCACGCCTCGGGCGTCATGAGGAAGGCCATGAACTTCTTGGCGGCCTCGAGCTTGTCGCCCTCGGTCGTCCGCGGGATGTAGGTGGTGTTCGTCGGCATCCAGACGGTCAGGCCGTTGGTCTCGGCGTCCGGGCCGGGGAGCGCGAAGGCGCCCACGACGTCGGCGGCGTCGGGATCGGTCGTCATGAGCTGGCCCGCGGCGAACGTGAGCATCGGGTAGTGCGCTCCCGCGCCGGTCGCGACCATCGAGACGCCGTCCGCGTAGGTCGCCGAAGCGAAGTCCTCGTTGAAGAGGCCCGCGTCGAAGGCGTCCTGGAGGTGCTGGAAGCCCGCGAAGGCCGGCTCGTCGACGTACTTGCGCTCACCGGCGGTGTACGCCTCGGCCCAGTCGGGGTCGGCGGCGGTCACGTTGTTGAAGTCGCCGAGCACGAAGAGCTGCGAGGTCCAGGTGTCGCCGTAGGTCTGCACGATCGGGGCGACGTCGCCGGCGGCCTTGACCGCCTCGGCGTTGGCGATGAACTCGTCCCACGTGGTGGGGATCTCGAGGCCGAGCTCGGCATAGACGTCCTTGTTGTAGAGGACGGCTCCGGCCATCGACTGGCCCATGGGAACGCCGTACATGCCGTTGTCGGTCGAGACCGAGGAGACGAAGTTCGGGTCGAGCTTGTCGACCCACTCCTCGTCCGAGAGGTCGACGAGGGTCTCGTCGGGGCTGAGCGCCTGCATGAGCGCGCCCGAGTTGTACTGGAAGATGTCCGCCATGTCGCCGGTGGCGAGGCGGGTCTTCACGACGTTGTCGCCGTCGGAGCCCTGAGGACGGGTCTCGACCTCGATCGTGATGCCGTCGTTCGCCTCCATGAAGGCGTCCGCGAGGGCGCCCGCGGTCTCGACCAGCGCCTCCGAGTTGTCGACGAGGAAGCTGAGCTCGACCGCGCCGTCCGTCGACTCGTCGCCGCCGGCGCTGCAGCCGGCGAGGGCGAGGGAGAGGGCGAGGCCGCTGGCGCCGACGGCGAGAAGCCGTCGAGAGGTGCGCGTGACCATGTTCTTTACCTCCTTGTAAAGGTGCTGCTGTGTGAGTGCGCCGGAGATCCGGTGCAGGGAGCCCGCTCAGGTTAGGAGTCCGGAAAACAGTTTGTCAACCGGTCTACACAACCTGGCTGAAACGTTCTACGATCGAGTCCGGCCACCAACGTCGATCGGTCTACGCCGCCGGGCTTCTGCAAGGATTCCCTTCACCGATCGTCAACGAGGAAGGAGACGCCATGCCGGGAACGCACGCCGCGACCATCGATGACGTCGCACGCCTGGCCGGAGTCTCCCGCGCTGCCGTGTCCAAGGTCATCCGCGACGCCTACGGCGTCAGCCCCGCGATGCGCGAACGCGTCAACACGGCCATCGCGGAACTCGACTACCGCCCGCGCATCGCCGCCCGTGCGATGCGCGGCTCGAGCTTCACGCTCGGGATCGAGCTGCCGAACCTCGGCAACCCTTTCTTCTCCCGCATCATCGCCGGCGCCGCCGCCGCACTGCAGGACACGCCGTACCAACTCATCATCGCCCCCGCCGAGACCGACACCGAAGAGGGCGTCCGCGCCCTCGGCGCCCTCGCCGACCGGCAGGTCGACGGCATCATCGCGATCTCGCCGCTCGTCTCGCGGGAGTGGCTCGAACGACTCGCCGGCAGCGTTCCGATCGTGATGCTCGGCCGCCACGACGACACCGACGCCTACGACACCGTCACGGGCGACGACGTCGCCGGCACCCGCCTCGTCATGCGGCACCTGTTCGATCTCGGGCACCGGGACATCGTGCACCTCACCCGCAGCGAAGCGGTCACGGTCCCCGGCAGCGGGACGCCGCACGCCGTCCGGCTCCAGGAGTACGAGCGGGCGATGCGGGACGCGGGGCTCGGCGACCGCATCCGCGTCGTCCGTTCGGGACTCAGCGAGGACGCGGCGCACGGCGCGACCCGGGATCTCCTCGCATCGGCGACGCCGAGTGCGATCTTCGCCGGCAACGACGAGCTCGCCTTCGGCGCGCAGCGCGCGATCCTCGAGCGTCCCGGCCTGGCGACGCGGATCTCCCTCGTCGGATACGACGACGTGACCATCGCAGCCCATCCCGCGATCTCGCTCACGACCGTGAGCCAGGCCGGCGAGGCGATGGGCGAGCGCGCCGTCCGACTGCTGCTCGAACGCATCGCCGGACGCACCGAGCCCGTGCATCACGTCGTGGAGCCCGTGCTCCGGACTCGATCCTCCAGCCGCCCCGCCCCGATGGTCTGAGCGAACCGCACCGCCATCACCGAACCACAGAAAGACAGGACGACGATGTCTCCGACTCTGCCCAGCATCGACGCGACCGACGTCGGTGCCCGCGTGCTCGCCGTGCGCACCCAGTACCCCGCGGACCTGCTCGGCGTGCCCCTCGACGGGCTCCGCCTCACGTGGCGGGCCGACGCCGGCTCGGCGCAGCTCGGCTACCAGGTGCGCTGGAGCGGCGACGCCGACGGCATCGCGGAACCGGTCGCCTCGGCGGACTCGATCGGCGTCGCGGCGCCCGGCGGCGCGCTGACGGCGGGCGCGGAGCGGCGGTACTCCGTGCGCATCGCGACCGAGGCCGGCTGGTCGGACTGGAGCGACGCCCTCGTCGTCGAGGCCGCCGTTCCCGCCGACTCCCTCGTCGCCCGCCCGATCGCCGGCACCGCATCGGTGGACGGCCCGGTCGAGCTCTTCCGCACCGGCTTCACCCTGCCCGCGGCGCCGGTGCGCGCCCGGCTCCGAGCGACGTTCTGGGGCGTCGGCGACCTCCGCATCAACGGCGCCCGCGCGGTCGCCGAGCACCTGAACCCCGGCTGGACCTCCTACCAGGACCGGCTGGTGTTCGGCACGTGGGATGTCACCGACCTGCTGCACGAAGGCGAGAACGCCCTCGGCGTGCTGCTCGGCGACGGCTGGTACCGCACGCGCCTCGGCTGGCTCGACCAGGCCGAGCACTACGGCACGCAGACGGCCGCGCTCGTGCAGCTCGACGTCGACCTCGCCGACGGCTCGAGCGTCGTGGTCGGCACCTCTCCCGACTGGAAGCGTTCGACGGGCGCGATCAAGTCGGCGAGCCTCTACGACGGCGTCGAGGTCGACCTCCGCGACGAGCCGGCCGGCTGGGACGTTCCGGGATTCGATGACGCCGTCTGGCCCCCCGCCGTCGCCGCTGAACGCGATCTCTCAGCCGTCGAACCCCGCCTCGCCGGCGGCGTCGTGACCGTCGGCGAATGGGGCGTCCGCCACGAGCAGCGGCCCGATCGGGTGTTCCTCGACGCCGGACAGAACATCGCCGGCTGGCTGCGTCTGCGCGTGACCGGCAAGGCCGGGGACCGCGTCGTCGTCCGCCACGCGGAGATCCTCGAGCCGGACGGCTCCATCCACACCTTCGCCCTCCGCACGGCGAAGGCGACGGACACCTACATCCTCGCCGTGGACGGCGAGAGCGTCCTCGAGCCGCTGTTCACCTTCCACGGCTTCCAGTACGCCGAGGTCACCGGTGCCGACGTGCTCGAGGCCACCGCCGTGGCGATCTCGAGCGCCGTCCGGGAGCGTTCGAGTTTCGCCTCGGCGGAGCCACGGCTCGATCGTCTGCACGCGAACGTCGCGTGGTCGCAGCTCGACAACTTCGTCTCGCTCCCGACGGACTGCCCGCAGCGCGATGAGCGCCTCGGCTGGACCGGCGACGCCCAGGCCTTCGCACCGACGGCCTCCACCCTCTTCGACGTCGAAGCCTTCTGGATGTCGTGGCTGCGCGACCTCGAACTCGAGCAGGACACCGACGGCTCGGTGCCGGCCGTCGTCCCGAACATCCTCGTCGACGACCCGGACGCCGACCCTGACGCCTGGACCACGATGGGCCGCGCCGGTTGGGGCGACGCCGCGACGTTCGTCCCCTGGGCGGTGTACGAGTCCTACGGCAGCGACGAGGTGCTCGTCCGACAGCTCGACAGCATGCGGCGCTGGGTGCGCAGCCTCGAGGCGCGCGCCGGCGACGACCTGCTCCCGAGCGCGTTCCAGTTCGGCGACTGGCTCGACCCCGACGCCCCCGGAGACAAGCCCTGGGAGGCGAAGGTCAGCCGCGACTTCATGGCGAACGCCTTCTTCGCACACAGTGCGCGCCTGCTCGGGCGGGCCGAAGAGCTCGTCGGCGACCCCGACCGCGCCGCGCACGCGCACGCGCTCGCGGACCGCATCCGCGACCTGACCTGGGCGCGCTACGGCGAGGCGGCGGTCGAGACGCAGACGGGTGCCGCGGTCGCGATCGTGTTCGCCCTCGCCCCCGAAGCGGAGCACGAGCGGATCGCCGCCGGGCTCGCCCGCAACGTCGCCGTCGAGCGGGGCCGTATCGCGACCGGCTTCCTCGGCACGCCGCTCGTGCTGCCCGCCCTCGCGCGCTTCGGCCACCTCGACGAGGCCTATCTCATGCTGCTGCGCAGTGAGGCGCCCTCGTGGCTGTACCAGGTCGAGATGGGCGCGACGACGGTGTGGGAGCGTTGGGACGCGCTCGCGCCCGACGGCTCGATCCACACCGGCGAGATGGCCACGGGCGACAGCTCCGGCATGCTCTCCTTCAACCACTACGCCTACGGCGCGGTCATCGACTGGGTCTACCGTCATGTCGGCGGCCTCGGCACGACGCCCGACGCCCCCGGGTACCGGCGCATGATCGTCGCCCCGCGACCGGCGACGTCCGTGCGCTGGGGTCGCGCGTCGGTGGACACGCGACTCGGCACGGCATCCGTCGACTGGCGCCTCGACGCCGACGACGCGCTCGAGATCGACCTCGTCGTGCCGTTCGGCTCGGAGGCCGTGCTCGACCTCGCCCGCTCCGAGGACGGCGTGGTCGAGGTCGACGGCGCCCTCCACGACGGCGGCCCGATCGGTCCCGGAACGCACACCGTGCGCGCGACGGGCATCCGCATCGCCGACCCGCTGGCGGTCGCCGCGCGCCTCGCCTGATCCGACGCACGACGACGGGGGCCCGGCCGATGCCGGGCCCCCGTCGGCGTTCCGATCGACGGATGCACCCTGCCGGCACGAATGCGCCCCCTCCCGTTTCGGGGAGGGGGCGCACTGCGTTGCGACCGTCGATCAGTTCAACGTGAACGTCACCGTCTCGGTGTTGCCCGCGACGTCGTGCACGACGAGCGTGTTCGCGCCCGCGACCGCGCCGAAGACGCCCGGCTTGATGAAGTTCACGTCCGACCAGGGGTTGTTCGTCAGGTCCTTGACGACGCCGTTCAGGACGACCTTGTCGACCTTCTGAGCGTCGTACAGCTTGAAGCTGACCTTGTCGTAGGCGCCGTTCGCGCCGACGACGGTGAACTCCGCACCGGCCTTGACCGTCGCCGTCGGTTTGGTGCCGTCGATCGTGAACGCGAACTCGCGGGTCTGCGAGATATTGCCCGCGAGGTCCTGCGAGTTGTAGCGCACCGTGTACGAGCCGTCGGGGAGGTTCACCGTCGCGGTGTGCGAGCCCGCCGTCGCGCCGCCGACCTTCGTCTGGGTGCTCTTGACGAGCTTGGTGCCCTGGTAGACGTTCGCGACGATGCGGTTCAGACCGCCGGCGTCGGTCGCGTCGACCTGCACCTCGAGCGCCGGGGTCGGGCCGGCGGTCGTCGGGGCGACGAGCGTCGCGGTCGGACGGGTCGTGTCCGCGCCGAGGTCGAGTGCGAACCCGGCCGCGAGCGGCAGGTTCCGCGAGGATGCTCCGACCGAGACGCCGTAGTCGCCGTCCACGATCGTCCACTCGTCGGCGTCGGCGTCCCAGATCTCGAACGGGTGATTGCTCGCGGCGCCGTCGACGACGACCTCGACCCGCTGGGTCTGGCCTGCCTCGAGCGAGATGCGGTCGAAGCCGACCAGCCGCTTGCCGGGCTCGTCCGCCGCCTCGGGCAGCGTCAGGTACACCTGGGGGATCTCCGTGCCTGCACGCTCACCGGAGTTCGTCACGTCGAAGCCGACCGTGGTCACGGGAGTGCCGTCGGCGATCGCCGTCGAGACCGCGAGGTCCGAATACTCGAACGAGGTGTAGGAGAGGCCGTGGCCGAACTCGAACAGCGGCTCGATGCCCTGCTCGTCGTACCACTTGTAGCCGACCTCGAGGCCCTCGGTGTAGTTGACCTGCCGGATCTCCGAGGAGCCCGCAGGGCGCGTCGTCGAGCCGTCGGAGAAGACGCCCGGGTACTGCTCGGGCGTGTTCGTGGGCGTGTCCGCCAGCGACTTCGGGAACGTCATCGTGAGCTTGCCCGACGGATTCACGTCGCCGAAGAGCAGCGACGCGAGGGCCGGGCCCTGCTGCTCGCCGCCGTACCAGGCCTCGAGCACCGCGTCGACGTCGT
The DNA here is from genome assembly GCF_009789225.1 of Agromyces seonyuensis. GTDB lineage: Bacteria > Actinomycetota > Actinomycetes > Actinomycetales > Microbacteriaceae > Agromyces > Agromyces seonyuensis. Next base: position 58,776 of record NZ_WSTA01000002.1, on the reverse strand, counting down.
CGATCCACGGCATCTCGACCGCGCTGCCCGACTGCACGACCACGACGGTCTCGGGGTTCGCGGCAGCGACGGCCGATACGAGGGCGTCGCCGCCGCCCTGCAGCCGCAGGTTCGTCAGGTCGTTGAACTCGCCCATGCGCTGGTAGCCGACGACGATCGCCGCGTCGGCGCTCGCGGCGAGCGCCGCGGCGGCCGCGAGATCCTGGCCGTCGTTCCAGACGACGGTCGCGCCGACCTCCGCGGCGCGGGCGGTGAGCGCCGTCTCCGCGGAGACGACGTCCTCGCAGGGCAGGGTGTTGCTCGGCGGGAACGTCGGACGGAACTGCAGCGTGAGGCTGCAGACCGAGACCGCGCTCGTCGCGATGCCGCCGACCTGGGTGACCGAGCGCGAGGCCGTCGGACCGATGAGGGCGATCGTGTCGCCTTCGGCGACGTCGAGGGGCAGGATGCCCTCGTTCTTCAGCAGGACGCTGCCGTCCTCGGCGATCTCCTGGGCGATGGCCTCGCCCTCCGGCGACGACGCGTCGGCGGCGGCGGTCGCGGGCAGCGCGTGGTCGAACAGGCCGGCCTCGAGATAGCCGACGATGACCTTCGTCGCGGCTTCCTCGATGCGCGCCTGCGTGATCTCTCCCGCCTCGAGCGCCGCGTCGAGACGGGCGGGCGTGAACCAGATCGGCCGGTTGAGCTCCTGGTCCATGCCGTTGTTGAGCGTGGCGGCGGTGGAGTGCACCGATCCGAAGTCGCTCATCACGAAGCCGTCGAAACCGTAGTCGCCCTTGAGTACATCGCGGATCAGGTCGTTCTCGCAGGCGAAGACGCCGTTGACCTGGTTGAAGGAGCACATGAGGCTCTCGGCGTCGCTGTTCGCAGCGGCGATCTCGTAGGGCAGGCCGTAGACCTGGCGGAGCGTGCGCTCGTCCATGTTCGACGAGCTCGTCTGGCGGTCGAGTTCCTGCTCGTTCGCGACGAAGTGCTTGAGGTTCGCCATGACCTTGCCGGTGGACTCGAGGCCCTCGGCCTGCTCGGCGGCGAGCAGGCCATTGATGAGTGCGTCCTCGCCGAAGTACTCCGGAGTGCGGCCGGCGAGCGGTGTGCGGCCGCTGCCGATACCTGGCGCGAGGACCACGTTCTTCTGCTTGAGGTAGGCCTCTTCGCCCTCGCGGGCGCCCTTCTCGTAGGCGAGCTCGGCGTCCCACGCCGAGGCGAGCGCGATCTGCGACGGGAAGTCGGTGACGCCCGACGCACGGACGCCCTCGGGGCCGTCGACGTAGGTGATGTTGGGCGTGCAGTCGACCTGCGCCGGGTAGACCACGTTCGCCTCGCCGCTGAAGCCGGGCGACCAGGTGGTCACGGTGGGCTGCGTCGCCGGCTGCTCGACGAGCCAGCGGTACTTCTGATGCTGCGAGCTCGCGTCGAGCAGGGCCTGGGCACGTTCGTCGGCGGTCTTTCCCGTGTCCATCCACGGCACGGCGGAGCAGTCGACGGCGGCGGCCGGCGCCGCGAACGCGACAGCCCCTCCCGACGCGATCAGGGCTGCGCCGAGCAGCAGCGCGGTCGTTCCCCGGCGTGCGCGCGGGGCGTACGTCCGGAATTGTGCAGACAACGACATCGTTGTTCCCCTCTTCCTTGAAGGTGCGGATCGTAAACCGTTCTACACACGGAGCGACTCCGTCCTGTAGACCGGTTCACGATGGCAGGGTGCCGCAACGCGTGTCAAGGATTTCCATGAACCGTTTCAACGCCGATCCGCGTCGATCCGCGTCGATCGCGACCGTACTGTGCTGCCGCCGCCAGGGCGCGGCGAACTCCGATCAGCTCGCCGATCCGCCGGTCGACTCCCGCACCACGAGCTCGGGCTGGAACACGATCTGCTCCCGGGGTACGACCGCCTCCGCCGCCTCGAGCAGGAGCAGATCGAGGGCCGTGCGGCCGATGAGGGCCGCCGGCTGGCGGATGGAGGAGAGCGGCACGACGGCGGCACTCGCGAAGTCGATGTCGTCGTAGCCGATCAGGGCGATGTCCTCGGGCACGCGCAGGCGGTCGACGCCCGACATCGCGAGGGCCTGGAGCACGCCCATGGCGAGCAGGTCGTTGGCGGCGAACACGGCGTCCGGGCGGGCGTGCTCGTCGCGGTCGCGCAGCGCGGCGCCGGCGGCGCGGCCCTCGATCACGGTGAGCGCCGATGTCTCGACGATCTCGAGCGTCGCGCCGGGGGTCGCCTCGACCGCGCTGCGCGCGCCCGCGAGGCGGTCTTCGACCTGTCGGATGCTGCGAGGGCCGCCGACGAAGGCGAGGCGTCGTCGGCCGCTGCGCAGCAGGTGCTCGGCGGCGAGGCGCCCGCCGGCGACGTCGTCGACGGAGACCGAGGAGAAGCGGGCATCGCCGGCCTCGCGGTCGACGAGCACGACCGGGATGCCGCTCGCGCGCAGCCGGTCGAGCCGCGGCAGGTCATCGGCGAACGGGGTGATGAGCACCCCGGCGACGCGCTGCTCCTCGAACAGTTCGAGGTAGGCGCGCTCGCGGTCGGCGTCGTCGTCGGAGTTGCCGAGCAGCACGGTCATCCCGGCCTCGGCGGCGCGCTCCTCGGCTCCGCGACCGACGTCGGTGAAGAACGGGTTGCGCACGTCGAGCACGACGAGCCCGATCGAGCGGCTGCGGCCGGCGCGGAGCTGGCGGGCGGCGTCGTTGCGCACGAAGCCGAGCTCGGCGATGGCGGCGTGCACGCGCTCGACGGTCGTCGGCGACACCTTCTCGGGGCGATTGAGCACATTCGAGACCGTGCCCACCGAGACCTCGGCGAGCGCGGCGACGTCGCGGACACTGACTGCCATCGCGATCCTCCCGTCTCGTTGTCGACGCCGCCGTCGACCCCGTTCAGTATGTCCGACCAGCCGACCGCGCGAACGGATGCCCGCGGGTGGACGGCGCCGAGGTCGTGTTCATCGAGCCGGTGCACCGCGGCCGGGCTCGGGGATCGCCGGAGCACTGCCCCGGACGACCAGCCGAGGGCGCAGCTGCACGGTGCGGTGCACGTGCTCGGCTCCCTCGTTGACTTCGGCGAGCGCGCACCGCACCGCCTCGACGCCCATCTGGTGCGTCGGCTGCGCGACCGAGGTGAGCGGCACGGGCCCGTCGAGCGCGAGGGACTGGTCGCCGTAGCCGACCACGAGGGCCTGCGAGGGGACGTCCACGCCGTGCTCGCGCAGTCCGCCGATGATGCCGACGGCGAGCTGGTCGTTCACGCAGAAGACCGCGGGGCGGTTCGGGCCCGCCGCGAGCTGCCGGCCGACGCGGCGGCCGGCGTCGACGGTCATCGCGTCGACGACGATCTCGTGCAGGGCCGATGCCGGGAGCCCGGCCGCGGCAAGCGCCCGGAGCGCACCGGCGTGGCGGTCCGCGCACTGCTGGACGGAGTGCGGCCCGTTCACCAGGGTCACCGCGGCGGCACCGGAGGACAGCAGGTGCCGCACGGCGAGTTCGCCGCCGAGCACGTCGTCGATCCCGACGGAGCAGCCGTCGGCGTTCGCAGCGATGCGGTCGAGCAGCACGAGGCGGGTGCCGACCCGTCGCAGTTGGGAGAGCCGGGGGGCGTCGGCGGTGATCGGCACGACGATGGCGGCGGCAGCGCGCTGCTCGGCGAGCGAGTTCGCGAAGAACACTTCGCGCTCGGGTTCGTCGTGGGTGACGCAGAGCCCGATCACGAAGTCGTGCCGTGCCGCCTCGTCGGCGACGGCGCTCACGATCTCGCTGTAGAAGGCGTTGGCGACTTCGGGCACGAAGAGGGCGATGAGGTGGTTGGTGCCTCGCCGCAGCGTCGCGGCGGCCCGGTTCGGCACGAAGTCGAGCTCGCGGATCGCTTCGAACACGCGATCCCGGGTCGCGACGGCGACGATCTCGGGGCGGTTCAGGGCGTTCGACACGGTCGCGACGGAGACGCCGGCGACGCGCGCGACCTCGGCGAGGCCGATGCCCTGCGTCGGTGCCATCCTGCGATCCAATCGATTCAAGAAATCCGGTTCCGGTGATCGTAGCCCACCGCGAGGCGCTCGGGCTGGCCAACGGAGAGCCCCGCGAATGCGGGTCGCTCTCGCTCGACTTCCGCCTTGACTGGATTGAATCGATTGAATAGGTTACGGTTCCGACGCAGATCTTGACGAGCCGAGCGGGGCGCTCTATCGTCAGCCTGAATCGATTCAATGACGAGGAGATGGACACCGATGCGAGACGACACCCCCGGTCTGGAATCGCCGCCACCCCCGGTGCTCTCCCTCTCCGGAGCAGTGAAGACCTTCGGCCCGGTCGTCGCGCTGGCCGACGGCACGGTCGAGATCCGCCCCGGCGAGATCCACGCGCTGGTCGGCGAGAACGGCGCGGGCAAGTCGACGCTCGTGAAGATCCTCGCCGGGCTCTACCACCCCGACGCGGGCGAGTTCGAGGTTGAGGGCCGGCCGGTCTCCTTCCGCACCGTCGCCGATAGCAAGGCGGTCGGCATTTCGGTGATCTACCAGGAGCCGACCCTCTTCCCCGACCTCACGGTCGCCGAGAACATCTTCATAGGGCGGCAGCCGCGAGGCCGCCTCGGCCTCATCAGCCGCAACGAGATGCGCGCCCAGGCCGATCGGCTCTTCGAACGACTCGGCGTGCCGATCGACCCCGACCGCATCGCCGAGGGCCTCTCGATCGCCGACCAGCAGATCATCGAGATCGCGAAGGCCATCTCCCTCGACGCCAAGGTCCTCATCATGGACGAGCCGACCGCGGCCCTCTCGGGGGTCGAGGTCGACCGCCTCTTCGCGGTCGCGCGGAACCTTCGCGACCGCGGCGCGGGCATCCTCTTCATCTCCCACCGCTTCGACGAGATCTTCGCGCTGACCGACCGCATCACCGTGATGCGCGACGGCCGGTACATCGCCACGCACGACACCGCCGCCGTCTCCGCCCCGGAGATCGTGCGCGAGATGGTCGGCCGCGACATCGCCCAACTCTTCCCCAAGGAGCCCGCGGAGATCGGCGAAGTCGTCCTCGAGGTCGCGGGGCTCACCCGTGCCGGCGTGTTCGCCGACATCGACTTCGAGGTGCGGGCGGGCGAGATCGTCGCGCTCGCGGGTCTCGTGGGGGCGGGCCGCACGGAGGTCGCGCGCGCCGTGTTCGGCATCGACGCGTACGACCGCGGCTCGGTGCGGCTGCTCGGCGCGCAGGTGCGCGCCCGAAACCCGCAGGCGGCCATCGACGCCGGCATGGGATTCGTCCCCGAGGACCGTCGCAAGCAGGGCCTCGTCATGGACCTCTCGGTCACGCGCAACGTCTCCCTCACGCTCCGCAACACGCTCGCCCGGTTCGGCCTCATCAACGGGGCGCGCGAGCGCCGCGAGGCCGCCGAGTGGTCGCAGCGCCTGCAGGTGAAGACCGGATCGCCCGACTACGCGGTCTCCACGCTCTCGGGCGGCAACCAGCAGAAGGTCGTGCTCGCGAAATGGCTCGCGACGGAGCCGAAGTTCCTCATCGTCGACGAGCCGACCCGCGGCATCGACGTCGGCACCAAGTCCGAGGTGCACCGGCTGCTCTCCGATCTCGCCGGCCGCGGCATCGCGATCCTCATGATCTCGTCCGAGCTGCCCGAGGTGCTCGGCATGGCCGACCGCGTGCTCGTGATGCACGAAGGCCGCATCACCGCCCGCCTCGACCGCGCGGACGCCACCCCCGAAGCCGTGATGCACGCGGCCACCGCCTCGATGGAGCACAGCGCATGACCCAGACCGCCCCGCCCAGCCCCGCGCCGAACGCGCCGGCGCCGACCGCGAGACGCGCGGGACGCAGCCGCTTCGGCGGCATCCTGCGGCTCCGCGAACTCCCCGTCGCGTTCGCCCTCATCGTCCTCGTCGTCGTGACCTACGCGGCGAACCCGCTCTTCCTCTCGCCGCAGGGCACGAAAGACCTCCTGCTCAACTCGACGATCATGATCATCCTCGCCGTCGGGCAGGCGATCGTGATCATCACCCGGAACGTCGACCTCTCGGTCGGCTCGATCCTCGGCCTCGTCGCCTTCGGAACGGGCAGCCTGTTCGCGACCTTCCCGGGCATCCCGATTCCGGTCGTCTTCCTCATCGGGCTCGCGTTCGGCATGCTCCTCGGCGCGATCAACGGTCTGCTCGTCACCATCGCGAAGGTGCCCGCCCTCGTCATCACGCTCGGAACGCTGTACATCTACCGCGGTCTCAGCAACGCGTGGGCGGGCGGCACGCAGTACTTCGCCGACGACCGCCCCGAAGCGTTCGGCAACCTGTCGGTCGACACGTTCCTCGGCTTCCCGGTGATCACGCTGCTTGCCCTCGCCGTCGTCGTGATCGTCGCCGTCGTCATGGCGGGCACGCGAGGCGGGCGCGACCTCTACGCCATCGGTTCCGATCCGGATGCGGCGAAGCTCTTCGGCATCCCCGTCGGCCGACGCGTCTTCACGGCGTTCGCCGTCAACGGCCTGCTCGCCGGGCTCGCGGGCGTGCTCTACGCCTCGCGCTTCAACTCGGTCGGCGCCACGACCGGCAACGGCCTCGAGCTCGACGTCGTCGCGGCGGCCGTCGTCGGCGGCGTCGCGATCTTCGGCGGAAGCGGCTCGGTCGTGGGAGCCGCGCTCGGCGCGGTGCTCCTCACCACCATCACGAGCGCGCTGGCGGCCATGCGCGTCGACAAGTTCTGGCAGCAGGCGATCGTGGGCGTGCTCATCCTCGCCGCGATCATCATCGACCGCGTCGCGAGCCTCCGCACCGCACGCCGACTCCGAATCAGCGAGGCACGGGATGTCTGAGACGAACACGAAGGAATCGACCGCGACCTCGGTGCTGAGCGCCGACACGACGAAGACGCTCCGCGACGAGCCGCGCGGGCGCACCGGCTGGAGCCGCATCCTGCTCGGGCGCGACGCCATCATGATCTACGCGCTCATCGCGACGATCGTCGTCGCCATGATCTCGGTCCCCCGGTTCGCGTCGCCCGTGACGACGGGCTTCCTCCTGCTCGACGTCATCCCGGTGCTGCTCATCGCCATGCCGATGACGCTCATCATCATCACGGGCGAGATCGACCTCTCGGTCGCCTCGATCGCGGGCCTCACGAGCGCCAGCATCGGCGTGCTCTGGCAGGCGGGCTTCGACATCGGCCTCGTGCTCGTGCTCGGCGTCGTGATCGGCCTCGTCGCGGGCGCATTCAACGGCTTCCTCGTCGCCGTGATCGGGCTGCCGTCGCTCGCCGTCACGATCGGCACGCTCGCCCTCTTCCGCGGACTCGCGCTCGTCGTCATCGGCGACAATGCGGTCGCGAACTTCCCGCCGGAGCTGACCGGGTTCTTCACCTCGAAGCTCGGCGCCACGGGCATCCCGACCGTCATGATCGGCGTGGTGATCATCGTGCTGGCGTTCGGCGTGGTGCTCCACTTCACCCCGTTCGGCCGCGGCCTCTACGCCCTCGGCTACAGCCCCGAGGCCGCCCGCTTCGTCGGCATCCACGTCGCGCGATCGAAGTTCTGGCTCTACGTCGCCTCCGGCGGCGTCTCGGCGCTCGCCGGCATCTTCTGGACGCTGCGCTACTCGAGCGCCCGTTCGGACAACGCGAGCGGCCTCGAACTCGCGGTGATCGCGGCGGTGCTGCTCGGCGGCGTGTCGATCTTCGGCGGCAAGGGCTCGATCCCCGGCGTCGTCGCCGGCGTGCTGCTCATCGGCACGATCAACTACGCCCTGCGCCTCGGCCGGGTCTCCGACGTCGTCCTCATCATCGTGACGGGCACCCTGCTGATCGCGTCCGTCATCACCCCGAGCATCGCCGACGCCATCCGGCGACGGCGCCATGATCAGCGCCTTCGGCGCTCCCTCCCTCAGGCCTAGCCAGCGCTCCGGCCTCGGGACCACCACGCGCCACGCACCCGGCGCACGATGAAAGGAAGAAACAATGGAGTTGTTCCGCAACCGCGCGGGGGGCCGCCGAGCCCGTCGCATCGCGACGTTCGCCGCGGTGACCGCGACCGTCGCGCTCATCGCCACCGGCTGCGCCGCCGGTGACTCCGGATCTGACGGGGGCTCCGGCGCCGACGGCAGCCAGACCATCACGTTCATCCCCAAGCAGCTCAACAACCCCTACACCGACGTCGTCCTCGGCGGCGGCGAAGAGGGCGCGGACGCCGCGGGCTTCGCCTCGAGCGAGGTCGTCGGCCCGCTCGACGCGAGCGCTTCGAGCCAGGTCTCGTTCATCAACGCCGAGACGCAGGCGGGCACGAACGTCATCGTGATCGCGGCGAACGACCCCGATGCGGTCTGCTCCGCGCTCGAGGAGGCCCGTTCGGGCGGCGCCAAGATCGTGGCGTTCGACTCCGACACGAACCCCGACTGCCGCGACGTCTTCATCAGCCAGGTCGTCGCCAAGGACGTCGCGCTGATCCAGACCAAGCTCATCGCCGAGCAGATCGGCGGCTCGGGCCAGATCGCGATCCTGTCGGCGACGGCGAACGCGACGAACCAGAACGAGTGGATCAAGTACATGGAGGAGGACCTCGCCGCGAACTACCCCGACATCGAGCTGGTCGCGAAGGTCTACGGCGACGACGACGACACCAAGTCGTTCCAGGAGGCCCAGGGCCTGATGCAGGCCTACCCCGACCTCAAGGGCATCATCTCGCCCACGACGGTCGGCATCGCCGCCACCGCCCGCTACCTCTCGACCTCGGAGTACAAGGGCAAGGTCGCGCTGACGGGCCTCGGTCTGCCGAACGAGATGCGTCCGTTCGTCAAGGACGGCACCGTCACCGAGTTCGCGCTGTGGGACCCGGCGCAGCTCGGCTACGTCGCGGCCTTCGCCGGCAAGGCGCTGGCCGACGGCGACATCACGGGCGCCGAAGGCGACACGTTCGAGGCCGGCGACCTCGGCGAGCGCGAGGTCGGAGCGGACGGCATCGTGATCGTCGGTCCGCCGACCGTCTTCGACGCCGACAACATCGACGACTACGACTTCTAGTCGACCCGGGCGGATGCCCCGGCGCTGCGCCGGGGCATCCGCTCCCTCCCCCGATCCCGCTGCCGATCGTTTCGACGGCTGCACCGGGTGATCGCGCCCGAACGCAGCCGTGGAATCCACCGACAGCACCGGATCGAAGGACTCACATGGACACCCCTGCTGCAGCGAGCGTCAGCGCGCTCCTGCCCCCGAAAACCCGGCGCAAGCCCCGCATCGGGCTCGTCGCCGGCGGCCTCGGCACCTACTGGCCCCAGTTCCCAGACCTGCTGCCGCAACTGCGGGAGTCGGCTCGATACGTCTCGTCGCGCTTCCAGGCGATGGACGCCGAGGTCACCGACGTCGGGTTCATCTCCGACGCCCCCGAGGGCGTCGTCGCGGCCGAGCGGCTGCGCCAGGCCGACTGCGACCTCATCGTGCTCTTCCTCACGACGTACCTGACGTCGTCGATGGTGCTGCCGATCGCCCAGCGCACGAACACCCCGGTGCTCGTCATCGACCTGCAGCCCACCGAGAAGATGGACCACGCGGCATTCGACACCGGCCAGTGGCTCGCCTACTGCGGGCAGTGCCCGGTGCCCGAGGTCGGCAACGTCTTCCGCCGAGCGGGCATCCCGTTCCGCTCGGTCTCGGGGTGGCTGCGCCAGGAGTCGGCCTGGACGCGCATCGAACGCTGGATCAACGCGGCCCATGTGCGTGCCGCGCTGCGCCACGCGCGCCACGGCCTGATGGGCCACCTCTACCCGGGCATGCTCGACGTCTCGACCGACCTCACCCTGCTGCCGACGACGTTCGGCTCGCACGTCGAGGTGCTGGAGTTCGACGACCTCCGCGTGCGGGTCGAGGAGGTCACCGACGCCCAGACCGCGGAGCGCATGACGCTGGCTCGGGAGATCTTCACGCTCGACGAGACCGTGCAGGAAGCGGACTTCGAGTGGGGCGCGCGGGTCTCGGTCGGCCTCGACCGGCTCGTCGAGGACTTCGACCTCGACTCGCTCGCGTACTACCACCGCGGCCTCGCCGGCGAGCAGCACGAGCGACTCGGTGCCGGCATGATCCTCGGCGCGTCGCTCCTGACCGGCCGCGGGATCCCGACGACCGGCGAGTACGAGCTCCGCACGACGGTCGCGCAGCTCGCGACGCAGGTCGTCGGCGCCGGCGGCTCGTTCTGCGAGATCCAGGCGTTGAACTTCGAGGACGACGTCGTCGAGATGGGCCACGACGGTCCGGCGCACCTCGCCGTGTCGAGCCGCGACCCGCTCCTGCGCGGGCTCGGCGTCTACCACGGCAAGCGCGGCTGGGGCGTCTCGGTCGAGTTCGACGTGCAGGCCGGACCGGTGACGCTCCTCGGTCTCGGCCAGGATCGCGACGGCGCGTTGTCGTTCGTGGCCTCCGAGGGCACAGTGGTGCCGGGACCGCTGCTCGCGATCGGCAACACGACGAGCCGGGTCGACTTCGGGCGCGACCCCGGCGAGTGGGTCGACGAATGGTCGGCGACCGGCATCGGCCACCACTGGTCGCTCTCGCTCGGGCACCGGGCGGGCGACTACCGCGCGGCGGCGTCGCTGCTCGGCATCGACTTCCGGCAGGTGTGAGGTGTCCGCCGTCAGCGTGGTCGCCGTGCTCCAGGCGAAGCCCGGACTGGGCGCGCAGGTCATCGAGTCCTTCCGCGAGGTCTCGCCGCTCGTCCACGCCGAGCCGGGTTGCGAACTGTACGCGGCGCACCTCGAACTCGGCGGCGACACGGTCGTCATGGTGGAACGGTGGTCCTCACGGGAGGAACTCGATGCCCATGCGGCCGGCGCAGCGCTCGCGCGCCTGAACGAGCTCAACGACGGCTTGCTCGTCAGGCCGTACGACGTGTGGTTCCTCGACGCCGTCCCGCTCGGAGACGAGCGGCGCGGCGTCGTCGGCTGAGGACTCGCGCCGAGCTCGCCGGGTTGCAGGGGCTCCCGGATCGGGTTACGCTTTGAAACGATTCATTCAGACAGAAAGGGCTCGACGATGAGCGAACGCACGGACGCCGCGATGGAGCGCGTCTGCTTCCAGCTGCAGGTCAAACCCGACCGCATCGCCGAGTACCGGCAGCGTCACGCGGCCGTCTGGCCGGACATGCTCGTCGCCCTCAAGCGCACGGGGTGGAACAACTACTCCCTCTTCCTCCGCGAGGACGGTCTGCTCATCGGCTACGTCGAGACGCCGTCGATCGCGGATGCGCAGGCCGCCATGGCGCAGACCGAGGTCAACGAGCGCTGGCAGACCGAGATGGGCGAATTCTTCGTCGATCTCGATGTGCCGCCCGACGAGGGTTTCCTCCGTCTGACCGAGGTGTTCCACCTCGAAGACCAGCTCGCGGCGCTCGCCGACGACGCGCCCGCTCCGACCGAACCGCCCCACTGACCGTCGGCCCCGCGTCGACCTCCCCGACCGACCGACCCGCACTACCTACACGAAAGCGACGATCATGACGACCTTCACCGACGACGTCAGTCAGCAGCTCGAAGCCCAGGCCATCGAGCTGCCCTCCTGGGCGTTCGGCAACTCGGGCACCCGCTTCCGCGTCTTCACGACGCCCGGCACCCCGCGCGACCCTTACGAGAAGATCGCGGACGCCGCCCAGGTGCACCGCTACACCGCGCTCGCGCCGAGCGTCGCACTGCACATCCCGTGGGACAAGGTCGACTCCTACGACGACCTGCGCAAGCACGCGGAGGACTTGGGCGTCGCCCTCGGCACGATCAACTCGAACACGTTCCAGGACGAGGACTACAAGTTCGGCGCCCTCACTCACGAGGACCCGGCCGTGCGCCGCAAGGCGATCGACCACCACTTCGAGTGCATCGACATCATGCACGCGACCGGTTCGCGCGACCTGAAGATCTGGCTCGCCGAGGGCTCGAACTACCCGGGCCAGGCCGACCTCCGCGGCCGCCAGGACCGCCTGCAGGAGTCCCTCCAGGAGATCTACGCGCGCCTCGGCGACGAGCAGCGCCTCGTGCTCGAGTACAAGTTCTTCGAGCCGGCGTTCTACCACACCGACGTGCCGGACTGGGGCACGAGCTACGCCCAGGTCGCCGCCCTCGGCGAGCAGGCCATGGTCTGCCTCGACACCGGCCACCACGCCCCCGGCACGAACATCGAGTTCATCGTCATGCAGCTGCTGCGCCTCGGCAAGCTCGGCTCGTTCGACTTCAACTCGCGCTTCTACGCCGACGACGACCTCATCGTGGGCGCCGCCGACCCGTTCCAGCTCTTCCGCATCATCTACGAGGTGCTGCGCGGCGGCGGCCTGAACAACCCCGACGTCGCGTTCATGCTCGACCAGTGCCACAACGTCGAAGACAAGATCCCGGGCCAGATCCGCTCGGTGCTGAACGTCCAGGAGATGACGGCCCGCGCCCTGCTCGTGGATGACGAGGCGCTGCGCGCCGCCCAGGTCTCCGGCGACGTGCTCGAGGCCAACCGCGTCTTCATGGATGCCTTCTACACCGACGTCCGCCCCGCCCTCGCCGAGTGGCGCGAGTCCCGCGGCCTCCCGGCCGACCCGATGCGCGCCTTCGCCGACTCGGGCTATCTCGCCCGCGTCTCCGCGGAGCGCGTCGGCGGCACCCAGGCGGGCTGGGGCGCGTGAGCTTCCCGCCGGTCGAGCCGGCGCGAAGCGCCGTCGCTCCTCCGCCGGTCGAGCCGGCGCGAAGCGCCGTCGCCCTTCCGCCGGTCGAGTAGCGAAGCGTATCGAGACCCCCGCGAGGACCCTGCGAGGTCTCGATACGCGGCTCCGCCGCTACTCGACCGGCGGAACACCCGCTGCACGAAGCATCCATCGCGAACGAAGCATCGAAGGACCACTTTCATGACGAACCCCACCGCCGCCGAGCTCATCGCCCGCTCGAACCGCCTCGGCGCCGATCCGAAGAACACGAACTACGCGGGCGGCAACACGTCCGCCAAGGGCACCGCGACCGACCCGGTCACGGGCGAGCCCGTCGAGCTGCTCTGGGTGAAGGGCTCGGGCGGCGACCTCGGCACGCTCACCGAGTCGGGCCTGGCCGTGCTGCGCCTCGACCGCATGCGCGCCCTCGTCGACGTCTACCCCGGCCTCGACCGCGAGGACGAGATGGTCGCCGCGTTCGACTACTGCCTGCACGGCAAGGGCGGCGCGGCCCCTTCGATCGACACCGCCATGCACGGGCTCGTGGATGCCGCGCACGTCGACCACCTCCACCCCGACTCGGGCATCGCGATCGCGACGGCCGCCGACGGCGAGGAGCTCACGGGCAAGATCTTCGGCGACAAGGTCGTGTGGGTGCCCTGGCGCCGCCCGGGCTTCCAGCTCGGGCTCGACATCGCGGGCGTCAAGGCCGCGAACCCGCAGGCGATCGGCACGATCCTCGGCGGCCACGGCATCACCGCGTGGGGCGACACGTCCGAGGAGGCCGAGGCCAACTCGCGCTGGATCATCGACACCGCGGCGGCGTACCTCGCCGAGCACGGCGCGGCCGATCCGTTCGGCGGCGTCCGCGCCGGCTTCGAGGCCCTGCCCGAGGAAGAGCGCCGCGCCCGCGCCGCCGCCCTCGCGCCGACGATCCGCGGCCTCGCGTCGACCGACAAGCCCATGGTCGGCCACTACACCGATGCCGAGGTCGTGCTCGACTTCCTGGCATCCGAGCGGGCGCCCGAGCTCGCGGCGCTCGGCACGAGCTGCCCCGACCACTTCCTGCGCACCAAGGTCAAGCCGATGATCCTCGATCTGCCGGCGACGGCATCCGTCGAAGACCAGCTCGCCCGCCTGCAGGAGCTGCACGAGGTGTACCGCGCCGACTACCAGGCCTACTACGACGCCCACGCGACGGCCGAGTCCCCCGCGATCCGCGGCGCCGACCCGCTCATCGTGCTCGTGCCGGGCGTGGGCATGTTCAGCTTCGGCGCGAACAAGCAGACCGCCCGCGTCGCCGGCGAGTTCTACGTCAACGCGATCAACGTCATGCATGGCGCCGAGTCGGTCTCGACCTACACGCCGATCTCCGACGCCGAGAAGTTCGCGATCGAGTACTGGGCCCTCGAGGAGGCCAAGCTCCAGCGGATGCCGAAGCCGAAGACCCATCAGGGCCGCATCGCGTTCGTCACCGGCGCCGCCTCCGGCATCGGCAAGGCCATCGCGACCCGCCTCGCGGCCGAGGGCGCGTGCGTCGTCGTCGCCGACCTCGACCTGGCGAAGGCGCAGGCCTCGGCCGCCGAGCTCGGCGGCACCGACGTGGCGATCGGCGTCGCCGCGAACGTCGCGGACGCCGCGGGCGTGCAGGCCGCGATCGACGCCACCGTGCTCGCCTTCGGCGGCATCGACCTCGTCGTCAACAACGCCGGCCTCTCCCTCTCGAAGTCGCTCCTCGACACCACCGAGGCCGACTGGGACCTCCAGCACGACGTGATGGCGAAGGGCTCGTTCCTCGTCGCGAAGGCCGCCGCGAAGGCCCTCATCGAGCAGCAGATGGGCGGCGACGTCATCTACATCTCCTCGAAGAACTCGGTCTTCGCCGGCCCGAACAACATCGCGTACTCCGCGACGAAGGCCGACCAGGCGCACCAGGTGCGCCTCCTCGCGGTCGAGCTCGGCGAGCACGGCGTGCGCGTCAACGGCATCAACCCCGACGGCGTCGTGCGCGGCTCGGGCATCTTCGCCGCCGGCTGGGGCGCGAACCGCGCCGCGACCTACGGCGTGAAGGAAGAGGACCTCGGGCAGTTCTACGCGAACCGCACGATCCTCAAGCGCGAGGTCGTCCCCGAGAACGTCGCCGACGCGGTCTACGTGCTCACCGGCCCCGAGCTCAGCCGCACGACCGGCCTGCACATCCCGGTCGACTCCGGCGTCGCGGCGGCGTTCCTCCGATGAGCGCGTTCCGCTGGTCGAGTCGGCGCGCCTCCGGCTGTTCGAGTAGCGGCGAAGCCGCGTATCGAGACCTCGTGACAAGCCTGCCGGGGCCCGGCGGGGATCCTCACCAGGTCTCGATACGCTCGTGCCTCGCTACTCGACCAGCGGATGGAAGCACCCGATGACCCCCGTGGAGGTCGCCGCCGTCGACCTCGGCGCGACGAGCGGCCGCGTCATCGTAGGGAAGGTCGGCGGCGGCGAGCTGTCGATGCGCACCCTCGGCCGCTTCGAGAACCGCGCCGTGCCGACGCCGAACGGCTTGCACTGGGACATGCTCGGCCTCTACCGCGGGGCCCTCACGGGCCTCGCGGCGGCCGTGCGCGAGCATCCGTCGATCGCCTCGATCGGGGTCGACTCGTGGGCCGTCGACTACGCGCTCTTCGGCGGCGGCCGGATGCTCGGCACCCCGTACCACTACCGGGACGCCCGCACCGCGGCCGGCGTCGAGGCGGCGCACGCGCTCGTGCCGTTCGCCGAGCTCTACCGCCGCAACGGGCTGCAGTTCCTGCCGTTCAACACGCTCTACCAGCTCGCGGCGGAGCGCGCCGAGGGACCGCTGCTCGGCCTCGCCGACGCGCTGCTGCTCGTGCCCGACCTGTTCGGCTACTTCCTCACGGGCAATGCCGTCGCCGAGCGCACGAACGCGTCGACGACGGGGCTCGTGGACGTCTCGACCGGGCAATGGGACGACGGGCTCATCGAGCTGCTCGGCCTGCCGCGCGGCATCTTCCCCGGGCTCGTCGACCCGGGCGAGCGCATCGGCGCGACGCTGCCGTACGTCCAACGCGAGATCGGCGCGGACCGCCCGATCGACGTCGTCGCGGTCGGCTCGCACGACACGGCGTCCGCCGTCGTAGGCATCCCGATGCAGGATGCCTCGCGCGCCGCGTACATCTCGTGCGGCACGTGGGGACTCGTGGGGCTCGAGCTCGAGCACCCGGTGACGAGCGACGCCGCCCGCGAGGCGAACTTCACGAACGAGGGCGGCGTCGACGGACGCGTGCGCTTCCTGCACAACGTCATGGGCCTCTGGCTCCTCTCGGAGTCGGTGCGCCAGTGGGAGCTCGAGTCCGGCTCCGCGATCGACCTGCCGACGCTCATCGCGGAAGCCGGCGCCATCACGACGCCCGTGGCCGTCTTCGATCCGGATGACGCCCGCTTCGCGGCCCCCGGCGATCTCCCGGCGCGCATCGCCGAGTGGTGCCGCGAGCACGGCGAGCCGGTGCCGGCCTCGTGGGCGGAGTTCACCCGGTCGATCATCGAGTCGCTCGCGGAGGCCTTCGCGAAGACGGTGCAGACGGCCGCCGAGCTCACGGGCCGCGACGTCGACGTCATCCACCTCGTCGGCGGCGGCTCGCTCAACACGCTGCTCTGCCGCCGCACGGCCGACCGATCGGGCATCCCGGTGCTCGCCGGCCCCGTCGAGGCGACCGCGATCGGCAACGTCCTCGTGCAGGCCCGCGCGCAGGGGGCGACGGGCGCGAGCCTCGAGGAACTGCGCGCGATCGTCGCGACGGCCTTCCCGCCGCTGCGCTACGACCCGCGCGCTTCGTCGGTCGAGTAGCGGCGAAGCCGCCCGCTGGTCGAGTAGCGGCGAAGCCGCGTATCGAGACCCCGCAAGCCGATCAGGGTCTCGATACGGCGCTGCGCGCCTACTCGACCAACAGTGCGCCGGTCGAGTAGCGAAGCGTATCGAGACCACCGCGAGCGGACCTGCGGGGTCTCGATACGGCGCTGCGCGCCTACTCGACCAACAGTGCGCCGGTCGAGTAGCGAAGCGTATCGAGACCACCGCGAGCAGACCAACGGGGTCTCGATACGGCGCTGCGCGCCTACTCGACCAGCGTGGTGTGCGCGCCTACTCGACCGACGAAGCCACGTACTCCGCGAGATGCTGCCCGGTGAGGGTCGAGCGGGCCGCGACGAGTTCGGCCGGGGTGCCCTCGAACACGATGCGGCCGCCGTCGTGGCCGGCACCCGGCCCGAGGTCGATGATCCAATCGGCGTGCGCCATGACGGCCTGGTGGTGCTCGATCACGATGACCGACTTGCCCGACTCGACGAGCCGGTCGAGCAGGCCGAGCAACTGCTCGACGTCGGCGAGGTGCAGCCCCGCGGTCGGCTCGTCGAGCACGTAGACGTCGCCCTGCTCGGCCATCTGGGTCGCGAGCTTGAGCCGCTGGCGCTCGCCGCCGGAGAGCGTCGTGAGGGACTGCCCGAGGCTGACGTACCCGAGCCCGACATCGACGAGGCGGCCGAGGATCGTCGCGGCCTTCGGCACCTTCGACTCACTCGCGGCGAAGAACTCCCGCGCCTCGGCGACGGGCATCCCGAGCACCTCGCTGATGTCGCGGCCGCCGAACTTGTAGTCGAGCACGGAGGCGTCGAAGCGCTTGCCCTCGCAGACCTCGCAGACCGTCTCGACGGTCGCCATGGGGCCGAGCTCCGTGTAGACGATGCCGGCGCCGTTGCAGTTCGGGCACGCGCCCGCGGAGTTCGCGCTGAACAGGGCCGGCTTGACCCCGTTCGCCTTCGCGAACGCCGACCGGATCGGCTCGAGCATCCCCGTGTAGGTCGCCGGGTTCGAGCGGCGCGAGCCGCGGATGGCGCTCTGGTCGATGGCGACGACGCCCGGCCGCCCCGCGACCGAACCGTGGATGAGCGAGCTCTTGCCGGAGCCGGCGACGCCCGTGACGACGACGAGCTGCCCGAGCGGCACGTCGACGTCGACGCCCTGCAGGTTGTGGCTCGTCGCCCCGCGCACCTCGATGGCGCCCGTGCGCTCGCGCACCGACTCGCGCACCTTGGCGCGGTCGTCGAGGTGGCGGCCGGTGAGCGTGCCGCTCGCGCGCAGCCCTGCGACGGAGCCCTCGAACATGATCCGGCCGCCGGCCGAACCCGCACCCGGTCCGAGGTCGACGACGTGGTCGGCGATCTCGATCGTCTCGGGCTTGTGCTCGACGACGAGCACCGTGTTGCCCTTGTCGCGCAGCGCGACGAGCAGCGAGTTCATGCGCTGGATGTCGTGCGGGTGCAGCCCGATCGTGGGCTCGTCGAAGACGTAGGTGACGTCGGTGAGGGCCGAGCCGAGATGGCGGATGAGCTTCGTGCGCTGCGACTCGCCGCCGGAGAGCGTGCCCGAGGGCCGGTCGAGCGAGAGGTAGCCGAGGCCGATGTCGACGAAGGACTCGAGCGTCTGCGCGAGCGTCTCGAGCAGCGGGGCCACGGTCGGCTCGTCGAGCCCGCGCACCCACTCGGCGAGGTCGGAGATCTGCATCGCGCAGGCATCCGCGATGCTCTTGCCGTCGATCTTGGATGCCCGCGCGTGCGGAGCGAGCCGGGTGCCCTCGCACTCGGGGCAGGTCGCGAAGGCGACGGCCCGCTCGACGAAGGCGCGGATGTGCGGCTGCATCGACTCGGGATCCTTCGAGAGCATCGACTTGCGGATGCGCGAGACGAGGCCTTCGTAGGTGATGTTGATGCCGTTGATCTTGACCTTGACGGGCTCTTTGTGGAGGAAGTCGGCGAGCTCGCTCTCGGTGTACTCGCCGATGGCCTTGTCGGGATCGAGGAGACCGGACTCGCTGTACTGCTTGACGCTCCAGCCGCCGGCCGTGTAGCCGGGGATGGTGATCGCGCCGTCGTTGAGCGACTTCGTCGCGTCGTAGAGCTGGGTCACGTCGATGTCGTTCACCCGCCCGGTGCCCTCGCAGCGCGGGCACATGCCGCCGAGCTGGTTGAACTCCCGCACCTCCTTCTCGGCGCCGCCGACCGAGATCGCCCCCTTGCCCGAGACCGAGGGCACGTTGAACGAGAACGCCTGCGGCGCCCCGACGTGCGGCTGCCCGAGCCGGCTGAAGAGGATGCGCAGCATCGCGTTCGCGTCGGTGACCGTGCCGACGGTCGAGCGCGGATTCGCGCCGAGCCGTTCCTGATCGACGATGATCGCGGTCGTGAGGCCCTCGAGCCGGTCGACCTCCGGGCGCGCGAGCGAGGGCATGAAGCCCTGCACGAACGACGAGTACGTCTCGTTGATCATGCGCTGCGACTCGGCGGCGATCGTCGCGAAGACGAGCGAGCTCTTGCCCGATCCCGACACCCCGGTGAAGACGGTGAGGCGGCGCTTGGGCAGGTCGAGCGAGACGTCCTGGAGGTTGTGCTCGCGCGCCCCGACGACGCTGATGCGGTCGTGGGCGTCGGCGGGATGCTGGGCGGCAGCGGGCGGGGCGGCGTTGTCCGTCATGCGATCAGTGTGCCGCCTGGATGCGGATCATGTTGCCCGCCGGGTCGCGCAGCGCGCAGTCGCGCACGCCGTAGGGCTGGTCGATCGGTTCCTGCGCGATCTCCGCACCGCCCGCGACGGCCTGCTCGAAGGCGCCGTCCACATCGTCGGAGGCGAGCACCACCGTGCCGAACGAGCCCTTCGCCATGAGCTCGGCGATCGTCTGCTGCTCGTCGTCGGTGAGTCCGGGGGTCGCCGACGGCGGGTAGAGCACGATCGCCGTGTCGGGCTGGGCGGGCGAGCCGATCGTCACCCAGCGGATCGGGCCGTGGCCGATGTCCATTCGCACCTCGAAGCCGAGCACCTCGCGATAGAACGCGATCGACTCGTCGGGGTCGACGTGCGGGAGGAAGGAGTTCTGAATCGTGATGTCCATGGCTTCACCGTAGGGACGCGAGGTCGAAGCCCGCTTCTCGATTCCTGATCGGTCGGCCCGCGTGCTTCGTGACGACGGTCGGCAGCCCCTCGGTGGCATCCGCATGCTGGCGCTGGTACTCGCTCGGATTCACGCCGACGAGCTCGGTGAAGCGCGTCGAGAAGGTGCCGAGGGACGACGATCCGACTGCGAAGCAGACGTCGGTCACCGAGAGGTCGCCGCGGCGCAGCAGGGACATGGCCCGCTCGATGCGCCGCGTCATGAGGTACGAGTAGGGCGATTCGCCGAAGGCGGCCTTGAACTGCCGGCTCAAGTGCCCGGCGGACATGTTGGCGCCGCGCGCGAGCGACTCGACGTCGAGCGGCTGGGCGTACTCGCGGTCGATGCGGTCGCGCACCCGCCGCAGCACGGCGAGGTCGCGGAGCCGTTGAGCGCGGTCGGCGGGAGCGGTCACCCTCCGGATGCTGCCACGCACCGCCGACGCCCTCAACCGCCGGACGCCGCGCTCAGTCCGCGCGGTCGCCCGGTCGCACGAGCCCGGCCTCGTAGGCCGCGATCACGAGCTGGGCGCGGTCGTGCGCGCCGAGCTTGGCCATCACGCGGTTGACGTGGGTCTTCGCGGTGTGCGGCGAGATGACCAGGCGCCCGGCGATGCCCTCGTTCGAGCGGCCGGACGCGACGAGGACGAGCACTTCCCGCTCGCGTTCGGTGAGGGTCGCCAGTGCGCGTCCGAGCGGCGAGGATGCCTCGGGGGCCGGCACCCCGCCGCCGTGCACGTAGCGCTCGATGAGCACCCGGGTCGCCTGCGGGGAGAGCAGCGCGTCGCCCGCGTGCACGGTGCGCACCGCCTCGACGAGGTCGGCCGGGTCGGTGCCCTTGCCGATGAACCCGGATGCCCCGGCGCGCAGCGCGAGCGCGACGTTCTCGTCGTCCTCGAACGTCGTGAGCACGAGCACCCGCACCGAGGCGAGCGCCGGATCGTGCGTGATGGCGCGCGTCGCGGCGATCCCGTCGAGCACGGGCATCCGCAGATCCATGACGACGACATCGGGCACCAGCGTGCCGGCGAGTTCGACGCCCCGCCGCCCGTCGCCCGCTTCGCCGACGATCTCGATATCCGGCTCGACGTCGAGCAGGGCGGCGACGGCGCCGCGGATGAGCGGCTGGTCGTCGACGAGGAGCACGCGCACGGTCATCCGACGACCTCCCCCGACTCGTCGGTTCCGGGATGCCCCGCGCCGCCGCCGAGCGGCACTCGCACCCGCAGCCGGAAGACACCGCCGTCGCGTTCGGCGATCAGGACCCCGCCGACCCCGCCGACGCGTTCGCGGAGGCCGACGAGGCCGTAGCCGCTCGGGGCTCCTCCGGAGCGATCCGGTCCGACCGGGTTGACGACGCTCAGCTCGAGCGACGCGTCATCCTGTTCGACGAGCACGTGCGCCCGATGCTCGGCACCGTGCTTGTGGGCGTTGGTGAGCGCCTCGCGCACGACGAGGTACGCGACGCGGTCGACGTCGGCCGGTACGGACGCGGACCTCCCCTCGCGGCGCACGCCGACCTGCAGACCGGACTCGGCGAAGTCGGCGACGAGCTCGTCGAGGGCGCCGAGGCCCGGCATCGGTCCCGTCGGCGCCGACCCGCCGGCGCTGTCCGCCCGCAGCGCCGAGAGCAGCGTGCCGATCTGCTCGAGCACGCCGCGCGCGGCCCGGCCGACCGTGTCGACGGCCTCCCGCGCGCGCGGCAGGTCGGGCTCGCGGTCCGGGGCGATCGCGCGAGCGGCCACGCCCGCCTGCAGGTTCACGACCGCGACCTCATGGGCCACGGCGTCGTGGAGGTCCTGGGCGATCCGCAGCCGCTCCTCCGCCACACGTCGCTTCGCCTCGGACTCCCGTGTCGCCTCCGCGCGTTCCGCGCGTTCGGCGAGCATCGCGACGTAGGCGCGACGGGACCGGTTGCCGTCGCCCGCGGCGCCCGCGAAGGCGATGATGACCGGCCCGGGGAAGACCCGCGGGTCGAGGCCGACGGCATTGCCCGTGGCGTACTCGACGACGACGTACGCGACCACGACCGAGCCCACCGCGATGAGTCCGACCCGGCGCGGACGGCGCTTGGCGAGGCCGTAGACGGCGAGCGCCACCGGGATCGCGAACGGCATTCCGACCCCGGCGAGGGCGCTGCCGACGAGGAGCAGCACGGATTCCCCGACGAACACCGCCAACGGCAGACGTCGGCGGAGCAGCAGCGCGCCGGCCTGCAGGCCCACGACGACGTAGAGGAGCACCGGGAGGGCGACGCCGGGCAGGTCGGGCAGGGAGGCGTGAGCGCGGGCCCCCGGATCGCGGTACGGCGCGAAGGCCCCGACGAGCGAGAATCCCACGACGAGCACGTCCCAGACCCACGCCGGCACCCGATGCCGCATCGGCATCCGGTCCGGTCCGAGCGGCGGCGGCGCCGTGCGTGCATCCATGTGCCGATCCTCGTCCATCCCGCTCATGGTGCGGGCGACCCGGTCGCGGTGTCGCGCGTCCGGGCCGCCCGTCTCATCCATCGGCCCGCTACTCGTAGCGCAGCGACTCGATGGGGTCTTGCCGGGCCGCCCGGGCGGCCGGGATGGTGCCGGCGAGGAACGCGATCGCCATGATGAGCAGCACGATCGAGAGCACGCCGAGAGGCTCGTAGGCGAACAGCATCAACCCGGGCAGGTCGGCGAATAGCGTTGTCGCGAGGACGTTGCCGAGGCCGAGACCGACGGCCATGCCCGCACCGACGCCGACGGCCGCGCCGAGCAGTCCGATGAAAGTCGCCTCGGTCGAGAAGAGCCCGAACACCTTGCCGGAGCTCATGCCCATGGCCTTCATGAGGCCGATCTCGCGAGTGCGCTCCTGCACCGACATCAGCAGCGTGTTCACGATGCCGAAGCCGGCCGCGACGAGCGCGATGACCGCGAAGGCGTTGAGCACGAGCACGATGGCGTCGATGACGGTCTTGAAGGCGCCGATCTGGTCCTCGACGGTCGTCGCGGCGAAGCCCGCGTCGGCGAGGTCGTCCTTGAGCGCCTGCGTCGCGTCGTCACCCGCGGCCGGGTCGAAGCGCACGATCGCCGAGCCGTAGCGCTCCGCCTGCGCGGCGGGCGCACCGGTCTGCTGTGCCTCGTACAGCGCGTCGGTGAGCGCCGGGTTCGGCGATGCGCCGAGGCTGCCCGCGAGGCCCGCCTCGGAGACGCCCACGATCTCGGCGTCGACGACGTGCGTGCCGCCGACGGCGTCCGTCAGCCCGAGCTCGATCGTCGCGCCCACGGCATCCGCATCGGAATCGAAGCCGAACGCCTCGACGTAGTCGACCGGGATGGCGATCTCGTTCGCGGTCGCGTCGAGGTCGGGCTGCGAACCGGCAGCGAGCTCGACCTCCATGCCGGGCACGAACGTGCCGACGCTCATCGTGTACGGAGTGCCGTCACCGACCTGCGCGTAGTCGACGCTCACCCGCTTGGACGGCTCCACGCTCTCGACGCCGTCGATCCCGGCGATCATGTCGAGGTCGTCCGCGGTGATCGGGTCGATCGCCGACCTCCCGGGCGCAGTTGCGCCGCCCGGCCCGTTGAGCTCGACGGCGTCGGGGTCGTATTCGGTCGGCCCGCTGTCGAGCCCGGCGTCCGCCTGCTCGTGGGTGACGGTCATGACGTCCTCGGCGCCGATCCCGGCGACCGTCTGATCGATGTACTGGTTAATGCCCGTGCCGAGGCCGGTCGTGATCGTGAGGGTGAACCCGCCGATGAAGATCGCGAGGATCGTCAGGATCGTGCGGGTGCGCGAACGGAACGTGTTGCCGACGGCAGTGCCGAGGACGTCTGCGGTCTTCACGCGGCCGCCTCCCCGAGTTCGGCGTCGGCCTCGGCGTCGACGTCGACGAGCAGGCCGTCGCGCACCGTGATGCGGCGGTCGCAGCGGGCCGCGAGGTCCTCGTCGTGCGTGACCACGACGAGCGTGATGCCCTGCTCGCGGTTCAACCGGAACAGGATCTCCTCGACGGAGCTCCCCGTGGCGGAGTCCAGGTTGCCCGTCGGCTCGTCGGCGAAGATGAGCGCCGGGTCGTTGACCAGGGCGCGCGCGATGACGACGCGCTGCTTCTGCCCGCCGGAGAGGTCGGAGGCCTTGTTCTTCGCCTTGTCGGCGAGGTCGAGCTGCGCGAGCGCCGCCATCCCGCGGCGCTTGCGCTCGGCCCGGCCGACACCGGCGATCTTCAACGGCAGGATGACGTTCTCCAGCACGCTCTGGCCGGGCGTCAGGAAGAACTGCTGGAAGACGAACCCGAACGTCTTGTTGCGGGCGCGGTTCAGCGCGGCGCCCTGCAGCCGCTCGGCGGGTTCGCCGTGGAGCAGCACGCGGCCCTCGGTGGGCCGGTCGAGCAGGGCGAGCAGGTGCATGAGGGTCGATTTGCCGGAGCCGGACTTGCCGACGATCGCGAGCGACTCGCCCTGGCGCACCTCGAAGCTCACCCCCTTGAGGGCGTCGAAGCGCGTGGCGCCCCGACCGTAGGACTTGCGCAGGTCCTCGACCTGCAGCACGGGGGTGGTCATCGGGTTCCTTCCACGATCCCGGGCCGCTGGCCGGCTGCCGGGTCGTGTTCCAGTCAACGCGGCGACGCGCGCTCGCACGTCCCCCCGGAGGATGCTCCTCGCATACCGCGGTCGCGGTACGGCGGAGTAACCGCAGCCCTTGTGCGACGCTCGGTGCAGATCGTTGCGGCTCGATGGGCCCTTTGCAATACTCCCCCGAACCGTGTCGCTCGTTCGTTGGGGGGTGGACGTGACACCGGACCGACGTCGGTCGTTGGCGGTACCGGCCGCCATCGTGCTCGGTACGGCATTCCTGCCGACATCGGCCGCGCACGCGATGCCCTGGGCGGGCAGCGCCGCAGATGGATGCGCGCCGGCCTTCAGCGTGGCCTCGGGCGACTCCGCGATCGGCCCGCAGGGCCTGGCGCCGTTCGGCTTCGGGTACTGCATCGGCGAGGCCGGACCCGAGGGACCGCAGGGATCCATCGGCCCGCAGGGGCCGGTCGGGCTCACCGGCGCGAACGGCACCGGCACGGGCACCGGCACGACCGGAGCCCAAGGCGCCAGTGGCGCGGACGGAACCGACGGTGCCGACGGAGCTGACGGCACGACCGGCGCGACGGGAGCCGCCGGACCGCAGGGGGCGGCGGGAGCCGCTGGCCCGCAGGGGGCGGCGGGAGCTGCAGGCCCGCAGGGCGCGGCGGGAGCCGCTGGCCCGCAGGGTGTGATCGGTCCGAGCGGACCGCAGGGCTCGGAGGGCGCGGACGGAGCGCAGGGCGACGCCGGCACCGACGGCGCGGATGGCGCCGCTGGGGTGCAAGGCGCCGACGGTGCCGCCGGACCGCAAGGCTTCCAAGGAGCGACCGGAGCACAGGGCGACACCGGAGCCGACGGAGCACAAGGTGCTGAGGGCGCAACCGGCGCACAAGGCGACGCAGGCGCCGACGGCGCCCAAGGCGCAGACGGCGCAACCGGAGCACAGGGCGACACCGGAGCCGACGGAGCACAAGGCGCTGAGGGCGCACAGGGAGCTCAGGGCGACACCGGAGCCGACGGCGCACAAGGAGCAGACGGAGCTGCCGGACCGCAAGGCTTCCAAGGAGCGACCGGAGCACAGGGCGACATCGGAGCCGACGGAGCACAAGGCGCAGACGGCGCAACTGGCGCCGACGGAGCACAAGGCGCGGACGGAGCACAAGGCGCAGACGGCGCACAAGGCGCCGACGGAGCACAAGGCGCCGACGGTGCCGCCGGCCCGCAAGGCTTCCAAGGAGCGACCGGAGCACAGGGCGACACCGGAGCCAACGGAGCACAAGGAGCCGAAGGCGCAACCGGCGCACAAGGCGACACCGGAGCCGACGGAGCACAAGGCGCTGAGGGCGCACAGGGAGCTCAGGGCGACACCGGAGCCGACGGCGCACAAGGAGCAGACGGAGCTGCCGGACCGCAAGGCTTCCAAGGAGCGACCGGAGCACAGGGCGACACCGGAGCCAACGGAGCACAAGGCGCAGACGGCGCAACCGGCGCACAAGGCGACACCGGAGCCAACGGAGCACAAGGCGCTGAGGGCGCAACCGGCGCACAAGGCGACACCGGAGCCGACGGAGCACAAGGCGCAGACGGCGCACAGGGCGCAGACGGTGCCGCCGGACCGCAAGGCTTCCAAGGAGCGACCGGAGCACAGGGCGACACCGGAGCCGACGGAGCACAAGGCGACACCGGAGCCGACGGCGCACAAGGCGACACCGGAGCCGACGGCGCACAAGGAGCCGACGGCGCACAAGGAGCCGTCGGCGCACAGGGAGCAACCGGCGCACAAGGCGCCGACGGCGGAGAAGGCGCACCCGGGGATGTCGGCCCGCAGGGCCCACAGGGCGACACCGGAGCACAAGGCGACACCGGCGCACAGGGCGCAACCGGAGCGCAAGGCGCACAAGGCGCGAGTGGCTTCCAGGGGCTTGCCGGTGCGCAGGGCCTCCGGGGCCTCCAAGGCTCTGACGGTGCCGACGGTGCGCAGGGCGCGGCCGGGGCGACGGGAGCCCAGGGTCTCCGCGGGCTCCAGGGCTTCCAAGGGCTTGCGGGTTCGACCGGTGCCCAGGGCGCAGCCGGGGCGACCGGTGCCCAGGGCGCGGCCGGGGCGACGGGAGCCCAGGGTCTCCGCGGACTCCAGGGCTTCCAAGGAACCCCGGGCGCAACCGGAGCGCAGGGAAGCGCCGGGGCGGCAGGAGCGCAGGGAGCCCGCGGATTCCAAGGCTTCCAAGGAGTGACGGGCGCGACCGGAGCGCAGGGCGCGAACGGCGGCATCGGGCCCCAAGGCCTCGTCGGCGCTGCCGGAGCGCAGGGTGCGACCGGCGCGCAGGGCACCGCGGGGTCGGCCGGCGCGGCCGGATCACAGGGTCTCCGGGGTCTGCAGGGCGCCCCCGGCGCGACCGGCGCGACCGGCGCGGCCGGCAGCGCGGGCCCCCAGGGCAGCCAGGGGTTCCAGGGCGCGGCCGGTGGTGCCGGCCCGCAGGGAACTCAGGGCGAGCAAGGCTCGGTCGCCGGCGCGCTCGCCCGCTTCTCCAACACTGCAGCGCAGGGATCGATTGCGGCGAACACCATCGTCAACCTCAACTCCAACGACGTGAATACGGCGACCGAGTTCATCTCCCGCTCCGGGAACTCGATCACCCTCGCCCCCGGCACGTACGCCCTCAGCGGTTCGATCGGCGGCGTCACCGGAGTCGCCGGCGGCGCGAGCGTCTATTTCGGCTTCTACAGCGTCACGAACGGGGCCTGGATCGGTCAGGGCGGCGCGAACGAGTCGTCCAACCTGGCCGACAACGACGCAGGTCCCGAAGGACCGGCCACGGTGGCCTTCACCACCACGAGCGTGATCACGGTGCAACTGCGGCTCGTTTCGGTGACCGCGGCGAATCAGATCTCGTCGCCGCTCGACTTCGGGACCGCCGCCTCGATCGGCCTCGGCCGCACCTGGGTGCAGATCGTCCGGTATTGATGAACCACGAGAGGAACTTCATGAATCCACGCATCGGCGGTGCAGCTGCCGCCTTGCTGGCGGCAACGCTCGTGCTCTCGGGGTGCACCGACTCGACGCAGGATGCCCCGGACAGCGCCGGCCCTTCGGCGACGTCGTCGGCCGGCGCCATCAGCGTGGATGATCTCGTGCAGCTGGGCATCGCCTCCGCGAACGCCGGCGAGACCGATCAGGCGAAAGCGACCTTCGAGAACGTGCTCGCCCTCGATCCCGGCAATGCATTCGCCAATTACAACCTCGGGGTGCTCGCACAGCAGAACGGCGACGCCGATGCGGCCATGGGCTACTACGACAAGGCGATCGAGACCGATCCGGCGTTCACGTCGGCGATGTACAACAAGGCGATCCTCCTCGAGGACGCCGACCAGGACGCCGCCGTCGCCCTCTACCGGCAGATCGTGTCGCTCGACGATCAGGCCGCGACCGCCTACTACCGGCTCTCGTCGCTGCTCGAGGCGCAGGGCGATGCGGCGGGTGCCGCGGAGGCGCGCGAGCGCGCCCTCGCGATCGACCCGACGCTGACGGACGCCCCCGCGAGCGACGAGTGAGTCCGCGCGATCGGATGCCCCGGGCATCGGTCGTCACGCCGTCGCACGATCCGCGCTTCCTCGACGCCGCCGCCGCGTCGCTCCGCACCCAGACGCTCGAGGAGTGGGAATGGATCGTGCTCCTCAACGGTCCGGCCGAGTGGGCGCCGGCGGAGCCCGACGAGCGCATCCGGGTCATCCGTCACGATCGGCCCGTCTCCGGGGTCGGCGAGGCGAAGCGGTTCGCGAACGGGTACGCGCGCGGCGACGTCCTCGTGGAGTTCGACCACGACGACGTGCTGCTCCCCGGGGCGCTCGAACGCGTCGTCGAGACCTTCGAGGCGCATCCCGAGGCATCGCTCGTCTATTCGCACGCGGCCTCGATCGACTCCGCCGGCGACCCGCTCGACGTTGCCTACAACCAGGAGATGGGGTGGCAGTACGCCGAGACCGACGTCGACGGCGTGCACTACCGGTATCCGGTCTCCTTCCCGCCGACGCCGCACAACGTCTCGTACATCTGGTTCGCCCCGAATCACGTGCGCGCGTTCCGACGGGATGCGTACGTCGCGGTCGGGGGGCACGACGCGAGCCTCGCCGTGCTCGACGACCACGAGCTCATGAGCCGGCTCTACCAGGCGGGCCCGTTCGTCGCGATCGACGAGTGCCTCTACCTCCAGCGCATCCACGACGGCAACACGCACCGCATCGCGGGGGTGAACGCCGAGATCCAGCAGCGCACGGTCGACCTCTACGACCGGCACTTCGAAGCGAACGCGCTCGCGTGGGCCCGTCGCGAGGGCCTCGCCTGCCTCGACCTCGGCGCCGCGCACGCGAAGCCGCAGGGCTACCTCGGCGTCGACCAGCACGACGGACCGGGCGTCGACGTCGTGGCGCGGCTGCCCGAGCGGCTCGACCTGCCCGACAGCTCGGTGGGGGTCATCCGCGCCGTCGACTTCTTCGAGCACGTCGCCGACAAGATCGGGCTCATCAACGAGCTCCACCGGCTGCTCGTGCCGGGCGGCGTGCTGATCACGCGGACCCCGAGCACCGACGGCCGCGGCGCCTTCCAGGATCCGACGCATGTCGCCTTCTACAACGAGAACTCGTTCTGGTACTACTCCGACGAGAACTACACGCGGTACGTGCCGGAGATCGAGGCCCGCTTCCAGGTCTCGCGCCTGCACACGCACTTCCCGACGGAGTGGCATCGCCAGACGGACATCCCGTACGTCGTCGCGCACCTGCTCGCGCTGAAGCCGGGCGCTCCGCCGAACGGCGGCCCGGTGCGCTTCGCCGGTTTGCGCTGAGCGGTCGTTCGGAGCGGGCGAGCGGATGCCGGCACGAGAAGGATGCCCGGGCGCCGCGTGCTACGGCGCGCCGCCGGCGACCTCGGCGACCCCGAGCCAGCGGAGCGCCGCGTCGACCGCGTCGGCGGGCTCGACCGCCGCGCCGGCATCCGCCCACGCGGCGAGCGCGGTGATCGTCGCCGCCTCGTAGGCCGCGGCGATCGCCTGCCTGGCGGCACGGGGAGCGCCCGGCAGCCGTCGATCGAGGAAGTCCTCGAGCAGGCCGGTCCAGGCGCGGTTGGCGGCGGCCGCCGTCGCGGCGAACTCCGGCTCGCTCGCGATGAGGCGCACCCACGCGGGCACGCCGGAACGCATGAACGGGTCATGGGAGATCGAGGCGACGACGATGCGCCGCAGCGCCTCGGCGATCGGCAGATCGGGATCGAGGTGCTCGATCGCCCCGGCGAGGCGCCCGTTGGCGGATTCCACCTCGGTCCAGGCGATGCGGTCGCGCGTGCCGTAGTGCCGCATGAGCGTGCGCGCACTGACGCCGGTCGCCTCGGCGAGCTCCTTCCACCCGGTCGCGGCGTACCCCCGCTCCGCCCAGAGCCGGAGTGCGGCCTCGGCGACCGCGTCGGGGTCGATGACGCTCGGCCGGCCGCGGCCGCGGGTCCCGTCGTCCATCGCGCGTTCCTCCCCTGCTCGGGGACCGATCCGTTCTCGGAGCGATCCCGACGCCCGATTCTCCCAGGCTCCTCCCTCTATTTTTGGCGTACGGTGTCAAATATCAGCCGAGGCGCGACGGAGCGCCCGGTCGCGATTCGGAAGGAACCACCCCATGACCCGCACCTACGTCGTCACCGGCGCCGCATCCGGCATCGGTGCCGCCACCGCCCGCCTCCTCGCCGAACGGGGCGAGCGCGTGATCGGCGTCGACCTGCGCGACGCCGACGTCGAGGCCGACCTGTCCACCCGCGAGGGCCGCCTCGCCGCGGTCGAGCGGGTCGCCGAGCTCTCCGGCGGCGTCGTCGACGGCGTCATCGCGTGCGCCGGCATCTCCGCGCCGATCCCGGCGACGATCTCGGTCAACTTCTTCGGCGTCACCGAGGTGCTCGAGGGACTGCTCCCCGCGCTCCGCGCCTCCGACGCCCCGCGCGCGGCCGTGGTGTCCTCGATGGCCTCGCTCCAGCCCGTCGTGCCCGCGATGGTCGAGGCCGCCCTCGCCGGCGACGAGGAGCGCGCCCTCGCGGTTGCCGCGGCGACCGCCGAGCAGGGACCCGAACTCGGCTACCTCGTCTACCCGTCGTCCAAGCGCGCGCTCTCGCGCTGGGTGCGTCGCGAGTCCATCACCGAGGCGTGGGCCGGCGCCGGCATCCCGCTCAACGCGGTCGCCCCCGGCACCGTCATCACGCCGATGACCGCGGCCCTCCTCGACAACCCCGAGGGCCTCGCCATGGTCGACGCCGCCGTGCCGATGCCGCTGAACTCCCACCAGCCGGCGGAGTCGATCGCGAACCTGCTGATCTTCCTCACGAGCGTCGAGAACACGCACATGGCGGGTCAGACCATCTACGACGACGGCGGCGCCGACGCGACGCTGCGCGGCGACGACATCTGGTCGTGGAACGACCCGGCCGCCTGAGCCCGTTCCTCCCCGCCCTTCCCCGCCCCTACCGAGGAGATCTGCATTCCTGAGGACGAATGCTCGCCGGAGCATCCTCAGATCGGCGGATCTCCTCGGTACCGCGACGCGGCAGGGCGAGCGGCGGCCGCTCAGGCGAACGGGTTCGGCGTGAGCGTGTACTTCGTCTGCAGGTACTCGTGGATGCCCTCGGCGCCGCCCTCGCGGCCGAGGCCGGAGAACTTCCACCCGCCGAAGGGCGCCGCCGCGTTCGAGACCACCCCGACGTTGAGGCCCATCATCCCCGTCTCGAGACGCTCGATCATGCGCTGCCCGCGCGAGAGGCTCTCGGTGTAGACGTAGGAGACGAGGCCGTACTCGGTCGAGTTCGCGAGCGCCACCGCCTCGTCCTCGTCGTCGAACGGCACGATCGCGAGCACCGGCCCGAAAATCTCCTCGCGCAGGATGTCGCTGCCCGCAGCCACGTCGGTGAGCACGGTCGCCGCGTAGAACGTGCCCGGCCCCTCGATCGCCGCGCCGCCCGTTCGCAGCACCGCGCCGCGGTCCACGGCATCCGTGACGAGCGCGTCGGCCTTGGCGACGGCGCGGTCGTCGATGAGCGGGCCGATGACGACGCCGTCCTCGGTGCCGCGACCGGTGGCGAACGACTCGACGCGCGCGGTGACGCGCGCGGCGAACTCCTCGACGAGCGAGCGGTGCACGATGAAGCGGTTCGCCGCGGTGCAGGCCTGTCCGATGTTGCGGAACTTCGCGGCGATCGCCCCGTCGACGGCTTTGTCGAGGTCGGCGTCGTCGAACACGACGAAGGGGGCGTTGCCGCCGAGCTCCATGCTCGTGCGCAGCACGCCGTCGGCGGCCTGCTTGAGCAGCGCCTGCCCGACGGGCGTCGAACCGGTGAAGGAGAGCTTGCGGAGCCGACGGTCGGCGAGGATCGCATCGGACACCTCGCCCGAATGCGCCGTCGTGACGACATTGACGACGCCCGACGGGACGCCCGCGTCCTCGAGGAGCTTCACGAAGTACAGCGTCGTGAGCGGGGTCAGCGACGCCGGCTTGACGACGACGGTGCAGCCCGCGGCGAGCGCCGGTGCGATCTTGCGCGTCGCCATCGCGAGCGGGAAGTTCCACGGCGTGATGAGGAAGCACGGGCCGACGGGGTGCTGGGTGACGATCATGCGGCCGGTGCCCTCGGGGTTCGCGCCGTAGCGGCCCTGCACCCGCGCCGCCTCCTCGCTGAACCAGCGCAGGAACTCGCCGCCGTAGGCGACCTCGCCGCGGGCCTCCGCGAGCGGCTTGCCCATCTCGACGGTCATGAGGAGGGCGAACTCCTCCTTGCGCTCCTGCAACAGGTCGAAGGCCCGGCGGAGCACCTCGGCCCGCGTGCGGGCGGGGGTCGCGGCCCACCCGGGGAAGGCCGCGTCGGCGGCGGCGAGGGCGGCGATGCCGTCGGCGCTCGTCGCGCTCGCGATGGCCTTGACGACCTCGCCGGTCGCGGGGTCCCGGACGTCGAGGGTCGCGCCACCGGACGCCGGACGCCACGCGCCGTCGATGAAGAGTCCGTCGGGGACGGCGGCGAGCAGTTCGGTCTCGTCGATGAGGGTCATGGATGCTCCTTCAGGTGTGCCGAAAGCGTACGACGCCGCGCGCCCGTTCGCGCGGGCCCGGCGCAGGGCGGCCCGGGCTAGCCTCGGAGGATGCGCCACGGTCTCGTCATCTTGCCCCAGTACGACCGACCCGAAGTCTTCCGCCGCTGGCGGGCGGCCGAGGAGTTCGGCTTCAACCACGCCTGGACGTACGACCACCTCGCGTGGCGCGGCCTCGCCGGCGAGCGCTGGCACGCGACGATCCCGACGCTCACGGCGGCCGCCCTGTCGACGGAGCGCATCGAGCTCGGCCTCTTCGTCACGAGCCCGAACTTCCGCCACCCCGTGCCGTTCGCCAAGGAGCTCGGCACCGTCGACGACCTCGCCGGGGGGCGCCTGCTGCTCGGCGTCGGCTCGGGCGGCACCGGCTTCGACGCGTTCGTGCTCGGCCAGGAGGAGCTCACGCCGCGGCAGCGCCACGAGCGCTACGTCGAGTTCGTGCGCGGCCTCGACGCGCTGCTGCGCTTCGAGGAGCCGGGCTCTGGCGGCATCTCGTTCGCGGGCGACTGGTTCGAGGCGAAGGACGCCCGCATGGTCGGCGCGCCCGCCCGCGAGCCCCGGATGCCGCTCCTGCTCGCCGGCAACGGCCCGAAGTCGATCCGCTTCGCGGCGGAGGTCGGCGACGGCTGGGTGACCACCGGCGGCGAGGCCGACGAGGCGGAGGCGTGGTGGGCGGGCGTCGCCGCCCTCGCGGCCCGCTACGCCGACGCGTGGGCGGCGACCGGGCGCGCCGGCGAGGCGCGGAGCATCCTCTCGCTCGACGGCGTCCACGGCTACTCGCTGGCAAGCACGGCCGCCTACGAGGACGCCGTCGGCCGCGCCGCCGGGCTCGGCTTCACCGACGTCGTCGCCCACTTCCCGCGCGAGTCCGGGCTGTACGCGGGCGACGAGTCGGTGCTCGAGGAAGTCGCGGCGCTGCTGCCCGGCCTCCGCTGACGGCGGGAGCACCGCCGGGACGCCGAACGGGCCGGATGCCACCCGGCATCCGGCCCGTTCGGAGCGGCGTGCGGCTCAGCCGTTGTAGCCGGGGTCGGGCCGGTTCATGTCGGGGATCACGATGGGCGTCGTCGTGGGCGAGGTCGCCCGGTTGAGGAACGCCATCGCGATGGCGCGGACGAGTTGGTCGAACAGGTAGAAGTTCGCCGGCATGATCGGGTTCAACCCCTCGCGGAACAGGATGAACGCCGGCCAGCCGACGCGGATCGTCGCGGCGGAGACGTAGTCGCGCGGCAGCCCCAGCCAGTCGCCGATCTCGTTGCCGAGGAGGTAGCGCACGAACTCGTTGAGGAACCCGCGGGTGAGGCCGCGGTCGACCTGGGCGACGAGGCCGAGCAGCACCTCGGCGAGGTACTGCCCCTCCTGCGTCCAGGTGAGCCGGGGGTAGAGGATCTCGGAGGCCTGCTGGGTCGCCGCCTTCCACGTCGCCGGGATGTACTCGTCGCGCACCCCGAGGAAGTGCAGCGCGACCTGCCACGAGTGGAGGAACGCCTCCTCGTCGCGGGTCGACATCGGGATGCGCCATTCCTTGAGCTTCTGGTACGCGAACGTGCCGGTGGAGTGGAAGGTGACGAGGATGTCCTGGTTGGAGATCGGGATCGACTCGTCGCGGACGGCGAGCCAGTGGGGCGACTGCGGCAGCAGGTGGCGCACGGCCGCGTGCGTCATGCGCGTCTTGTTCGAGGTGACGCGGAACTCGCCCGTGTTCTCGAACGCGTCGATGTCGGAGAGGTCGTAGCCGAACGAGAAGGTCTTCGCGGCGCGGTCCTGCATGTCGGCACCGCCCTTGGACCAGTAGACCGACTTCGCCTCCCGAGGGATGACCGTCGACATGATGCCGCCGCCGACGCCGTAGAGCATGAAGAGGTAGGTGTCCTTGCGACGGTTGAAGTCGGCGGCGCGGCGGAGCTTCGTCATGTCGGCCCAGGCCGGCATCTGGACGCTCTCCTGCAGCCACGCGGCGAGGTCGGCGGGCAGGCCCGCGCTCGGCACGGGGTCGTAGTGGTGCACCCACGGCAGCAGCGCCGCGTTGATCTGGGCCGTCTCGCCGCGCTGGATGGCCTGGGCGATGATCGTGTCGATCGGCTCGTCCCACACCCAGGCGGGGTCGACGGTCGACCCGCCGCCGAGGGCGGTGGGGACGACGGAATTGGCGGCCGACCAGGTCCACTCCCGGGTCGCGGCCTGGGCGGCCCCGGGTACGATGGCCCCGCCGAGGCCGAAGACGGCCCCCAGGGTCAAGACGGAACGTCGATTCAAGTCGGCCACGTTGCCTCCTGCTCTTCGAAGCGGCGGGGCGTCGTCACGCCGGCGTCGTCGCCGCCGCGAAAGCACCGCGTCCCATCCGCACTGATGTGAATGCTCGTTAACTTACGGATGTGAACCGCGATTCACAAGAGCCGGAAGATGAGAGCTTCGGCGCAGTCGGCGCACGGCCTGCGAGGGGGTACGCGCAGACCCTGGCTCGAATCACCCAGCGGACGCATGCTGGATACCGGCGGCGGCGAACGCCCGCCGTCGGAGGGGAACGCACGATGAGCACCTGGAATCCCGACGACCTGAGCGCCCTCGAACGCGCACGCGAGGTGCGCGTGGCGGGCCGACGCGCCGACGGCACGCTCCGGCCCCTCGTCACGATCTGGGACGTGGTCGTCGACGGCGCGGTCTACGTGCGCTCCGCGCGGGGAGCCGAGGGCGGGTGGTACCGCGGCGTCCTCGCCGGGACGGGCGGCGCGCTCGAGTGGGACGGCACCCCGCGCGACGTCGTCTACGCTTCCGACTCCTCGGCGGACGAGGCGGTCGACGCCGCGTACTTCGCCAAGTACGGGGACACGAGTTCGAGCCGCACGATGATCGCTCCCGGCGCCGTCGCGACGACGCTCCGGGTCGACCCGGCCTGAGCCGCCGTCGCGCGCTCGGGGACGGGGAACGGCGACGAGCGGGCCGGATGCCTCGAGGCATCCGACCCGCCCGTCGTGCGTCGCCGATCAGCCGAGCAGGTCGCCCATCTGCTTGGCGATGAGCTCGGTCGCGCGCTTCGGGCTGAGGCGGGCGATGCGGTCCATCATGGTCGCGTCCGAGCCGATGGTCGCCCGGAACTTGCCCTTGACCAGGGTGTCGACGATGACGCGGCCGGCGACGTCGACGGAGGTGGTCTTGTGCTTGGAGTCCTTCGCGGCCTCGGCGCCCTGCTCGGCCCCGCCGATCGAGACGCCCGAGTTCTTG
Source organism: Agromyces seonyuensis (assembly GCF_009789225.1). Lineage (GTDB taxonomy): Bacteria > Actinomycetota > Actinomycetes > Actinomycetales > Microbacteriaceae > Agromyces > Agromyces seonyuensis. Next base: position 23,283 of record NZ_WSTA01000002.1, on the reverse strand, counting down.
GCGATGTTCGTCGCGATCGCGCCGGGGTAGACGACGGAGATCTGCACGTTCGAGCCGAGCAGCTCGGCGTAGAGCGCCTCGGTGAGCAGCACGACGGCCGCCTTGGAGGCGCCGTAGACGGCCTGACCGGGGACCGGCGCGTAGGCGCCCATGCTCGCGACGTTGAGGATGGCGGCCGTCGGCCGCTCGAGCAGCACGGGCAGGAACGCCTTGACCGTGTTCATCGTGCCGCCGAAGTTGACGGCCATGACCTTGTCGACCTCCTCGAACGGGAGGTCGAGCACCTTGACGAACTTCTGGATGACGCCCGCGATGTTGAGCAGGCCGTCGACCTGACCGTGGGCGGCGATCACGGCCGCCGGGAGGGCTGCGACGGCCTCGCGGTCGGTGATGTTGGTCGGGTGCAGCGAGAAGTTCTCCGCCGCGCCCGCGAGCTCCGCCGTCTCGGCGAGCCCCGCCTCGCTGAGGTCGACGCCGGCGACGCGGGCTCCCGCGCCGAGCAGCTGCAGGGCGACCTCGCGCCCCATGCCGTTGCCGGCGCCGGTGACGACGAAGACCTTGCCGTTGATGTCCATTCGGGGATGCTCCTGCTCGATCGCGAGATTTACGACGGATGTCGGAGAGCAGTGTGACAGGCGCGGATGACGGGGAGATAACGGCCTCCGTCTCCCGAGAGCGATCGCGAGACCGGCTCAACCGGCAGAGGCGTCCGCCGCGAAGCGCACGAGCCGTGCGTGGGCGAACTCGCAGAGGATCGCGTGCCGGTAGACGGTCTCGGGCACGTCGACGTTGGAATCCATCCGCAGGCTCAGCATCCCGGTCTTCCACTGCCGGAACCCGTCGTCGCCGGTGACGCGCGCGAGGATCTCGAGGAACGAGTCGTCGAAGCGCATCGAGTGCACCGCGCGGCGGTACTCCCCGAGGGTGAGCGCGATCGAGAACGGGATGTTCATGAGGCAGAGCGCCGTCTGGATGTCGAGGCGCAGCAGCCGCACGCGCCGGCGTTCGGCGTCGAGCGGCGGCACGTCGAGCTCGGCGAAGTCGAATCGCACGGGCGGCGCCGGGTCGACGCCGTCGAGCGCGATCAGCACGTCGTAGACGTTGACGTCGTGCTCGACGACGGCGTGGTCGCCGAGGCCGGCGAGCGTCGTCGGGCGGAGCGTGACCGGCGCGAGGGTCGCCGGGGTGTTCCGCAGCACGAAGTTCACGAGGTTCGTCTCGACGACGAAGTGCCGGATGAGCAGCTCGACGGCGTCAGGGGAGACGAAGCGGCGCAGGAACCAGACGCAGAGCGCATCCATCGTCGCCAGCGGCATCCACCGGAACGGCAGCACGCGCTTGAGGATCGAGACCACGGCGACGAGCACGCGCGAGACGACCCGGGCGACGGGGTAGAGCCAACGCCGCGAGAGCCGGCGCTGGTCGTCGACGATCTGCCGCACCAGCGAACGGTCGAGGGGGATCGACGGGTCGGCGGCGACCGCCTCCCACAGCTCCGGGTCGTTCACCTCAGCGATCCAGTTCTTCCAGCTGCAGCACGTAGAGGCGGGCGACGACCTGGGCGCAGCGCACGATCTCGTCGGCAGTCGCGTCATCGATGAGCCCGGAGTAGAGGATCGCCTCCATCGCGCCCGTGTGCTGCCCGTCGGCCTCCTGGTGGTACTGCATGAAGTGCACCTGGTTGTCGGCCAGGCCGAGCACCTCCTGGAAGCGGCTCGCCCAACCGGCGGCCTTGTTCGCGCCGAGCCCCTCGATGACGAACATCGCGCCGAGCAGGCCCGCGGGGTTCGGCCGATCGGCGTAGTGGAAGAGGTAGCCGGACAGCGCCTCGGAGCCGAGGTTTTTGCGGCCGGTGCGCAGTTCGGCGAGCGAACCGCCGATGGCGACGTAGTCGCGCTCGAGCATGAGGTGGTCGCGGTGCTCCTCCTCCGCGTGTCGGATCGCGGCCGAGCGCAGGTCGAAGTGGTCGACGTCGAAGTTGGAGGCCGCGCGCGCGATCCAGGGCGAGCCGTCGACGACCTGCTGACGGAGGTTGAAGAGCAGGCGCCGGTAGTCGTCGAGGGTCACCGTGCCCTCGGCGAGCGCGCGGAGAACAGGCACGCGGTCGAGCCGTGCATCGAGGTCGGCCCAGACGGCGGCGAGCCGCTCGGCGAGGATCGCGACACCGCCTCCGGCGGTGTCGGGGGCCGTGGTCGTGGCGTCGATGGTCATACCGGTTCTCCTTGTTCGGCGGGCGGTGCGGACGGCGCGAGACGCGCGGGCGGTGCGACGACGGTGAGGTGTGCGAACGCGAACGAGAAGCGGCCGGACTCGGGCACGGCGAGCAGGATCGTCTCGCCGGGGGCGAAGCGGCCGGTGCGCCAGGCCTCTTCGAGGGCGATGAAGATGCTCGCCGAGCCCGTGTTGCCGCGAGTCTCGAGGTTGGAGTACCAGCGATCGGCCTCGAGAGTCGGCAGCCGCTTGCGGAGGCCCTCGAACGCGAGGTCGCGGAAGGCGTTGGTGCTGTAGTGGCAGAGCACGTGGTCGAGATGGCCGACGTCGACGAGGCCGAGATCCACGAGTTCCTCGAACTGCGCGAGTCCGGCGCCCGCGAGGTCGTCGAGCACGCCGACGTCCTGCCGGAGCAGGAACATGCCCCTGGCCTCCGCCTCGGCGAGGTCGACGTCCTGCCAGGTGGCGCCGACGGCCGGGTCGATGCCGTCCATACCGGCGCGCATGCACACGTCGTGCTCGTGGGCGAGCGAGACGTGGCGCACCCAGTCGACCCGCAACGACGGCCGGTCGGGGTGGGGCTGGAACTCGACGACCACCGCGCCCGCGCCGTCGGAGAGCATCCAGCGCAGGAAATGCGAGTCCATGCCGGCCCGGATGCCGTCGTAGCGGCGCTGGCGGAGGCTGCGGCTCGCGAGCTCCGAACCGACGACGGCCGCGCGCGGGTGGTCGCCCAGCCGGATCTTGCTGACCGCAGCGTCGAGGGCGGCGAGGCTCGATGCACACACGCCCGACGCCGAAAGCAGCTGCATCGGCCCGCCGCCGAGCCGGCCGTGCACCATCGACGCGAAGCCCGGCACGAGGACGTCGCCCATGGTCGTGGCGCACGCGAGCATCCGGAGGTCGGATGCGGCGATGCCGCGGTCTTCGAGCGCAGCGGTGAGCGCCGCGACGGCGAGCTCTTCGTTGAGCGCCGTCGGCTCGCCGTGCTCGTCGAGGGCGTAGTGACGCTGCCGGATGCCGTTGGCGTCGAGGATGCGCCGGCGGATGCGCTCCGAAACCGCGTCGGTGCCCCCGAGCCGCGCCGCGATGCCGTCGTTGTCGACCGGGTCCCCCGGGAGATACGAGCCGAAGCCGGTGAGGTATGCGGTCGCCGTCGTGCCCATTCGGTCACTCAACCACGGACGGCATGCCGGGCCGCGCACGTGTCCACAGCCGCCGTCGGTCCACGGTCGCCGGGCCGCACCGCTCGGCGGGGAGAATGAACGGATGAGCGAGGCCGGCGAGTTCGTGGACGAGCGTCTGCGGTACGAGGGCGACGAGTACCGCGCCGAGGACGTGCGCGACGCCCTCGGGCTCGACTCGTACGGGGCCTCTGTGGGCGCCGTCCGCGGCACGATCCGCGACGCCGGCAACCGCTATCGCGGCCTCGGGCACGACGAGATCACGGCCCTCGCCTCGGAGCTGTGGTCCGTGCCCGTCTTCGAGCGCCGGCTCGCCGCCATCGTGCTCCTGCAGTCGCGGGTGCGGATGCTCGGACACAACGATCTGACGCGCCTCGAGGGCTTCCTCCGCGAGGCATCCGTCGACGCCCTGTTCAGCCCGCTCGTCGACGACGTCGTGCGGCCGCTCGTCGACGGGCTCGACGGCGCCGCGCGGACGCGGGCGTCGGCGGTGCTGGCCCGGTGGGCCGACGCCGACGACCCACGGCTCCGTGCGGCGGCGGAGCGGCTCAGCGCCTGATCGGCCGCCGAGCCGCGCATCCCGCTACGGGCGCAGCAGGATCTTGCCGGCGCGGCCGGGGGCGAAGTTGGCGCGGGCCGCCTCGGCGATGCCGTCGAAGCCGAACGTCGCCTCGACGGGCAGCGTCATCGCGCCCGAGCGGAGCCGCTCGAAGACCTCGCCCATGAGTGCGGCGCGCTGCGCGGGCGCCATCGCGGCGCTCACCCGGTTGCCCCAGAACCCCTTCACCGTGGCCTGCTTGAAGATCACCTGGCCGGAGGGGATCTCCAGCGTCGGCGAGGCCATCGCGCCGAAGACGACGAGGGTGCCGTGCTCGGCCAGGAGGGAGAGCACGTCGCCCGCCGCGGTGCCGCCGACCGACTCGACGCCGACGCGGATCGGCGCGCCGCCCGTGAGCTCCGCGACGCGATCGCGCCAGGCGGGGTCGTCCGTCGCGACGATGTTCCCGATGCCCTGGGCGGCGAGTTCCTCGACGCCCGCGGCGCGGCGCACGAGACCGAGCACGTGGATGCCCCGGGCCGGGGCGAGCTGCGCGAGCAACCGGCCGACGGCGCCGTTGGCGGCGTTCTGCACGAGCCAGTCGCCGGCTTCGAGACCGAGCGAGTCGAGGAGGCTGATCGCGCTGAACGGCATCGCGACGAGCTGCGCCGCGACCTCGTCGGGCACGCCCTCCGGCACAGGGATGAGGCCGCCGGCCGGCGAGACGAAGAACTCCGCCCACGCGCCGGGGGTGCCGCCCGTGGCGACCCGGGTGCCGACGGCGAGCCCTTCGACGCCCTCGCCGAGCGCGTCGATCACACCGACCGCCTCGGTGCCGCCGATCGCGGGCAGCTCGGGCTTGACGCCGTAGGTGCCGCGAACCGTCCAGATGTCGTGGTTGTGGATGGGCGAGGCCAGCAGCCGCACGCGCACCTGGCCGGGGCCGGGCTCGGGCACCGGCACGTCGCGCACTTCGAGCACCTCCGCCGCATCGCCGAAGGTCTCGTGCACGAGTGCCCGCATCGTCTGGTCCGCCATGTTCGTCGCTCTCCTGTTCCGCGCCGCGCGAGGATCCGGCGGCGACGATCCATCCAACGCCCGCCGTCTGACCGTTCGCCGAAGATCGGTGTCAGCGCAGGCCGGTGGGCGCCGCGAGCCGCATGGTCGCGCCCGCCCGCGCGGCGAACTCGATCGCGGTCGCGGCGATCGTCTGCGCCATGACGCCGACGGCGGCGGTCGGCGCGACGCCGGCCGGGCGCACGAGGCTGATCGTGCGCTCGAGCGCCGAGGCGTCGAGACGGGCCGCGCGCAGGCCCGGCCGGCCGACGAGCACCATCGCGGGCACGATCGCGACGCCGAGCCCGCGTTCGACGAAGCGCAGCACGGCATCCATCTCGGCGCCCTCGAGCACGACGTCGGACGTGAGGCCCGCGGCGCGGAACGCGGCATCGGTCGCCCCGCGGAGGTCGTACGCCGAACTGAAGACGATCTGCGGCAGGCCGGCGACTGTCGAGAGCCCGACGGTCTCAGCGTCGACGATCGCCGGGGCGGATGCCGCGGAGATCACGACGAGCTCCTCGACGAGCAGCGGGGTCGCCTCGAAGCGCGTCGGGGCCGCGGTGGCCTCGGAGGTCGTGACGAGCGCGAGGTCGAGTTCGCCCGCCGCGAGTTCGTCGAGCAGGCGCCGCGAGCCGTGCTCGGACAGGTGCAGCTCGACCCCCGGATGCTTCACATGGAAGGCGCTCAGCACCTCGGCGACGAGGCTGATGCAGAGGGTCGGCGTCGCGCCGAGGCGCACCCGCCCGCGCTGGAGGCCCGCGAGTTCGGCCAGTTCGCGGCGCACGGAGTCCGCATCGGCGAGCATGCGCCGTGCGAGCGGGAGGAGCGACGCCCCGGCCTCCGTCAGCGTGCTGCCGGCGCGGTCGCGATGGAAGAGCGGCGCACCGAGGTCCTGCTCGAGGGCGCCGATCTGCCGGCTCAGGGTCGGCTGCGCGAGATAGAGCCGGTCGGCAGCTCGCGTGAAGTTGCCGGTCTGCGCGACCGCGACGAACGCCTGCAACTGCTCGAGGTTCATATCCATACTCTAGGCGCATGGTCATCCCAATCAATATGCATTGGAGGAATGGGGCGCGGCTGCCTAGCGTGTCCGCATGACCGCTTCTGAACGCCAGCTCTCCACCACCGTGCTCGTCATCGGCACCGGCGGTTCGGGACTGCGCGCCGCCATCGAGATCGCCGAGGCCGGGGTCGACGTGCTCGCCGTCGGCAAGCGCCCCAAGTCCGACGCCCACACCTCCCTCGCCGCCGGCGGCATCAACGCCGCGCTCGCCACCATGGACGCCGACGACAGCTGGCAGCAGCATGCCGCCGACACCCTGAAGGAGAGCTACCTGCTCGCCGACCCGCGCGTCGTGCAGACCGTCACCGAGGGCGCAGCCCGCGGCATCGAGGACCTCGAGCGCTACGGGATGCCCTTCGCCCGCGAGGACGACGGCCGCATCTCGCAACGCTTCTTCGGCGCCCACACCTACCGCCGCACGGCCTTCGCCGGCGACTACACCGGCCTCGAGATCCAGCGCACCCTCGTCAACCGCGCCGTGCAGCTCGACGTGCCGATCCTCGACACCGTCTACATCACCCGCATCCTCGTCGACGAGGACGGCGCCGTCTTCGGCGCCTACGGCTTCGACCTCGACGACGGCACGGGCTACCTCATCCACGCCGACGCGGTCATCCTCGCCGCCGGCGGCCACAACCGCATCTGGCGGCGCACGTCCTCCCGGCGCGACGAGAACACGGGCGACTCGTGGCGGCTCGCCGTCGAGGCCGGCGGCCGGGTGCGCGACCCCGAGCTCGTGCAGTTCCACCCGTCGGGCATCATCGAGCCCGAGAACGCCGCCGGCACCCTCATCAGCGAGGCCGCCCGAGGCGAGGGCGGCATCCTCACCAACGCCCTCGGCGAGCGCTTCATGGCGAAGTACGACCCCGAGCGCCTGGAGCTCTCGACCCGCGACCGCGTCGCCCTGGCCTGCTACACCGAGATCAAGGAGGGGCGCGGCACCCCGAACGGCGGGGTGTGGCTGGATGTCTCGCACCTGCCGCGCGAGACGATCATGCGGCGCCTCCCCCGCGTCTACCAGACGATGCTCGAACTCCAGATGCTCGACATCACGACGGCGCCGATCGAGATCGCGCCGACCGCGCACTACTCGATGGGCGGGGTCTGGGTGCGCCCCGACGACCACGGCACCGACGTGCCCGGCCTCTACGCGATCGGCGAAGCCTCGTCGGGCCTGCACGGTGCGAACCGGCTCGGCGGCAACTCCCTCATCGAACTGCTCGTCTTCGGCCGCATCGTCGGACAGGCGGCGATCGACTACTCCCGAGCCCTGCCCGCGCAGCCCCGCTCGGCCGCCGCCGTGCAGTCCGCGCGCGACGAGATCGCCGGCCTCCTGGCCTCCGACGGCGCCGAGAACGTGCGCGCCCTCCAGCGCGCCATCCGCAACACGATGACCGAACACGCCGGCGTCGTGCGCGACGAGGCGGGCCTGCGCGCCGGCCTCGCCGAACTCGATGCGATCGAGGCGAGGATGACGCAGATCGGCGTGCACCCCGACATCGCCGGCTACCAGGACCTCGCCCACGCGTTCGACCTGAAGTCCGCGGCCCTCGCGGCCCGCGCGACCCTCGAGGCCGCCCTCGAGCGCCGCGAGACCCGCGGCTGCCACAACCGCAGCGACTTCCCCGACCTCGACGAGTCGTTGCAGGTGAACCTCGTGTGGTCGCCCCGCGACGGAGTCGCGCGCGAGTCGATCCCGGAGATCCCCGAGGAGATCGCCGCGCTCATGCGCGAGGTCGAGACGGTCGGCAAGCTCGTCGAATAGACCCGGCGAACGCGGAACTTCCTTCAGGCCGTCCGACGGGTCGTGCCGCGCAGCCCGATCGAGACGACGACGCCGAGCACGCACGCCCCGGCCGCGACCCAGAACGCCGCCGAGAACACGTTCGCCGGATCCGACGCGCCGACCGCGGCCGCGGCGAGGAGCGCGGAGACGACCGGCGCCGCCGACGCAGACCCGATGGTACGGACGACACCGTTCAGACCCGTCGCCGCCCCGACCTCGTTCGCGGGCGACGCGGTCACGACGAGCTGCGAGCAGATCGCGTACCCGATGCCGTTGCCGAAGCCGAGCACCCCGAACGCCACGACCACGAGCCACGGCACCGTCGGCCAGATCGCCAGGGCCCCAGCCCCGATCCCCATGACGGCCGCCGCGATCACGGCCGCGCCGCCGCCGCCGAGTCGGGCGGCGAGCCACGGCGAGAGCCTGCCGCCGAGGAAGACGAGGACCGCGCTCGGCAGCATCGCCAGGGCGGAAGCGGTCACGCTCATGCCATGCCCGTAGCCGGTCCCGGCGGGGGCCTGCATGAGGATCGGGAGGGCGACGTAGAACACGTAGGGAACGAAGCCGACGACGACGGTGAGCAGGCTCACGAGCACGATCGGGCCGTGCCGGAACGTGCGCACGTCGACCACGGGCGCCGGGCTGCGCAGCTCGACGACCACGAGCGCGGCCAGCAGCAGGATTCCCGCAATGCCGACGCCGATCGTCCACGGTGACGCCCAGCCCCACGCGCCGCCCTGGGAGACGGCGAGCAGCACGCCCACGAGGCCGCCCGCGAGCAGCAGGATGCCGGGCCAGTCGGTTCTGCGGGCGGAGGCGCCCGTGCCGCCGCTCGGCACCCACGCGAGCACGAACGCCACCGCGACGAGGATGAGCGCGGCGCCGATGAAGAAGATCCAACGCCAGCCGAGCGCGTCGACGACGAGGCCGCCCATCACGAGCGCGAGTCCGGCGCCGAGGCCGATCATGCCCGGGATCCAGCCGAACGCCGCCGCGAGCCTGGGGCCGGTCAGCTCGGCGCGCACGAGCGCGAGCGCGAGGGGGAAGGTCGCCGTGCTGACGCCCTGCGCGACCCGCGCCGCGAGCAGCACACCGAGGTTCGGCGCGACGGCGGCGACGAGCGTCGCCGCGGCGAAGACGAGCATCGCGATCAGCATGATGCGTCGGTGGCCGAAGCGGTCGCCGAGGTTGCCGATCACGGGCGAGAAGACCGCGCCGGCGAGGAGGAAGGCCGTGAGGATCCACCCAGTGCCGAGGCTGCTCGCCCCGAGCTCACGGCCGATCGTCGGCAGCGCGGGCACCGAGAGCGTCTGCATGAGGGAGAACACGAGCACGGCGGCGCTGAGCGCGAAGGTGAAGCGTCCGGGACGGGCCGGCGCGGCGGGGTGGCCGGCGCGACGCACGGCGGCGCGCTCTGGCGTCTCCGAAGCGGTGATCGCGGGGGGCATGGGCGGCTCGCTCTCGAGAGTCATCGGGGATCGAAATTCGATCGGAACGGAGGTTCCGTTCCAATCTGAGCGTAGCATCCTCCTAGACTTGAGGAATGCAAGTGCCCGACGTCCCCCACCGTCGACTGCCGGGACGCCAGCAGGAGGCCCGGTCGAACGATTCCGCAGTGCTCGCCGCCGCCCGCGAGGTGTTCTCCACCCGCGGCTCCGACGCCTCGATGGCCGAAGTCGCGCAGCGGGCCGGCGTCGGCGTCGGCTCGGTCTACCGCCGCTACCCCACCAAAGAGGCACTCATCGAAGCGCTTCGTGTGAGCGCCGTGAGCGAGGCCGCGGCACTCGCCCACGAGGTCGCGGCCGACGCCGACGCGCAGACCGACGCCGGCTCCGACGCAGGCGCCGACTCGGACACGATCGCCGAGTCGGGCGGAGCGGTCGCGACCTTCCTCCGGCGCCAAATCCTCGGCGCCGCAGGACCGAATCTCCAGCCGACGGGCGGCGGCGCGGGCAAGAGCTCGGCGGCGCTCGCGGCGGCGTCCGACTACCTGCACGAGGGGTTGGAACGCCTCGTCGCGCGCGACCTCGCCCACGGGCTCGTCCCCGCGGGCTTCACCGCGGCCGACGTCATGCAGCTCCTCCTGCACCTGCGCCCAGTACTGCCCATCCCGCGTTCACGCGCCGACGAGCTCCACCTGCGCTATCTGGGATTCGTGATGCGGGGGCTCGTCGAACAGGCGCGCGCCGGCATCCCGGTCGACGACGGCCCCGACTGGGCCGAGTGGCTCGGCGCCTGGCACGACTGACGGACGTCGGGCCCCCCGCGGCCGCGCCCGCGCCCGCGCCGGATCGTCGGGCTCCGTGACGCCGACGGGGCGCGTGGATGCTCGCAGGAGCATCCACGCGCCCCGTCGGGCGCGCTGGATCAGCCGAGGTTGAACTCGTACGTCGAGGCGTTGCCGGCCAGGTCGTAGACGACCAGGGTGTTCGCACCCGCCACGGCGCCGAAGACGCCCGGCTTGATGAAGTTCACGTCCGACCACTGGTTGTCGGTGAGGTCCTTCACCTTGCCGTTGATCGTGACCTTGTCGATCTTCTGGGCGTCGTACAGCTTGAAGCTGATCAGGCCGTAGGCCTCACCGGTCTTGACCGTGAAGCCCGCGCCGTCCTTGATCGTCGCGGTCGGCTTGGTCGCGTCGATCGTGAACTCGAACCGGCCCGTCGTCGAGATGTTGCCGGCGAGGTCCTGCGCGTTGTACTTGACGAAGTACGCACCCGTCGGGAGCGTCACGGTGGCCGAGTGCGTGCCCGAGGTCGCGCCGTTCGCCACGGCCGACTGCGTCGACTTCACGAGCGTGCCCGCCGCGTCGTAGACGTTCGCCACGATGCGCTTGAGTCCGACCTCGTCGGTCGCGTCGACGCGCACCTGGAGCTGCTGGAACGGACCGGCCGTCGTCGGGGTGACGAAGGTCACCAGCGGACGCGTCGTGTCGGGCTTCGGCACGCCCTGCTCGCCGAGGTGCAGGTCGCAGTCGATGCGGCTCGTGTAGAGCGCGTGGCCCTCGGTCGCGCTGCCGGCACCGGTGCCCGCGATGCCGTCGTCGCCCCAGACCACCGTCTTCGTGCCGTCGACGCACGTCGAGTTCGGCGCGATCGCGAAGCCCTCGAAGTTGTTCACGGGCAGGCCGGCGGGCTTCGCGTAGACGGGCTCGGGCACGATCGCACCCGTGGCGTCGACCTTCAGCACCGTGGCGGCGACGCCGCAGGTGTTGTCGCAGACCGCCCAGATGCGCTGGGCGTCCGCGTCGAACTGCACCTCCATGGCGTGGCCCATGCCGCTGTCGACGACCGAGACGCGGTGGAACGAGCCGTCGGAGTCGAGCGCGTAGGCGTAGAGCTTGCCGTCGTTCTCGAGCGCCGCGAAGTAGAGGCCGGTGCCGTGCAACGGGTAGTCCGCCGGGCGGTACGTCGTGCCCGTCGACTGGTCGACGAAGCCGTTGGCCGTCAGGTACGAGTCGGGCACGAACGCGACGCCCTCGAAGCCGAGGTTCGCCTCGGTCTTGTTGCCGGCGTGGAGCTCGGGGAACTCGGCGGTCAGGTTCCACTGCGCCGTCGCGACGAGCCGGGTGCCCGGCTGCGTCGGGTCGATCCGCAGGATCGAGTTCAGCGGGATGTCGTTGGCCGCGTTGTTGCGCTCCGACGTGATGTAGAGCGCGCCGTCGGGGCCGACGGTCAGGCCCTCGGAGTCGGGCTGGTTCGTGGCCGAGTCGGTCGAGCCGGGGAAGAAGATCTGCTTGCCCGCGGCCCAGTCGTTCGCGGTGTCGGCGACCCAGAGGCCGTCCTGCTGCACGAGGCGGTAGACCCAGCTCTTGTTCTTCACCGCGTAGAGCACGTTCGCGTCGGTCGGGTCGAAGACGAGGCCGCTGATGTCGCGGCCCTCGGGGCCGGTCGTGGTCTTCCATGCGCACACCGCGTCGGCGACGCCGACGTCGGCGCTGCCCGGCCAGGCGAGCGCCCCCGCAGGGAGCGCCCCGGTGCCGGAGGCGGCCTCGGGCTGGCAGTCGAGGCTCGGCGTGGGCTCCTCGCCCGGGTTGGTCAGGATGTTCTCGCACGCGGTGGCGTTCGAGGCGCCGAAGCTCTTCAGGGCGACCGACGCGAACGCGCCCGTGCCGTCGCCGCAGCGCGCGAAGGCGCCCGCCCCGAACTCGTTCGACTCGTCGCTGCCGGCCTCGCCGGCGGTGTACGCGGCCGAGTCGACGAGCGTGCCGTCGGCGAGGTAGACCTTCACGCCGTCGCCGCCCGAGCCGAGGCCCTTGGTCGAGGAGAAGTAGACGTAGCCGTGCGCCGGGACGACCGTGGTCGCGGTGCCGTCGGCGAGCTTCGTCGCGAACGTCTTCGCGGCAGAGAGGTCGCCGCTGTCGATCTGCAGCCAGCCCGTGAGGTCGACGTCCACGTCGCCCGTGTTGACGAGCTCGATCGCATCGCCGACGGGGGTGTTCCCGTTGTCGGAGGAGATCTCGTTGATGCGGACCGCGGCCCACGAAGGAGTCGGCTCGCCCTCGGGCGCGAACCGGCTCGTGCCGGGCGAGCCGAGGTCGCCCGCGGTGGAGGCCCACGTGCCCTCGGCGTCACCGGCGACCGAGAGCTGCCACTGCGTCGCGTCGTTCGCGCCGAGCGCGGCCTCGGTCTTCGGGATGCCCGCGACGCCCTGGGTGCGCGGACCGCCCACCGTGTTGTCGCCGTAGGCGAGCCGGTCGACGAGGTTCGCCACCGGGTCGGCGCCGTCGAAGAGGTTGATCTCGTCGGCGCGACCGAGGTTGGTCGTGTTGCCGGCGAGGACCTTCACGTCGGCGCCGAGCTTCCACTCGCTGCGGAAGGTCGCATCCGCCGACTCGGTGATGATCACGGACTGCCCGGCGGCGAGCGTGCCGAGGCCGTCGAGCGCGACCGCGCCGGGAGTGCGGCTGTCGTCGTCGAACGACCACCCGGCGAGGCTCACGGGGGCGTCGCCGAGGTTCGTGAACTCGATGAACTCGCCGGAGGAGTTCACCGGGTTGTACATCCACTCGGTGATGCGGACGTCGGAGGCGTCCGCCGCCTGGGCGGTCAGGGGCAGCGCGATCGCGAACGCCGCGCCGGCGGTGGCGGCCGCGGCGACGGCCGCGACGGTGCGGGGAAGTTGAAGTCTCACAGGCCCCGAACGTAACGACGCCGCAGGACTCGGAGGCGACCCCGAAGTGAACGCGAGGCGAACGGAGTATCCGGACGCTCCCGCTCGCCGGAGTGGCGCCGAGCGCCCGCCGTTCAGCCGAGCCGCTCGAGCGCCTCCTGCACCAACTCGCCGAGCGGATGCACGATGTCGAGCACGACGCCCGCTTCGTCGTCGCCGAGCACCTCGAGCGTCGCGAGCTGCGACGCCAGCAGGCTCGGCGGCATGAAGTGGCCGGCCCGGCCCTGAGCCCGCTCGGCGAGCAGGTCGGGCGTGCCGGTCAGATGCACGAACGCCGTACCCGGTGCCGCGGCGCGCAGCCGGTCCCGGTAGGCGCGCTTGAGCGCCGAACAGGCGATGACGACACCGCCGTCATCCCCGCCGGCGGCGAGCCGCTGACCGACGAGGTCGAGCCAGGGCCGACGATCCTCGTCGTCGAGCGGGATGCCCGCGGCCATCTTCTCGACGTTCGCTCGCGGATGCAGGTCGTCGGCATCCACGAAGGGCACTCCGAGCCGCGCGGCGAGCGCGATCCCCATCGAGGACTTCCCCGACGCGGACACCCCCATGACGACGATCTGCGGCGCGGTGCGACGAGGTTCGGACACGGCGGGCATGGTGATCACCGTAGCCGTCGGCACCGATCGGGGATCGTGGCCAACGCCCGGTCGCTCTGCTAGCGTCCGAATCGCAATCCGAGCCAATGGGGGGATCTCGAGAATGACCGAAAAGCCGAACATCATCCTGTTCATGTCCGACGACGTCGGGTGGGGAGACCTGGGCTGCTACGGCGGCGGTGAGAACCGCGGCGCGCCCACGCCGCACCTCGACCGTCTCGCCGCCGAAGGCCTGCAGTTCCTCTCGTTCTACGGGCAGCCCAGTTGCACCCCGGGGCGCGCCGCGGCGATCACCGGGCGACTTCCGATTCGCAGCGGCATGACCACGGTCGCGTTCCCCGGTCAGGGCGGCGGCCTCCCGTCCGGCGAGTGGACGCTCGCCAGCGTGCTGAAGCAGGCGCAGTACGACACCTGCCACATCGGGAAGTGGCATCTCGGCGAGGCCGACTACGCGATGCCGACCTCGCACGGCTTCGACGAGATGTACAACACGACGCTGTACCACCTGAACGCGTACACCTACACCGACAAGGCCTACAACCCGGACTTCCCGTTCGACGACCCGGCGACGATGAAGATGTGGGGCGACGTCGTCGGCGCGCTGGAGGGCAAGGCCGGCGAGGCGGCGCACGAGGTGGAGAAGGTCGACTCGTCGAACATCCCCCTCATCGACGAGAAATCCACCGACTTCGCGCTCGACTACATCGAGAACCACGCGAACGGCGACAACCCGTTCTTCCTCTACTTGAACACCGCGAAACTGCACCAGCCGAACCTGCCGCATCCGGACTTCGAGGGCGCATCCCTTGCGAAGTCGAAGTACCTCGATTCGCTCGTCGAGCTCGACCATCGTGTCGGACAGGTCGTCGACAAGGTCCGCGAACTCGGCATCGCCGAGAACACCCTGATCGTCTGGACGACCGACAACGGCGCCTGGCAGGACGTCTACCCCGATTGCGGATACACGCCGTATCGCGGCACGAAGGGCACCGACTACGAAGGCGGCAGTCGTGTCCCCGCGATCGCCTGGTGGCCGGGAACCATCGAAGCGGGGCGTCGCAACTCCGACATCGTGGGTTCGCTGGATCTGATGGCCACCTTCGCGAGCCTCGCGGGGCTCGAGCTCCCCACCGTCGACCGCGAGGGCGAGCCCACCATTTTCGACAGCTACGACCAGACCGCCCTGCTCAAGGGCGAGGGGCCCTCCGCCCGGGACCACTGGTTCTACATGACCGAAACCGAGATGATCCCCGGCGCCATCCGGCTCGGCAAGTGGAAGGCCGTCTGGAATGTGCGCGATGGATGGCGCGGACCCGCGTCCTACACCGCGATCGTCCCCGAGTTGTTCGACCTGTGGCAAGACCCGCAGGAGCGGTACGACATCTTCATGAACAGCTTCGCGGAGAAGACCTGGCAGCTGCCGCAGATGGCCGACCGTTTGCTCGGCGTGCTCCCCACCTACAAGCAGTATCCCAACCGGCCCATCCAGACCGCCGGTATCAGCTACGCCATCTTCGAGACCGACGACGCCCAAGTCCAAGAGCAGATCGCCAAGATGCTCCACGGGCTCTCCTCCGCCGGATAACCTCCGCATCGAAGGCGGTTTGGGCCGCGCCATCGCGCGGCCCGAACTCGCCCGGCAAGTACGGTCGGAGTATCCGCCTTCGACGCCGCCGGGATGCTGCCCGGCAGGGCGGGCGAGGCCGACCGAGGCGAACTCCACCGATGCGAATCGTTCGGAGACCGAGTCGACACGCGGCTCGCCGCATCCGATCTTCGAGCAGGGAGCGCATGGACCGGCGCACGATCATCATCACCGGGGCGTCCGACGGCATCGGCGCCGCCGCGTCTCGTGCACTCGCCGCACGGGGCGAACGGCTGCTGCTCGTCGGCCGGTCGCCCGAGAAGTTGGCGGCCGTCGCCGAACCGCTCGGCGCCGAGCGCTTCGCGGCCGACTTCGCGCGCCTCGACGAGGTGCGGGCACTCGCGCAGTGGGTGCAGGAACGTACCGACCGCATCGACGTGCTCGCCAACAATGCGGGCGGCGTCTTCGCCGAGCGCGTCGTCACCGTCGACGGCAACGAGCGCACCATGCAGGTGAACCACGACGCGGCGTTCCTGCTCACCCACCTGCTGCTCGACACGCTGGTCACGAGCGGGGCGAAGGTCGTGAACACCTCGAGCGCCGCTGCGGGCAAGTTCGGCGAGCTCGATCTGGACGACCTCGAGCACGACGGCAAGTACGCCGCGATGCGCGCCTACGGCGACTCGAAGCTCGCGAACATCCTCTTCACCGCCGGCCTCGACGCCCGCTACCGCTCGCGTGGGCTCAGCGCCGTCGCCTTCCACCCCGGCGACATCGCGTCGAACTTCGCCAAGGACACCGGCGGCGGCCTGGTGCGCTTCTTCTACGCGAGTCCGCTCGCCGCGTTCCTGCAGTCCCCCGAGGCGGGTGCGCACCGCCTCCTCTGGGCCGTCGACGGCACGCCCGGCGCCGACTGGCAGTCCGGTGCGTACTACTCGGCACCCGGCCGCCTCCCCCGCCGCCCGCACCCCCAGCAGGACGACACGGCCCTCATGGACGCCTTCTGGGTTGAGAGTGCGCGTCGCGTCGGCGTCGGCGGCTGATCGGAGATCGTTCGACGTGCGCCGACGACCGATTTCCGCGAACGCGCTCGCCCTTCGTGAGCCGGCCGAAGGTCCCGAACCGGCACCGCACGGCGGCTCGAACGGCTACGGTCTGCCTCCAGGAGAGAGCGGAGGCCCTGGATGTCGGCGACACCGCCCCACCCGCCGTTCGACCCCGAGCTCGCCGCGGCCCTCGCACGGTCCGCCATGCCGGCGACGATCACGGCCGACATGATTCCGGCGCGGCGGAGCGCGGCCCGCGGCATCACCGACGAGGCGCTCGCAACCCTCGGTCTCGGCGCCCGCGAGGTGCGGATCGCCGGTTTCGAGGGCGGCGGGGTCGACCTCACTGTCGTCGAGCCGACGGAACCGTCCGGCGTCGGCTTCCTCTTCCTCCACGGCGGCGGCATGATCGGCGGCGACCGGCGCGCGTTCCCGGCGCTGCTGCTGCGCTGGGCGAGCGAACTCGGCGCGGTCGTCGTGGGGGTCGGCTACCGGCTCGCCCCGGAGCATCCGGATCCGATCCCGGTCGAGGACTGCTTCGCCGCGCTCGAGTGGACGGTCGCGCACACGGCCGAACTGAGCATCCGCCCCGATCGTCTCGTCGTCGCCGGGACCAGCGCGGGCGGCGGGCTCGCCGCGGGCACCGCGCTGCTCGCGCGCGATCGGGGCGGCCCGCGCATCGCCGCACTGCTGCTGACCTCCCCGATGCTCGACGACCGCGACCGCACCGTCTCGACGCAGCAGATCGACGGCGTCGGGGTGTGGGACCGCACGAGCAACGTCACCGGCTGGACGGCGCTGCTCGGCGACCGCCGCGGCGGCGACGACGTCTCGATCTACGCCGCGCCGGCCCGCGCCGGCGACCTCGCCGGCCTGCCGCCCACCTACCTCGATTGCGGCAGCAGCGAGGTCTTCCGCGACGAGGACGTCGCCTTCGCGAGCCGCATCTGGGCGGCCGGGGGCCGAGCCGAACTGCACGTCTGGCCGGGCGCGTTCCACGCGTTCGACAGCATCGCCCCGGATGCGACGCTCACGAAGCAGGCGATCGCCGCCAGGGACGGCTGGCTCGTCCGCACGCTCGCCGAACAGCATCCGCGCTCGACCGAAGCCGAGAACACCACCGCGGCGGGCGCGCCGGCCCCCGGCACCGGCACCGGCTCCTGATCCGCGGCACGCGCGGACGCACGAAGGGGCGGGCGGATGCTCCAAGCAGCATCCGCCCGCCCCTTCGATTCACGCCATCAGCGCGAGGGGAGGCTCGGGATCAGAAGTCCCAGTCCTCGTCCTCGGTGTTGACCGCTTTTCCGATGACGTAGGACGAACCCGACCCCGAGAAGAAGTCGTGGTTCTCGTCGGCGTTCGGCGAGAGCGCCGAGAGGATGGCGGGGTTCACGTCCGTCACGCTCGACGGGAACATCGCCTCGTAGCCGAGGTTCATGAGCGCCTTGTTGGCGTTGTAGTGCAGGAACTTCTTGACGTCCTCGGTCAGGCCGACGCCGTCGTAGAGGTCCTGCGTGTACTGCACCTCGTTCTCGTAGAGCTCGTACATGAGCGAGAACGTGTAGTCCTTGATCTCGTCGCGCTTGGCCTGGTCGACCCGCTCGAGCCCCTTCTGGAACTTGTAGCCGATGTAATAGCCGTGCACGGCCTCGTCGCGGATGATGAGGCGGATGAGGTCGGCCGTGTTGGTGAGCTTCGCCCGGCTGGACCAGTACATGGGCAGGTAGAAGCCCGAGTAGAACAGGAACGACTCGAGCAGCGTCGAGGCGACCTTGCGCTTGAGGGGCTCGTCGCCGCGGTAGTAGTCCATGACGATCTCGGCCTTGCGCTGCAGGTTCGGGTTCTCGACCGACCAGCGGAAGGCGGCGTCGATCTCGTCCGTCGAGCAGAGCGTCGAGAAGATCGACGAGTAGCTCTTGGCGTGCACCGACTCCATGAACGCGATGTTCGTATACACGGCCTCTTCGTGCGGCGTGATCGAGTCCGGGATGAGCGAGACCGCGCCGACCGTGCCCTGGATCGTGTCGAGCAGGGTGAGGCCGGTGAACACGCGCATCGTGAGCGTCTGCTCGTCGGGCGTGAGCGTGTTCCACGACTGGATGTCGTTGGACAGCGGCACCTTCTCGGGCAGCCAGAAGTTGTTCACGAGACGGTTCCAGACCTCGAGGTCCTTGTCGTCCTGGATGCGGTTCCAGTTGATGGCCTGCACGTGGTCGATCAGCTTGAGCTTCTCGGGAGGAGTCATCCTTGTTCGTTCCTATTCTCGGAAAAAGACCAGATCAACGCGCCATTAGAGCATGCAGGAGACGCACATGTCGAGCTCCGTGCCCTCGAGCGCCATCTGCCGCAGGCGGATGTAGTAGATGGTCTTGATGCCCTTCTTCCAGGCGTAGATCTGCGCCCGGTTGATGTCGCGCGTGGTCGCGGTGTCCTTGAAGAACAGCGTCAGCGAGAGGCCCTGGTCGACGTGCTGCGTCGCCGCGGCGTACGTGTCGATGATCTTCTCGTAGCCGATCTCGTAGGCGTCCTGGTAGTACTCCAGGTTGTCGTTCGTCATGAACGCCGCCGGGTAGTAGACGCGGCCGAGCTTGCCTTCCTTGCGGATCTCGATCTTCGAGGCGATCGGGTGGATCGACGCCGTCGAGTTGTTGATGTACGAGATCGAGCCGGTCGGCGGCACCGCCTGCAGGTTCTGGTTGTAGATGCCGTGCTCCTGGATGCTCGCCTTCAGCGCGCGCCAGTCGTCCTGCGTGGGGATGTGCACGTTCGACGTCTCGAAGAGCTCGGCGACGCGCGCCGTGGCCGGCACCCACTCCTGCTCGGTGTACTTGTCGAAGAACTCGCCCGAGGCGTACTTCGAGTCGGCGAAGCCCTCGAAGGTCTCACCGCGCTCGATCGCGATGTTGTTGGATGCCCGCAGGGAGTGGAACAGCACCGTGTAGAAGTAGAGGTTCGTGAAGTCGATGCCCTCTTCGCTGCCGTAGAAGATGCGCTCGCGGGCGAGGTAGCCGTGCAGGTTCATCTGGCCGAGGCCGATGGCGTGCGACTTGTCGTTGCCGTCCTCGATGGAGCGCACCGACGTGATGTGCGACTGGTTCGACACCGAGGTCAGGCCGCGGATGGCCGTCTCGACGGTCTTGCCGAAGTCCGGGGCATCCATCGTCAGCGCGATGTTGAGCGAACCCAGGTTGCAGGAGATGTCCTTGCCGATGTTCGCGTAGCTGAGGTCTTCGTTGTACGTCGTCGGGGTGTTGACCTGCAGGATCTCCGAGCACAGGTTCGACATGTTGATGCGGCCCTTGATCGGGTTCGCCTTGTTCACCGTGTCCTCGAACACGATGTACGGGTAGCCCGACTCGAACTGGATCTCGGCGAGCGTCTGGAAGAAGTCGCGCGCGTTGATCTTCGTCTTCTTGATGCGCGCGTCGTCGACCATGGCCCGGTAGTTCTCGGTGAGGGGCACGTCGCCGAACGGCTTGCCGTAGACGCGCTCGACGTCGTACGGGGAGAAGAGGTACATGTCCTCGTTGTTCTTGGCGAGCTCGAACGTGATGTCGGGCACGACGACGCCGAGCGAGAGCGTCTTGATGCGGATCTTCTCGTCCGCGTTCTCGCGCTTGGTGTCGAGGAACTTCATGATGTCGGGGTGGTGCGCCGACAGGTACACGGCGCCGGCGCCCTGGCGCGCGCCGAGCTGGTTCGCGTAGGAGAACGAGTCTTCGAGCAGCTTCATCACGGGGATGATGCCGCTCGACTGGTTCTCGATCTGCTTGATCGGGGCGCCCGACTCGCGGATGTTCGAGAGCAGCAGCGCCACGCCGCCGCCGCGCTTGGAGAGCTGCAGCGCCGAGTTGATGCCGCGCGCGATCGACTCCATGTTGTCTTCGATGCGGAGCAGGAAGCAGGAGACGAGCTCGCCGCGCTGGGCCTTGCCCGTGTTGAGGAACGTCGGGGTCGCCGGCTGGAACCGGCCGCCGATGATCTCCTCGACGAGGTCGATCGCGAGCTGCTCGTCGCCCTGCGCGAGGCCGAGGGCGGTCATGACGACGCGGTCCTCGAAGCGCTCGAGGTAGCGCTTGCCGTCGAAGGTCTTGAGCGTGTAGCTCGTGTAGTACTTGAACGCGCCGAGGAAGGTCTCGAACCGGAACTTCTTCGAGTACGCGAGGTCGTTGAGCTGCTGGATGAACGCGAAGTCGTACTGCGCGAGCACCTCCGGCTCGTAGTATTCCTTCTCGACGAGGTAGTCGAGGCGCTCCTTGAGGGAGTGGAAGAAGACCGTGTTCTGGTTGACGTGCTGCAGGAAGTACTCCCGAGCCGCCTCGCGGTCCTTCTCGAACTGGATCTGCCCGTCCGCGCCGTACAGGTTGAGCATCGCGTTGAGCGAGTGGTAGTCCATCGCCTGGCGCGGCGCTTCCATGAGGGCTACGCCGTCTGCTGCCGGTGCGTTCGCCGCTGAGTTGACCAAAATGCGTCCAATCCGTCGATGACGACGCGCACGTCGTCGGGAGTTCCGAAGAGTTCGAAGCGGTAGAGGTGCGGCACCCCGGTCTTCGCGGCGATCACATCGCCGGCGAGTCCGTAGGCCGAACCGAAGTTGGTGTTGCCCGCGGCCATGACGCCGCGTAGGAGCGATCGGTTGTGCGGATCGTTGAGGAACTTGATGACCTGCTTCGGGACGGCGCCCTTGCCGTCGCCGCCGCCGTAGGTCGGCACGATCAGCACGTAGGGTTCGTCGGCCTGGATCGGTTCCTCGCGCGGGAAGACCGGGATCCGCAGTGCGGGGATCCCGAGCTTCTCCACGAAGCGATGCGTGTTGCCCGAGACGCTCGAGAAGTAGACGAGATCCGCCATGATTCCTCCTGCTCGCGCTCGTCGGCCGGCTTCCGAGTCATCCGATCGAACGGATGACCGACCGCCGGCCGCGGGCCGACCCGATCAGATGCGGGCGGCCAGCTCGGCGATCTTGTCGGGGCGGAAGCCCGACCAGTGATCTTCATCGGTGATGACGACGGGCGCCTGCAGGTAGCCGAGGTCCTTGACCGTCTGGAGGGCGAGCTCGTCGGCCGAGACGTCGAGCACTTCGTACTCGATTCCCTTGCTGTCGAGGGCGCGGTAGGTGGCTGCGCACTGGACGCAGGACGGCTTCGTGTACACCGTGACGGTCATGTCGGTTTCCCCTCGTTGAAAGTCGTTCCGAGTCCCCCGTCCCCCCGGGTTCCTCTTGGGCTTCGATACTACATCTAGTGCCGGACATCGGGAACGACCCCTAGATGCAGTAGTTACAAAGGTGTAGTTTTCCACAGCTTTCCACCGGTCCATCAACAGCCGCCGGCGCCGCGAGGGCCGGAATTCCGGGCCGGTCGGGCATGTTGTCCACAGCTCGGGGCAGTCGGCGGTTTCGGCCTGTGGATGCCTCCTGGGCGTGTCGTCGGCGTGTCGCGAGTTTCCCTCGCCTTCACCGACCGCACATCTCGTGTCGACCCCGCTTCCGACCCCCACATGTAGTGGTGACCGCTGCCTCCAGTCTCCGCCCCACCGCCGACAATTCCTCAGCACCCGACGCCGATCCGCGCCGACGCCGTTCCGCTTGACCGGTGCACCCCGCATCCGTACACTCGGCGACGTCCGCATTTCGACGCAGAAGTCGAAACTTTCGAGAGGTGTTCAACGATGAACCAGCACAGCAGCATCAGGAGGGCGATCGGGGCGGCGACCGCCGCGGCCGCCATGGTCGCCCTCGCCGGGTGCAGCGGCGCGAGCGAGGGCGGCGACGCCGGAGGCGACGTCACCCTCACGTGGTGGCACAACGCCACGTCCGGTCCCCTGCCCGCCGTCTGGGAGGAGGTCGCCGCCGAGTTCGAGGCCGACCACCCCGGCGTCACGGTCGAGCAGACCGGTTACCAGAACGAAGACCTGCAGCGCACCCTCATCCCCAACGCCCTGGCCGCCGGCGACCCGCCGGACCTCTTCCAGGTCTGGCCGGGCGGCGAGCTGCGCGACCAGGTCGCCAACGACTACCTCATGCCGCTCGACGACGCGATCCCCGACACCGTCACCGCCGTCGGCAGCACGGTCGGCCCGTGGCAGGTCGACGGGGCCACCTACGGCATCCCCTTCACCTTCGGCATCGAGGGCTTCTGGTACAACACCGACCTGTTCGAGCAGGCCGGCATCGACGCGCCGCCGACGACCCTCGACGAGCTCGTCGACGACGTCGCGAAGCTGCGCGACGCCGGCATCACCCCGATCGCCGTCGGCGCGGGCGACAAGTGGCCGGCCGCGCACTGGTGGTACCAGTTCGCCCTCCACTCCTGCTCGGCCGACGCCCTGCAGGCCGCCGAAACCGACAACGACTTCGACGACCCGTGCTGGGTCGAGGCGGGCGAGCAGCTCGAGGAGTTCATCGGCGTCGAGCCGTTCCAGGACGGCTTCCTCGGCACCCCCGCGCAGACGGGCGCCGGTTCGTCGGCGGGCCTCATCGCCAACGGGCAGGCCGCCATGGAGCTCATGGGCCACTGGAACGCCGGCGTCATCGGCGGCCTGACGGCCGACCAGCAGGTGCCCGAGTTCCTCGGCTGGTTCCCCTTCCCCGGCATCCCCGGTTCGTCGGGCGACCCGACCGCGGCCCTCGGCGGCGGCGACGGTTTCGCCTGCTCGGCCGACGCGCCCCCGGAGTGCGCCGAACTGCTCGCGTACATCATGAGCGACGACGTGCAGGCGCGCTTCGCCGCGAGCGGCGCGGGCATCCCCACCGTCGCGAGCGCGATGGGCTCCATCGAGGACCCGAACCTCGCCCTGGTGGCCGAGGGCCTCGCGGATGCCTCCTACGTGCAGCTCTGGTTCGACACGGCCTTCGGCACCACCGTCGGCAACGCCATGAACGAGGGCATCGTGAACCTCTTCGGCGGCGCCGGCAGCGCGGAGGACATCGTCACCAAGATGCAGGACGCCGCGGCGACGCTCTGAGCCATGACCGCACTCCTCGAATCGGCCGGGCCCGCCACCGCGGGCCCGGCCCCCCGGTCCCCCCGCTCGGCCCGCCGCGG
>NZ_WSTA01000019.1 GCF_009789225.1 Agromyces seonyuensis | reverse complement strand
CGCCCGCGCCTCTCGACGCCGCGCCCGGTCGGCAGCCCCGCCGTCGAGCCGCGCCCCTCCATCCAGGCCGCGCCCACGGCGCCCGCCCCGCGTCCCCGCGCGGTGCCCACCGGCACCGAGGCCCGCGGCTTCGCGCTGTACGTCGGCGTCGACGAGGCCAAGGCCCTCGAGGACGGCACGACGCTCCACCGCATCGTCGAGGCGCTCCGCAAGGTCGTCGCCGAGATCGCCCCGTCCGCCGAGACCTACGCGGCCGTGGCCCTCGCCCCCGAGGGCGTCGGCGGCCGCGATGTCGAGGTCGTCCGCCTCGCGCTCCAGGACAAGGCCGCGCTCGCCAAGCACCGCGGCGAGCCCGTCGAGACCGAGCGCGACGACGCCGACCGGCACCCCGCCGGCGTCATCGTCGACATCTCTCGCAAGCGCGTCCTGCTCGACGGCGAGGCCGCCGGCCTCACCTTCAAGGAGTTCGAGCTCCTCCAGTACCTCGTGCTCCGCGAGGGCCGCACGATCGACCGCCACGAGCTCATCTCCGGCCTCTGGGGCACGGGTGACGACGACATCCCCAACGAGCGCACGATCGACGTCCACGTGCGGCGCCTGCGCGCGAAGCTCGGCTCGTACCAGGACATCGTGCGCACCGTGCGCGGCGTCGGCTACCGCTTCGACCGCCACGCGGACGTCTCGATCCGCCAGGCCACGACGCCGAGCCCCGACGTGGTCTGAACCGCTTCCTCCTCAGGATGCGCGCGGGTTGCTCCCCCGCGCGAGCCGACGGGCGCGGCCCCCGCAGCATGCGGGGACCGCGTCCGTCCGTCGTTCCCGACCCTGCCGGTGAACGCCGAACGGCGGGCGGGGCCGAAGTCCTCCGCCCGCCGTTCGGCGTGCGACCTCAGTGGCCGCGGTGGATGCGGAAGCCGCGGAAGCCGTCGCCGCGCTCGACGTCGGAGGCGTCGATGTGGACGCCGGCGAACTGCGGGACGTTCGCCTGCACCGGCTGGGACTTGCCGACGGCGCGGGTCTTCGACGCGGCGGCCGGGGCCGACGCCGGGGACTTCGACGACGCAGCGGGCTTCGACGACTCGGCGGGCTTCGACGACTCGGGGGCCTTGGGCGCCTGCACCTGGAGGACGTAGGTGCCGTGGTTGCCGACGAGGTCGGTGAAGTCGAGGGTCACCTGCTTGGCGCTGTAGAACGCCTTGGTGAACGTCGTGCCGTTGCCGTACCAGCCCTGGCCGAGGCTCGCGCCGTCGATCGGCTCGCTGAACTCGAGGGTGACCGAAGTGCGGCCGCCTTCCTTGGTCTGGTAGGCCTGCACGTCGCCGACCACGGTCGGGGCGACCGAGTCGAGCGTGAACGTGTAGGCCGCGCTGCGGTTGCCCGCGGTGTCGACCACGACGACCGTGTTGAGACCCTGCACGGGGGCGTAGCCGCCCGCGTTCAGGTCCGACCACTTGTTGTTCGCGCGGTCGATCTTGACGCCGTTGACCTCGACGTAGTCGACCTGGCCGGCACCCGCGTCGACGAGCTTGAAGCTCGGCGCGGCGAGGAACGTGCCGTCCGCGGCGACCGGAGTGCCGGGCTTGAGCTCGAGGGTGGGGACGAGCGAGTCGAACGTGAACGTGTAGGCCGCGCTGCGGTTGCCCGCGGTGTCGACCACGACGATCGAGTTGAGGCCCTGCACGGGGGCGTAGCCGCCCGCGTTCAGGTCCGACCACTTGTTGTTCGCGCGGTCGATCTTGACGCCGTTGACCTCGACGTAGTCGACCTGGCCGATGCCCGCGTCGGTGAGCTTGAAGCTCGGCGCCGTCGCGTGGATGCCGTTGACGAGCGCCGCGCCGGCCTTGAGCTCGATGGTCGGCGCGACGGTGTCGTACGTGAACGTGTAGGGCTCGCTGCGGTTGCCGGCGGTGTCGACGACGATGACGGTGTTCACGCCCTGCGCGACGGCGTAGTTCCCGCCGTTGAGGTCCGACCACTTGTTGTTCGTGCGGTCGTACTTGGTGCCGTTGACCTCGACGTAGTCGACCTGGCCGACGCCGGCGTCCGAGAGCTTGAAGCTCGGCGCGACGACGTGGATGCCGTTGACGACGACGGCGCCGTCCTTCAGTGTCGCGACGGGGGCGGTGCGGTCGATGACGACCGGGAAGGTCTTGCCGGACTGGTTGCCCGCGACGTCCCACGAGGAGACCTTGATCTGCGTGGTCGCGCCCTCGACGAGCGCGTCGGTGTCGACCGTGAATGCGAAGTCGTTGGTCTCGGTGAACCACTGGCCGGCGAGCTTCTGCCACTTGCCGTTCGCGCCGATCTGCTGGATCTCGACGTACGTGCGGGCCGGGCTGGCCTCCGACTGCGACAGCGCGAAGGTCTTCGTGCCGGTGACGGCGCCGAAGGCGGAGTCGGCGATGACCGGCGCCTGGGTGTCGAGCTCTTCGGCGTTCGCGGTGACGGGGGCCGCGCACATGACGGCGGTCGCGGCGGCGAGGCCGAGGATGCGGGTGGTCGTGCGGGACATGGGTGCTCCGTTTCGTTGCAGGCTGGTGCGTCGTCGCGCGGCTGCACGACGGATTCCCGGCAGCGACGGGCAGCGTGCGACGACGACGGCCTCGGAGCGCCGGGGACAGGGTTTCGGGTCGAGCTCGGGCCGCGGCTCCTCCCGCCGCGACCTTCCTTCGATCGTTGCAGATGCATCGAGGGCACGCCCCGCCGGGAGCACCCCCACTTCTGGGTACGCATCAGCCGTCGCGTATCCGGCAGGGCCGCGGGCGCGCCGGCAGGCCGTGGACGGGAGCTCGCGGACGCTCGGACGGGGCCGGCGGACGGCATTGGCACGTACCCCTCGCGGGCGGGCGTCGGGCGCGCTACCGTGACGCCACGCGAGCGACGCCGGCGCGCGCAGCCGCGTTCCGACGGGAGGAGCCCTGATGAGCACGATCAGCCCCGAGCAGTTCCGCGCCGGCGCCGAGTCCGCCGACTGGGCCGTCGTCGGCGACGAAGCCGTCGCCACGTTCAAGACGGGCGACTTCGCCACGGGAGCGCGCTTCTTCGCCGCGGTCGCCATCGTCGCCGAGTCGGCGAACCACCACCCCGACGTCGAAGTGCGCTACAGCTCGGTCACTGTGCACCTGACGACGCACTCCGAGGGCGGGCTCACGGACGCCGACGCGGGCGTGGCCCGACGGATCTCCGACGTTGCGCAGGCGCTCGGCATCCACGCGGCGACTCCGGCGCGCTGAACGCTCCGAGCTGCGGCGCACTCTGCCCGATCGACCCCGCCGTTCGCCGAAGGCTGCCCGCCCCGTCCCGTCGGCGCGCCGATGCGGACGGGACGCCGCTCAGAACGGCTGCTCGTCTCCGTACCCGCTGCTCGCCGCAGCGGCGGCGACAGGGGCCGGCGCTCCGCGCCCCGCGCGCTCAACCTGGGCGGTCGCATAGCGCAGCGACGGCCCGACCTCCTCGACCTCGAGCTCGAGCGACGTGCGGTTGACGCCCTCCCGGTCCTGGTAGGAGCGCTGCTTGAGCCGACCGACGACGATGACCCGGGCGCCCTTGCCGAGGGAACCCGCGACGTGCTCGGCGAGGTCGCGCCAGGCCGAGCACCGGAGGAACAACGCGTCGCCGTCCTTCCACTCGCCGCTCGCGCGGTCATAGGTACGCTCGGTACTCGCGACGGTGAAGCCCGCGACTGCGACGCCGCCCTGCGTGTAGCGCAGCTCCGGCGCGTCGGTCAGGTTGCCGACGATGGTGAGGGTGGTCTCGTTCGCCATGGTTCACTCCGGTTCCGTATGCCGTTCACTGCAGTGGTGAGACAGTCCGGACGCTAGCCCGCACCGCCGACACGCGGCCCGCGACCCGCCGCCGCACCCGCCGCAGCCTCGCCCGATCGGCGCCTCCGAAGCGAAATCGGCGCTCATCTGGCATTCGCTCCGCGCCCATCCGGCGGTCGGCCTGCACTGGGCGAATTCATCGTCGAATCACCGAGGAAAATCGGCCCGGCGGGTAGCGCTTGTTACCGTTCCGTTATACATTGATCGAGCACCGGTTGTTTGCTGTGGCAGCCGGTGCGGAATGTGATTGCAGGACACTCTTGGTGCAACGAGCGTGGCCCGGTCGGCAGCCTCTCCGACCGGGCCATTCTCAATTCCCGGGCCCGTCCGACTCCGCCGGCACCCGTTCCGATCGGCGACGCCGCGCCCGCCCGCGCCGCCGCGCACCCGCGCCGCTCCCTATGATGATTCCGGGAGAACGGGGGTGCCGAGTGGCCGATCGTCGCATCACCGTGGATGCTTGGGAATCCCTCTTCCGAGCGCAGGTCGCGATCATGCGTCGCCTCGCTTCCGGTTTCCCGTCCGAGCTCATCTCCCTCAACGAGTACGACGTGCTCTTCAATCTCTCGCTGCAGCCCGAACGCTCGCTCCGCATGCGCGATCTCAACAAGACGGCGCTCATCTCGCAGCCGAGCATCAGCCGCCTCGTCGACCGGCTGACGTCACGGGGCATCCTGAGCAAGCGCGACGACCCGGAGGACGGGCGCGGCACGATCGTGACGCTGACGGATGACGGCTACGAGCTGTTCCGTCGCGTCGCGGTGCTGCACATCCGCTCGATCACGGCCACGATCGGCGACGCCCTCGACGAGGACGAGCTGGTCGAACTGGGCAACCTCTGCGAGCGGCTGCGCGCGGGCCTGCCCGACGAGCACTGAGACCGCCGAACGGATGCCTCTGGCGCCGAGCGGCTTCCGCCGGCTCGCTGCGACGACTCGCGCGCCGCGGGTTGCGCGATGGGGCGGGAACCCTACCTCCCACCCCACCGCGGCCCCCCGGAGGAGGCTTCTCATCGGGCGACCCGAACTCGACCCGACGAGCCTCGATGAGCGTACACGGCAGGAATCGCGCACGCTCGGACTTCGCTGTGTACCGGGACGTTCGCCTACCGCCCCCGAACGGAGTGGACGTTCGTCCCGGCACTGCCTGAGCGTAGGGGTCGCGCGTTCACCTGCGCCGTCCCCAGTCCAGGGGCCAGTTCCCTGAGGATCACTCGACTCCGAGGGTGGTGCCGAACCTGGTCAGGACGCGGTCGCGCCCGGCTGCTCGACGTGAGCGGCGTACTCCGGGTGCTCGACGAGGTAGCTCGCGATGAACGGGCACCGCGGCACGATGGGGCCGCCGTCCTCGACCACGGCGTCGAGTGCGGCCTTCGCGAGCCGTGTGCCGAGTCCGCGCCCGCCGAAGGCCGGCAGCACGATCGTGTGCGTGAACACCGTGCGGCCCTCCTCTTCGCGATAGACCGCGTAGCCGGCGAGCTCGCCGCCCTCGCGGATCTCGAAGCGGTGCTCCTCGGCATTTCGGCGCACGACGATGCGATCTTCCGTCACGGTTCCCCCTCGATCGACCCGCCGGCGCGGGCACGGCTGCAGCTCAGCGTAAACCCGGGCCGGACTCGCCGCGCGGCGCTCGGCGGGAACGCCGACCGAGGCGACGGTAGTGGCGGCGTCCCGAGTTCGTGGCGGACGGCGGCGCGGATCGGGCGACCGCCGGACGGGCGGCCGCCACGGCATGCGCGCGACGGACCTCCGCTCGGGCGCCGACGACGACGCCCCGGAGCGCTGCGGGCGTGTGCCGCCGGAGCATCGGCGACAGTTCGATCCGCAGCTCGCGGGCGGTTGCCGGCGCGACGCCGTTCCCGACCAGGCCCGTGGCTTCCGGCACCGGCGCGATCGCGACCGGCTCCGCGGTCACCGCGACGAGCATGATGAGCCAGGCGAAGACGAGGGTGAACGCGACCATCTCGAACACGGTCAAGGTGAAGAGATCGAGCCCGTCGTAGGCGACCATCGCGATCACCTCGACGGCGACGAACCCGAAGGACGCGGGGACGAGGCCGCGCGGGAGGCCGCGCACCCACACCGGGAGGCCGAGTGCGAGCACCGCGAAGCAGGCCGCCGAGCCGAGGGCGAAGACGTTGTGCAGGTCGGTGTCGGTGTCGATGGGCACGAGGCCGACGCCGACGAGGCAGGCCCCGAGCAGCATGATGAGGCCGCGCATCACGGGCACCCCGATGCGGATGGGGCGGAATCGCCCCGACGCGACCCCGGCGGTGAGGGCGCGCGCCATGACGACGATGGCCGAGCCGCTCAGCACGATCGCGACGTTGAAGCAGGCAGCGGCGAGGTCGTCGGAGGTGCCGAGCGTCGAGAAGTTGAGCGTCCACCACTCGCCCGTCGAGGTGCCGCCCATCGCCGCGACCGAACCGGCGAAGAGCACCATGGCGACGAGGTTGAAGGTACGTGTCGTGTCGTGGGCATGGGTCGCGCGGTGCAGCCGGTTCGTGAGCGTGCCGAGCAGCGTCCCCGCGACGAGCGCCCAGGCGACCGGACCGCCCGGAAGCGACGTGAACGCGGGCGAGGTGAAGGCCACGGCGCTCGCGCCGAGCGCGAACCAGACGCCGCCGTTGACGCGCGCGCGCAGGTCCGCGCGGATGAGCGGGACGACGATGCCGACGCGGCGCAGCGCGGCGCGGAAGCGCCCGCGGCTGGTCGCGGTCGCCGAGATCATGCCGACGAAGCCGGCGACCAGCACGCCGACGAGGACGCCGGCGGCGACGCGCAGCGCCCAGACGTGCTCGAGCGAAGCGAGACGTCCGATGACGTCGGCGGCGGCGAGCCCGAAGGCCGCGGCGATCGCGATGGTGAGGATGCGGCGCAGCAGCGTTCCCCCGAGCGCTGCGAACGCCATGCCCTCACCGAGCCGACCGGACCACACCCGCAACGGCGACGACCACCCCGGCCTGCGGACGGAGTGGTCGTCGTCGACTGCTGCTCGGCGGGTGACCCCGCCGGGAGGTTTCCCGATGACCGCCTCCGCCGCACTCCCGTGTCCCGCTACCGCCTGCATTCCGCATCCCCCTCGCGTCGATTCGCCAGGAGCCTAACCAGCGGCAGCGGTTGTTGAACAGTGTGTTTCCGGTTGCCGCTCGGGGCATCCAGGACATTCTCAGGAAATACTCATGCAGGCGTATACACCGCGCATGGGGCGCCTTGTCGGATCAGGCTGACGTGGAGGGCTGCTCGCCCGGCGGAACGACCCGCTCGAGCGCCCTGCCCGTGGGCTCGCGGGGAGGCCAGACCACCAGGAGGTACGCGGCGATCGGGCCAAGGAAGAATGTCAGGACGAACCAGGACCACGCAGACCGGTTCCGCGTCCGCGCGTATCCGCCGGCGAGGATCGCCACGGTCAGCCAGAGGGGAACGAGCAGCGCGGAGGCCGAAGGGTCGGGCATGCCCGAAACATAGCAGCGGGAGGCCCAGGCAGGAGTGCCTGCACGGGGCGCTCCGACATAACCCGCGGGCCAGCTGTCAAACTGCTCGCCGGCCCGTGAACACCCCGCGACCGATCGACCGGACCACCAGCCAAGGCCCCTCGCCGATGCACCCGGGAAAACGAGAACGGCCCGCCGAAGCGGGCCGTTCTCGCACTGTCTCAACACAGATCTCGGAGCAATAGTGCTCGGTGCGCCCGGAGGGACTCGAACCCCCAACCTTCTGATCCGTAGTCAGATGCTCTATCCATTGAGCTACGGGCGCATATTCAGTTCGTGTTCCCCGTACCGGGCAACCTGAATACTGTAACCCACGTTCGGCGTGATTGCGAATCGAGGCGGTCCGAGCGTCGATCCCGGGCGTGCCGTTCGCCATCGGCCGGAAGGTCGCGGGGAAGATGCCGAACCGATGCCGACCGAGGTGCTCCGACGGGCTAGCATCCGGGCATGGGCAAGCTCATCTACAACTCGTCGCCGCGGGAACTCGAGATCGACGACCGCGTGCTGGCGCACCTCCGGGTCGCGATCCTCAGCAAACTCCGCCGCTCCGAGAGCTTCGCCATGACCTGGGAGCACGGCCTCGAGCGCGGCAGCGGGCGCACGACGTTCTGGCTGCACGAGTCGATCCCGTTGCAGTTCATCTTCAGCGGCAACCGGCAGCCGACGCTCAACCGGCTCTGGGTCGAGGACCTGCTGCTGACCGCGAACAGCGCCGGCGGACTGCACTTCGTGCCCGAGCCCGAGCAGGACGCCCCGTTCGACGGCGATTGAGCCGCCGAGGCATCCGGAAACGACGAACGCGTCCGGGACGGCCGTGAGGCCGCCCCGGACGCGAGCGCGGGCGGACGGCACCCGATAGGCCGTCCGCCCGCTGTATTCCCCGTCCCCGGGGGATTCCCCTGCGCCGGCTTCCCCAAGCCGACGCACCCCGGGGATCAACGTGCGCGGCTACCGGAGATAGCGCGCACGAGCCAGAGGATCACCGCGATGGCGAGCAGCACGATTCCCACCCACAGGAGGAACTGCAGGGACTGCACGAAGCCTCCGGTGAAGAGCAGGATGATCGCGATGAGGGCGATGATGGCGACGAAGATGTTCATGATGGGACTCCTTCTGATCGCGTGGGGCCGCTGTCCGGCCGAACGAGGCCGGGTTTCGGCTTGAGATCGAAGCTACGCCCGTCCCGGAATCCGGCGGAGGGGGTTGACGCACCGCCGCATCGCGAGGTACGTGAAGCCGGCCCGAGGGCCGTACGCCGGTCGTGCGCGAGTGTCAACCCCGTGCCGGAGCCCGTGCCGCGCGCGTAGCGTCCGCACGGAGCGCGGATGTTCGCGCTCGGCGCGGCGGCCCTCCCGGGCGGCTCGCGTCGTACGGAGCCGACACGAGGGAGCCGACATGACCCAGCTCATCGATCCGACGACGAAGCACGCGCACGGCCCCTTCCCGCGACAGCGGCAGGATGCACCGGGCGCGACCGAGGACATGCGGCCGCTGCCCGATCACGGGGAGTACAGCTACCGCGGGTCCGGGCGGCTCGCCGGCCGCAAGGCGCTGGTCACCGGCGGCGACTCCGGGATCGGCCGCGCGGTTGCGATCGCCTACGCCCGCGAGGGCGCCCAGGTCGCGATCAACTACCTCCCCGACGAAGCCGAGGACGCCGCGGAGACCGCTCGCTGGATCTCCGATGCCGGCGTCGAGCCGCTGCTCCTCCCCGGCGACCTGCAGGACGAGGCGTTCTGCACGTCGCTCGTGACCACCGCCGAGGCGACCCTCGGCGGACTCGACCTGCTGGTGCTCAACGCCGCGCATCAGCAGCTCCGCCGCGGCGTCACCATGATGCCGACCGCCGACCTGGAACGGGTCATCCGCACCAACCTGCTCGCGCCGATCTATCTGGCGCGAGCTGCGGTGCCGCGCCTCGACCCGGGGTCCTCGATCATCGTGACGACCTCGATCCAGGCGTTCGATCCCTCCCCAGGACTGCTCGACTACGCGATGACGAAGTCGGCGCTCGTGACGTTCACGCGGGCGCTCGCCGAGGAGCTCGGGCCGAGCGGCATCCGGGTCAATGCCGTCGCGCCGGGCCCGATCTGGACGCCGCTCATCCCGGCGACGGGCTGGCCCGACCACATCCCCGAGTTCGGCGAGGACACGCCCCTCGGGCGACCCGGCCAGCCGGCGGAACTCGCCGGGGCGTACGTGTACCTCGCCTCGGACGACGCGTCCTACGTCTCGGGCGCGGTGCTGCCCGTCACCGGCGGACGGCCCCTCTGAGGCATCCGGCCCGACCGGCATCGGGCCACGACGACGTCACGACCAGGAAGGAGCGGGCGATGCCGAACACCCCGCAGCTGCAGGACGAGGAGCTCTACGAGACGCTCCGCGACGAGGGCGCGTCGAAGGAGAAGGCCGCCCGCATCTCGAACGCCGCCGCGCGCGACGGCCGCGAAGCCGTCGGCCGCCGTGGCGGGAAGGCGGGCGACTACGAGGACTGGACGGTCCCCGAGCTCCGGAAGCGCGCCAAGGAACTCGGTCTCACCGGGTACAGCGGGAAGCGCAAGTCCGAACTGATCGCCGCACTGCGCGACCATTGAGCGCGCTCGAACTCGTCGAACCGTACGCGTCGCCCGGGTACTCCCGGCGACGCGCCGGTCGCGGGTTCGCGTACTTCGACGCGCACGGGTCGACCGTCGATGCGGCCGAACGCGCGCGCGTGCAAGCGATCGCGATCCCGCCTGCCTGGACGGACGTGTGGATCGCGCTCGACCCGCACGCGCACATCCTCGCCGTCGGCACCGACGAGGCCGGACGGCGGCAGTACCTGTACCACCCCGACTGGCGCGCGCAGCAGGACGCCGAGAAGTTCGCGCGGATGCTCGCGCTGGCCGGCACGCTCTCCGAGGCGCGCCGCTCGGTCACCCGGGAACTCCGGGGCGAGGGGCTGACGCACGAGCGCACCCTCGCCGCCGCGTTCCGCACCCTCGACCTCGGGGCGATCCGCATCGGGTCGGAGGAGTACCTCGCCGAGCATCGCAGCCGGGGCCTCACCACGCTGCTCGTGCGGAACGCGACGATCGAGCACGGCGCACTCCGACTGCGCTACCGCGCCAAGGGCGCCAAGCAGCAGGACGTGCGCCTCGCCGACGACGACGTCGTGGCCTGGTTCCGGCTCGCCGGCGACCGCGGCGGGGCCGCACGCCTCTACGCGTGGCGCGACGGGCGGCGGATGCGGGCGCTCTCCCCCGCCGAAGTGAACGAGGACGTCCGCGCCCGGACGGGCGGCGACTTCACGGCGAAGGACTTCCGCACGCTCCGCGGCACGATCGCCGCGGCCGCCTTGCTCGCGGCGACCGGGCCGGCGGAATCGGAGCAGGCGGGCCGCGCGGCGGAATCGGCGGCGGTGGAAGCGGCGGCGGCCGTGCTCGGCAACACCCCGACGATCGCGCGCGCCAGCTATATCGATCCGGCGGTGTTCGCCGCCTACCGGGAGGGCCGGCTGCTCCGGCGCACGGGCGCCGCCGAACGCGCCCTGCTCGAGCTGCTCGGCGCCGGCTCGGCCTGAGGGGGCCTCAGCCCCGCGCGCCGTCGGCCGCGTCGTCGGAGACCTCGACCTCGACGGTCGCACCGTGCTCGGTGCGGGTGACCTTCGCCGTCCCCTCCCCCTCGACCGCGAGCCCGTCGGGGACGTCGACCGTCGGGACCGGGCCGGTCTCGATGTGCTCCTCGATGAGCTGGATGCCCCCCGAGGTGTTCGCGGAGCGCATGAGTTCCTCGATGAACTCGCGGTTGAGTTCCGGCGGCTCGGGCTCGTCGAAGACGAAGCGCAGCGGGATCGACGGGTGCAGCCAGATCGTCGAGCGCCCCGCCGGCTGGCCGTCCGGATGCTTCCACGAGAGCGTGAAGCTCTCGCCGCGACGCAGCTTCGTCGCGATGGCGACCTTGAGGTGCGCGAGCGCACGATCCTCGATGCCGATGGGGGTGCCCGCGTCGCCGTAGTAGATCGTGCCCATGCGCACACCGTAGTCAGGCGACCCCGGGAATGACCAGAGGGCGTCTCGCTCAGGACGGTGCGGGCGTCGCGGCGACGTCGGACGGCGCCTTGTCGGGCCGCAGCCCCCGCCAGCTGGGCTGGCGTGCCGCGCCGGTCCGCGTCCAGCCCTTCAGCTCGATCTCGCCCACGAGCTCCGGGCGCACCCAGTGCGCGTCGCGGGCGTCGAGCTCGGGCACCGCCGTGAAGGGACTCGCGTCCGCGCCGAGCGGCTCGAGCGTCGTCAGCATCCGGTCGAGCTCCCGCTCGGTGAAGCCGGAGCCGACCCGACCCGCGTACGCGATCCCGCCGGCGCCGTCCGGGATACCGACGAGGAGCGAGGCGATGCGGCCGGCCCGAGATCCCTGCCCGGGTCGCCACCCGCCGATGACGACCTCCTGCGTCGTGCGGAACGCGTGCTTGCACCACTCTCGCGTGCGCTCGCCCGAACGGTAGGGCGAGGACGGATCCTTCGCCACGATGCCCTCGAGGCCGAGTCGCGCCGCCTCGGCGATCGCGGCGGACGGCGTGCCCGCGGCGAGCGCGGGCAGCTCGACCGGCACCCCGTCGACCGGTTTCACGAGGCTCTCGAGGCGGCCGCGACGCTCGACCCACGGCAGGCCGGTCACGTCGACGCCGTCGATCTCGAGCACGTCGAAGAGCAGCAGCGCGATCGGCGTGCGCTCGCGGGCGTGCGCGATCTCGGCCGGGTTGGTCAGGTTCATCCGCCCTTGCAGCAGTTCGAACGACGGGGCGCCCCCCTCGTCGCGGGCGACGATCTCGCCGTCGACGACGGCGTCGGCCGTGAGCGCCTCGGGCAGCCGGCCGAGCTCGGGATAGGCGAGCGCGAGATCCTGCCCCCGGCGCGAGACGAGGCGCACACCCCCGCCGGCGCTCCGCGCCAGCGCCCGGATGCCGTCCCACTTGAACTCGAGCGCATGCGTGCCGCGCCCGATCTCGGCGATCGTCGCCGCCGTGGCGAGCATGGGCCGGTACGGGATGCCCGGCGCCGGCGGCGCAGCATCCTGCCGTTTCGCGCCCGTCGTCGCCGGTGCCCGACGGTTCGGACCGTCCTTCGGCGCGGAGCGGTGCAGCAGCCACTGCGCCTTCTCGCCCGAGCCGCTCGTGCGGATGAGCACGTAGCGGCCGGCGCCGATGGGCCCGCCGGGGCGGCCGTGCAGGGTGACGATGATCTCGGCATCGCGCCACTTCTCGAGGTCGTAGGTGCCGTCGTCCCAGATCGTCACCTCGCCGCCGCCGTACTCCCCCGCCGGGATCGTGCCCGCGAAGGAGCCGTACTCGAGCGGGTGGTCCTCGACCTCGACCGCGAGGTGCTGGATCGGCGGATGCGCGTCGACCACGGGGATGCCCTTGGGCACGGCCCACGACTTCAGCACGCCGTCGCGTTCGAGGCGGAAGTCCCAGTGCAGGCGGCTCGCGTGGTGCTCCTGCACGACGAAGCGCGGGGCGCCGCCGAGCGTCGACGGCTCGACCCTCGCGGGGATCGGTTCGGGCGTCTTCGCCGGGTCCCGCTTGGCCCGGTAGCGGTCGAGGGCGTCGCCGGTCGCCCCCGAACCGGTCGTGCCGGCGGCGGCCGCGGCGGCCACCGCGGCATCCGATCCCGGCACCGACGCGGGCGCCGCCTCGCGCGGGGTCGCGGCGAAGGACGCGAGTCCGCCCGTCCAGGCGTCGATGCGCGCCATCGGATCGAGGCCGGCACGCACCCGTTCGAGCACCTCCTCGAACTCGAGGTGGCGCAGGTCCGGGTCTTCGAGCTCCTCCCACGTGCGCGGTGCGGCCGCGAACGGGCGGAACCGGCCGCGCAGCGAGTAGGGCGCGACCGTCGTCTTCGCCGCGGTGTTCTGGCTCCAGTCGACGAAGACCTTGCCGGGGCGGGCATCCTTCGCCATACGGCTCACCACGAGATCGCGGTGATCGGCCTCGAGCGCCTTCGCGAGCTCGTGGGCGACGTCGCGCACCTGGTCGCTCGTGAACGAGCCGTCGAGCGCGGCGTAGAGGTGCAGGCCCTTCGACCCGCTCGTCACCGGCACCGGGTCGAGCCCCATGCCGCCGAGGATGCCTCGCGCTTCGCGCGCGACGATCGCGCACTCCGCGAGTCCGACGCCCGGGCCGGGGTCGAGGTCGAGCACGAGCCGGTCGGGGTTGCCGCGTTCGCCCCGCGCGTCGAAGCGCCACTGCGGCACGTGCAGTTCGAGCGCGGCGAGCTGGGCGAGCCACACGAGCGTCGGTCGGTCGCCGACGATCGGGTACGTCTTGGGGCCGTCGGAGTGCTCGATCGTGCCGCGCCGCACCCAGTCGGGGGCGCCCTGGTCGATCTGCTTCTCGAAGAACACCGGCTGCGGATCGGTCTCGGTGCCGACGCCGTGCACCCAGCGCTTGCGCGTGCACGGCCGCCCCGCCGTGTGCGGCAGCAGCAGGGGCGCGACCTCGGCGTAGTAGCCGAGCACCTCGCCCTTCGTCGTGCCGGTCTCGGGATACATGACCTTATCGAGGTTCGACACCGCGAGGTGCCGCCCATCGACGTCGACCACGCGCCCCGCCCCGGCTGCCATGGGTTCAGTCTGCGCGATCGGAGCGGTCGGCGTACAGCCGTCGGGATGCGCCGCAAGCCGGCCCTCGCCGAGTCAGGCCAGCGGGCCGACCGGGGCCGTGAACCACGACTCCGCCTCTGCGTGCGCGCGCAGCGTCGTCAGCTCCGGATCTCTCGCGGCCCACTCCCTGAGGGCGGTCCGGGACGTGCCGATAGCGAAGTCGTCGCGGATGAGGTCGAGCCCGCGCTCCGAGTCGAATTCGCCTCGCGCGACGCGAGCGCAGCACAGGCTGTATCTGACCCCGGGGTTCCGGCTGCGGGAGGCATCGCGCGCCCACTCGCGCACGTGGCGGTTGCGCCGCTTCCGCCACTCCGCCGACGCGCTCGACGACACCCGGAACTCGAATCCCGGCGTCGCCTCCGCTCCGTCGAGGGCGCCGAGGGCGAACGCACCCGCGCCGAATCGCTGACGCTGGACGGCGATCCGCGCGCGGTCCGGCCGCCTGCCCCGACGCCGATACGACCCGGCCAGTCCGGCGACCGCCGCGGCCGTCGCGGCCCTGACGGCTTCCCGGTCGTTCCCCAACCGGGAGATTCCGTTGCGGGCGATCGACAGATACGAGGCGGTCAGACGTTGCTCGAGACTCGATCCGCCCGGTCGCCGCCACCCGATCGCCAACTCGCCGTAGAGCCAGCGCGCGTAGTCACGAATCTCCGCTTCGTCCGTGGCGTCGCGATGGCGATAGTTCCAGAGCGCGGTCGTCGCGAGTCGGTTGCCGCCGTCGTGGCCGATCGCGGCTTCGAGCACCCGGATGGCCGCCTCCTTCCGCTCGTAGCCGAGGTCGATCGTCGCGACGCTGTGCAACCCGATGCTGCGCGGATCGGTCGCCCCGAAGAGCCCCGACTCGAAATGCCGGTACCGTCGCCCGAGCACCCCCACTGTGACCCCGGCTGCGAGCGTGGCGAGTGCGCGGCGTCGACCGGCATCGTCGAACACGGCCCCGGCGGCATCCAGGTCGGCGAAGCCGACCGACTCGAACGCGACCCGATGGCCGTTGCGTTCGAAGTCGAGATGGATCTCATCACCCGCACGGAGGACGACCCTGATGCGCCACGGCGAGGTCAGGAAGATCAGGCGCACCGCATCCAGCATCCGTTTCCAGATCGCACCAGGGGACTTCGGCGCGTCCGCAAGGTGTTCGAGCACGTCGGCGAGATCGGTGACGTCGGTGCCGACAGGGATCTCGATCCCGGTTGCCGGCTCGCCGCCGATCACCGCCAGCCTTGCGAGATACAGCGTCCGGATCGAGTCCGACGCCTCCCCGGATCCGCTCGACGGCGCCGCGACCAGCGCTCCTGCGGGGCCTGCGACCGGATCCGGATCCGGCGGCCCGTCCGGCGGTGCCGTTGCGACGGGCGGACCGAACTCGAACACGATGCGAACTTGCGTGGCGAGCCAGCGACCGAAGCAGTAGACGGCGACGGCACCGCCGAGCAGGAGCACGCCGATCGCGATCCACGACCGATTCGGCTCCACGACGTCGGCGTCGGCGAGCCAGATCGCGGCGCCCGGCACGGCGAACGGCAGGATCCAGGCGGGCCACTTCAGCAGCCGATGCAGCCTCCCCGTCACCGGATCGCGCAGGAGCGGCGTGAGCGCGAGGAGCCGGCCGAGCAGCAGGATCACGAGCGCCGCTGCGAGCACTCCGAGCACGAGCGGGAGCAGGTCCTCGCTCGCGCGCTCGGTCGTCGCGGCGAACCCGACTGCGAAGCTCCCGATCGGATCGGTTGCAGCGAAGCCCTGCTCCGCCAGCTTCCGCGCGGGGCCGCACATCGCCGTGTGCCGGCGGGACTCGGGCGCATCGATCGCTGCGGCGCTCGCGTCGGCCAACGCGCTCTCCCGCGCCGTGTCGATGACCTCGAGCGCCGCTTCGTACTCCTCGACACGGACGAGTTCCATCGCCAGCAGGCACCTCGCGACGGCGTCCTGCCCGATCTCGCCGAGCGCGAGCTGCGCGAGGGCCGCCTCCAGCGCGCAGGATGCCGCGCCGGACGCATCCGAGATGCCGACCGCGGCGAGGAGGTCGGCCGCATCGCCCGGCTTCCCGTCGTCGAGGAACGCCCGCGCCTCGACGCACACCGGGTCAGCGGTCGAAGCCGGGGAGTCGGGCTGGGGCGCCTCGGTGCCGTCGGCGCGCGCCGCACCGCCGATCAGCACGCTTGCGGAGAGCAGGAGCGCGGCCGCCGTCGCGGCGAGCATCCGCATCGCGTCGAGCAACCCGATCCGTGCCACGAGCCGACCTCATTCCGTCGAGGCATCCTCACCTGATGCTCGATGCATACGGCGGACGGACCCCGCGCCGCAATGCGGCGCAGCCGTGCGTCCGCGCGTTCCGGAAAACCCGGACCCTTCCCGCCCGGCGCCCGGAGGTGTTCACTGGAGCCATGAGAGCCATCTGGAAAGGGGCGCTCACATTCGGACTCGTGAATGTGCCCATCAAGCTCTACAGCGCCGTCGAGGACCACGATGCGCCGTTGCATCAGGTGCACGAGGCCGATGGCGGGCGCATCCGCTATCAGCGCACCTGCGAGCTCGACGGCGAGAAGGTCGAGTACAAGGACATCGCCCGCGCCTACGTCGACGGCGAGCGCACCGTGGTGCTCACCGCCGAAGACCTGAAGTCGCTGCCCGCCGAGCGCTCGCAGGAGATCGAGGTCGTCGAGTTCGTGCCGAGCGACCAGATCGACCCGATCATGCTCGACAAGCCGTACTACCTCGAGCCCGACGGCAAGTCGACGAAGGCGTACGCGCTCCTGCGGCGCACGCTGCTGGAGACCGACCGCACCGCGATCGTGCAGTTCGCGCTCCGCCAGAAGACGCGGCTCGCCGCCCTGCGGGTGCGGGGCAACGTGCTCGTCGTGCAGACGCTGCTCTGGGCCGACGAGGTGCGCGAGGCCGCGTTCCCCTCGCTCGACGACGAGCCGTCGGTCACGAAGAAGGAGCTCGACCTCTCGGCGCAGCTCGTGCAGTCCCTCTCGGAGGACTTCGACCCGTCGAAGTTCAGCGACGACTACCAGCAGGAGCTGCGCACCCTCATCGAGGC
Source organism: Agromyces seonyuensis (assembly GCF_009789225.1). GTDB lineage: Bacteria > Actinomycetota > Actinomycetes > Actinomycetales > Microbacteriaceae > Agromyces > Agromyces seonyuensis. The sequence goes on along the minus strand of NZ_WSTA01000019.1, from coordinate 35,677 downwards.
GAAGCTCGAGCACGGCGACCACATCGACACCGCGGCGACCTTCGGCGAACCGGCCGAGGAGGAGGGCGGCGAGGTCATCGACCTCATGGAGGCGCTCAAGCAGTCGGTCGCGGCGAGGCGCAAGGCCGCGAGCGGCTGAGCCTCGGCGCATCGCTCCGATCGGTGGGTCCGACCCGCCCCGGCGAGCGCGATGCCAGGATGACCGGATGGGATTCACCCGCGAGGAACTCGCCGCGTTCCACGGCGCCGCCATCCCCGACACGCTGCCCGACGGCGAACTGCGCCTGCTGTTCTGCGGCATCAACCCGGGGCTCTGGACGGCCGCCGTCGGGGCGCCGTTCGCGCGGCGCGGCAACCGCTTCTACCCGGCGCTCGAGCGCGCCGGCATCTTCGACCGGGTGGTGGATGCCTCGGCCGGGCTCTCCTCCGACGACCACGGCCTCTTCGACCGGCAGGGCGTCGGCGTCACGAGCCTCGTGCCGTTCGCGACCGCACGGGCCGACGAGCTGACGCGCGACCAGCTCGTCGAGGGCGCCGCCGCCCTCGAGGAGAAGGTCGACCGCCTCCGCCCGAAGGTCGTGGCGATGCTCGGCGTCACCGCCTACCGCGTCGGCTTCGGGCGCCCGAGGGCCAGGGTCGGCGTGCAGCCGGAGCGCCTCGCCGGCGCCGAACTCCACGTCGTGCCGAACCCGAGCGGCCTCAATGCGCACGCGACCCTCGACTCCCTCGCGACGGCCTATCTGGCAGCGGCGGTCGCGGCGGGGGTGCCGCTGTTCGCGCAGCGCGCCCGGCCGCTTCCCGACGAGCAGCCCTAGCTCGTCGGGAGCCAGATCCGCATCGTCGAGGGACCGCGCTCCGCCCACTCGTGGTACGGCACGAGCGCTGCCTCGGCCGCGATCATCGGCTCCCCCGCGGTCGCGCGGCGCCGCAGCGTCACGACGACCCGGCCATCCGCCTCGCGCGGCCCGACCGACGCGTCGACGACGAGGTCGGCGAGGTCGACCCCGGCGAGCGCGGTGCCCGCGAGGTCGACCGACTCGAGCGCGAAGACCTCCGGCCCGCGCTCGACGGCGAGGGTGCCGCGGATCGCGTCGGTGCGGGGGTCCGGTTCGGTGAACCGCGGCGCGACCGGCAGGTCGAGCTCGACGACGTCGCCCACGGCGAACACGCGCGCGACGGCGATCTGGCCCGGATGGGCATCCTGCACCTCGACGGGCGCCCCGTCGGCCGCGATGACCCGCAGTCGCGCGCCGTCGGCCCACGACGGCACGCGGAGGCCGAGCGTCCAGGCGTCGCCGGGTGCGGCGTCGACCCGCACCCGCACGAGCCCGTCGGCCGGGTAGGAGGTCTCGACGGCGAGCGCGATCGCCCGCCCGCCGCCGAGGTCGGTGGCGATCCGCGCGGGCGCGTACTGGTGCAGCTGCACCCCGTCGGCATCGGCGGTCGCGAAGTAGGCGGCGAGGCTCGCGAAGGTGCGCGCCACGTTCGGCGGGCAGCACGAGACCTCGAACCAGGGCGCGCGCAGCGAGGAGTGCGCCCGCGGGGAGACGACCTCGGGGTCGGCCGGGGCGCCCGGCCGCCGCTGGTGCAGCGTGTTGGCGTAGTAGAAGGAGCGGCCGTCGTCGGCCGGCGAGGTCGCGACGACGTTGTAGAGCGTGCGCTCGACGAGGTCGGCGTGCCGCGCCGCCTCGGTCGGATCCGCGTCGGCGAGCAGCAGCCGTTCGCTGAACATGATCGAGGCGATGCCCGCGCACGTCTCCGAATAGGCGCGATCGCTCGGCAGCTCGAAGTCGTCGCCGAACGCCTCGTCCTGGTGGTGGGACCCCTGCCCGCCCGTGACGTACGTGCGCCGGGCGGCGGTCGACGCCCACTGGTCGCGCAGCGCGCCGAGCAGCGCGTCGTCGCCCGAGTCGACGGCGACGTCGACGGCGCCCGCGGCGAGGTAGTTCGCCCGCACGGCGTGGCCGCGCAGCACGGTCGCCTCCCGCACCGGCACGTCGTCCTGGTAGTACGAGCGGCCCCACTCGATGTCGGCGAGCGTGCCCTGACCGCGCCGCTCGACGAAGCGCTCGGCCTGCTCGAGGTAGCGCGGCTCGTCGAGCGCGCGGCCGAGCTCGGCGAGCCCGACCTCGATCTCGGCGTGGCCGCACACCGACTGGATGCCCGTCGGCCCGAAGACGTCCGATACTAGGTCGGCGGCCCGCCGGGCGACGTCCACGAGTCCGTCGTCGGCGTCCGGGCGCGTGCGACGGCGCGCGACGGCGGCCTGGAAGAGATGGCCGAGGCAGTAGAGCTCGTGCCCCCACTCGAGGTCGCTCCAGCGCGGCTCCTGCCCGGGCCGGCCGAACTTCGTGTTCAGGTAGCCGTCGGGCTCCTGCGCGGCGGCGACCCGCGCGACGACGTCGCGGAACCGTGCGTCGAGATCCGCGGCCGCCGCCGCCGCATCGGCGGAGCCGGCGGCATCCTGACGGCCGATCTCCCACGCGATCGCCTCGAGGTACTTGTAGACCTCGGAGTCGCTGAACTCCCGGCCCCGCCGCCCCTCGGGGAGCCGCCCTGCGGCCGCGAGGTCGAAGTTGCCGAGCCAGCCCTCCCGGTCGAGCCAGTGCCCGATGTGCGGGATGGTGCCGGTCGCGTTGACCTCCTGGCGGCGGGCCCAGAAACCGTCGGTGAGGCGCACTTCGTCGAGTCCGAGCGGGCGGCGGACGCCGCGGGCGGGCACGACGGGAGCGACGGGCGAGCCGCCCGAGGCGGCGGCGGGCGCGACCGGGAGGCCGCCGGCGGCGGCTGCAGTGGAAGTCATGGATCTATCCCTTGAACGCGCCGGACATGAAGCCTCGGACGTAGTGGCGTTGGAGCACGAGGAAGAGCAGGATGCACGGCACCGCGAGCACGACGACGCCGGCCTCGGTGGCGCCGTAGTCGACGACGCCCTGCACCTGGCCCCGCAGGTTCGAGACGGCGAGCGGCAGCGTCATCCGGTTGGTGTCGGAGATCAGGATGAGCGGCGCCATGAAGTCGTTCCACGCCGCGAGGAAGGCGAACAGTCCGACCGTGATGAGCCCCGGCTTGACGGCGGGGACGAGCACCCGCCACAGGGCCGTCCAGGACGAGCATCCGTCGACCATGGCCGCCTCGTCGAGCTCGCGCGGGATGGATTCGAACGAGATGCGCATCATGAAGGTCGAGAACGGGAGCTGGAACATCGTGAGCACGAGCGCGACGCCGACGAGGGAGTTCGCGAGCCCGACCGATGCGAGCAGCACGTACAGCGGGATGAGCAGCGTCGCGTAGGGCACCATCAGGATCGCGAGCGTGCCGAGGAACAGCAGGTTCTTGCCCGGGAACTTGAACCGGGCGAAGGCGTACCCGCCGAGCATCGACACGACGAGGGTCAGGATGACCGTGAGCAACGACACGAAGAGCGAGTTGCCGAGGTACACCCAGACGCCGGCCTGATAGTTCGCGAGCGTGACGTAGTTGCCGAAGCCCCACCCGTCGGTCTGCCCGGTGCCCGCCAGCGGCGCGACCGAGGAGATCGCCGTCCAGACGAGCGGGTAGAGGAAGACGATCGCGAGTGCGCCGGTGAAGACCCAGAACGGCATCCGGCCGGCGATCGAGGCGGCGCGGCTCGGATGGCGGGGGCTGCGACGCTCCCGCTCGCCCTTCGGGACCGTCATGGCCTCCGTGAGCGTCGCCGTCGGTTTCGTGAGGGACACGGGTCAGTCCTCCTCGCTGCGGTTGAACGTGCGCAGTTGCACGATGTTGATGACGACGAGGGCGAGCAGCACGATGACGGAGAGCGCCGCGGCGACGCCGAGGTCGTTCTGCCCCTGGAAGGCCATGTTGTAGATGAGCTGCACGACCGTGATCGTGGAGTTGTCCGGCCCGCCCTTGGTGAGGATGTAGAACTGCTCGAACGCGAGCAGCGAGCCCGTGACGCAGAGCACCGTCGTGAGCGCGAGCGTGGGCCGCAGCAGCGGGATCGTGATGGAGCGGAAGATCTGCCAGCGGCTCGCGCCGTCGATGCGGGCCGCCTCGTAGACGTCGTCGGAGATGCCCTGCAGGCCGACGAGCATGAGCAGCATGTAGAAGCCCGCGTACCGCCAGACGATGAGGAACAGCGTCGACCACAGCGCTCCCTCGGGCGTGCCGAGGAACGTGATGCCCCACGACGACATGAGATCGGCGAACGGCCCGGCGTACGGCGAATAGAGCACGTAGAAGAGGAGCGACGCGCTCGCGAGGCCGAGCGCGCTCGGCACGAGGAACGCCGTGCGCAGCACGCCCTTCCACCGGGTCGACTCCTGCACGAGCAGTGCGAGGCCGAGCCCCAGGCCGATGAGCAGCACGGTCGCGAGCACCGTGTATTTCAGGGTGAACCAGATCGAGTCCCAGAAGAAGCGGTTCTGAGTGGCGTCGACGTAGTTCTCCGGGGCGTTCCAGCCCTGGTTGCCGGCCAGCAGCGGCCAGTCGGAGCCGGACATCTGCAGCACGAGCAGCAGCGGCAGCACGAAGAGCGCGACGACGAACAGCGCGGTCGGGGCGGCGTACGCCCAGCCGGTGCCGGCTCGGCGTCGGGAGACGCTCCGGCGCCGTCGGGGCGCGATCGCCGCGGCGGGCGGCGGCGTGGTGGCAGTGGTCATGGCGTCCTCGTTCGGGTGTCCGGCTGGGTCGGTGGGGCCGGATGCCTCACGGGAAGCGCCGCGCGAGGCATCCGGCCGGTGCCGCTACTGCGAGAGCACCGAGGTGATCTCGTCGTTGTCGGCGTCGACCGTGCCGCTCTGCTCGAGCACGGCGTTGCGCACGAGGGTCAGCCAGGGGCTGTTCGGCGCGTTGAAGGCCTGCTGGAAGTTCAGCGCGACCGGGGTGTCGCCCTCGCCGGCGACCTCGTTGATGGTGACGAGGCGCGGGTCCTGCTCGGAGTACTCGTTCTCCGCGAGGTCGGCCCGGGAGACCACGTCGTTGTCCTTGGCGAGCACGCCGACCTGGGCGTCCTCGGACATCATCCAGTTGAGGAAGTTCCACGCCTGCGCGGACTTCTTCGAGTCCTTCGAGATGCCGATGCCGTCGCCGCCGACGAAGGTCGATGCACCGCCCTCGGGACCGGGGATGCCGGAGACGCCGACGTCGAACGGCGTGGAGGAGAGCAGGGTGGCCGGGTAGAACATGAGGCCGACGTTGCCCTCGGTGAAGGCCGCGGTCCAGGTGGGGCCGGCTTCGTCCTTCGACGAGGGCAGCACGGCGCCGGATGCCCACAGGTCGGCCCACGTGTCGTAGACGGCCTTGGCGGTGTCGCTCGCGAGCAGCGACTCGGTCCCGTCGTCGCTCAGCACCTCCTCGCCGTCGGCCCACACGCTCGGGAACCACGTGAAGACGAGGCAGCCGCCGCAGTTGAGGCCGGTGGCGGTGCCGTAGACGCCCTCCTTGCCGAGTCCCTGGATGGCCTTCGCCCACTCGGCGTACTCCTCGAGGTTCGCCGGGCCGTTCTCGGCGTCGAGGCCCGCCTCGGTGGCGAGCTCCTTGTTCCAGAACAGCATCGAGAGGTCGAGCACGAACGGCAGCACGTGCTCCTTGCCGTCGGCGTCGGTGCCGGCGCTGAGGTGGCCCTGGTTGATCTGGTCCTTGTAGTCGAGCCCGTCGATCTGGGTCGAGATGTCCTGGAACAGGCCCTGCTCGACCCAGTTGGGCACGTAGACGATGTCGGCGGCGAACAGGTCGGGCAGTCCGCCCGAGCCGGCGGCCGCACCGACCTTCGCGACGTAGTCGTCGTTGGGCACGACGGTGAGCTCGACCTGGTTCTCGTGGGAGTCGTTGTACGCCTCCACGAGGAGCTTGGCCTGCTTCTCGAGCGGTGCGCGGGTCCACAGCGTGAGCGTCGTGCCGTCGTCGACCCCCTCGGGGCCGGCGCTGGACAGGTCGGCGGCGGGATCGCCGCTGCTGGAACAGGCTGCGAGGCCGAACGCGAGCGCACCGGCGGCGAGCAGGCCGACGGCACGCCGTGCACGGCGGGTCGTGTGACGCATGGGGTTCTCCTCTGGCTCTTCGTTGAGCGGGTTCCGGGCGGTGCCCGACCCGGGGCAATCGGCGGTGCGATCGAAAACTCCGAAATCCCTTTCGGCACGGTACTGTGGGCCGCACGGCCGCGTCAAGGGAAGCGTCCGGTAACGTTTGAGGAATACCGACGAAGGGGGTCCGGATGCCGGCAGCGAGGCGCACCGCCGCCCGCAACGCGACGCTCGGCGACGTGGCGAAGCTCGCCGGAGTGTCCATCGCGACCGCGTCGAAGGCGATCAACGGACGCGAGGACGTCGCCCCCGGCACGCGCGATCGCGTCGTCGCCGCGGCCGCCGAACTGGCCTTCAGCCCGAACCAGCTCGCCCGCAGCCTCATCGCCGGCCGCACCGGCACCGTCGGGCTCCTCACGAGCGACCTCGAGGGCCGCTTCGTCATCCCGATCCTCATGGGGGCCGAAGACGCGTTCGGGGCCGGGCAGGTCAACGTCATCCTCTGCGACGCGCGGGGCGACGCGATCCGCGAGCAGCACCACCTGAAAGCGCTGCTCAACCGCCGGGTCGACGGCATCATCGTCGTCGGGCGCCAGACCGACCCCCGCCCCTCGCTCGGCGAGCAGCCCGTGCCCGTCGTCTACGCCTACGCGCCGTCCGACGACCCCGCCGACCTCTCCCTCACTCCCGACAACGTCGCCGGCGGCCGACTCGCGGTCGAGCATCTGCTCGGCACGGGCCGCCGACGCATCGCCCACATCTCCGGCGACCCCGCCTACGCGGCCGCGCAGGACCGGACGACCGGCGTGCGTGCGGCGCTCGCCGACGCCGGCCTCGAGCTCGTCGGCGACGTCGCCTACAACGACTGGTCGGAGCACTGGGGCCGCGACGCCGCGGCGATGCTGCTCGCCGCCCACCCGGAGATCGACGGCATCGTGTGCGGCTCGGACCAGATCGCGCGCGGCGTGCTCGACACGCTCCGCGACTTCGACAAGCGGGTGCCCGACGACGTCGCGGTGATCGGCTACGACAACTGGGAAGTCCTCGCGACGCAGTCCCGGCCCGAGCTCACGAGCATCGACGCGAACCTCCAGCAGCTCGGCCGAGCAGCCGCGATGCGCATCTTCGAGGCGATCGACGGCGCCGACGGCGTCGACGGCGAGACCGGCGAGCACCGGCTGCCCGTGCGGCTCGTGATCCGCGGCTCCACCATCGCCCGTCGCTGAGGCGGCGTCGCTCACCGCCTCCCGTCAGACCCGAACGGGGGGTAGATGCCGTCTACCGGGCATTTTGCCCGACGGATACGATCGCGCCCATGCCGGAACGTTCTGCCGCGATCGACGCGCTCCGGGTCCTGGGCATGGTCGCCGTGATCGCCTGCCACATCTGGATGAGCCCCGAAGCCGCGCGCTGGCTCGGGCCCTGGGTCCTCCCCCTCTACTTCGTGCTCTCCGGGTATCTCTGGAGCGGCCGGCGCGGCCCGAAGGAGGAAGCGGTGCTGCGCGCGAAGGCGCTGCTCGTGCCGTACGCCGCGTGGTTCGTGATCATCGCCTCGATCACCTGGACCGTCTGGTCGATCCGGGGCACCTTCGACCTCCGGCACGCGGCGATCCAGGTCTGGGGCGGCGCTCACCTCAGCTCGCCGTTCCACGCCTTCTGGTTCACGCCCGCGCTCTTCGTCGCGGTCATGGTCTACTACTGGGTCGGCCGACTGCACCTCGCCTGGCAGTGGCCCATCGCGATCGCGCTCTTCATGATCGTCGCCTACACGCCCGGTCTGCCCCTCTACGATGCACCGCTCAGCATCGGCCAGGGCGTCGGATCGGTGATCTTCCTCGTCGCCGGCCGTACCCTGCGGATCGTCGGGGATCGGATTCCCCGCCCGCCGCTCCTCGGCGCGGCGATGATCTTCGTCGGGCTCTGCTTGATGCTCCGCTTCCCCGAGAGCTACCTCGACGTGAAACTGCTCTACTTCGGGCTGCCGGCCGTCGGCATCGCCACCGCGATCCTCGTCGGGGGCGGACTCGTGCTCGTCGCCGACGTCCTCTTCGGCTGGATCCGCGGGCGTGCCGCCGTGTTCGTCATCCGGCTCTCGATGGCCACCCTCGTGGTGCTGTTCGTGCACGTCCCGATCGCCGCCGCGTTCGATTGGCTCGCAACGGGCTCGCTGCCGGGATTCGTCGTGACCACCGTGCTGTCTTGGACCATCGGCGTCGTGCTCGTCGCGCTGCCGAAGACCGAGTTCCTGACGGGCGTGCGCGTCGCGCCGCCGGCCCTGCAGCTGCGTTCGGTGCGCGCGAAGCGGCCCGCCCCCATCACCGAGTCCTGACCGGACCGTCGGCTCGCCGCTCCGCCTCGGTCGGTCAGCCGGCCGACGGATGCCCGCCGCGGCGGCCACGCAGCACGGCACCGAGCGCCAGTCCGAGCGCGGCGACGACGACGGCGACCACGAGCGGAGGCAGCACGAGTTCCGGCTGCACGAGCGCCGAGCGGAAGACGCCGACGAGCTGATCGACGAGCTCATCCGGATAGCGCAGCAGCACGCGGCTGCCGAACGCGTTCCACACCCCGGTGATGAGGGCGGGCAGCACCCAGAGCAGCGCGAGCGAGACGACGGCGGCGATCGCCCGGCCGACGGTAGCGAGCCCGCACCAGGCGATCGCGACGCCGACGAGCACCGGCGGCACCCAGCGCAGCACCGGCAGCAGCCACGTCGAGAGGTCCGTGGTCACGAGCATGACGGGGTCGATCGCGGCGCCGATCCACGACGTCGACACGATCGCGGCGAGCGCGAGCCCGATGAGCGCGCCCGCGCGCGGCCCCCAGCCGATGAGCGGCAGCACGATGAGGCCCGCGGCGAACGCGATCGCCGCCGCCCCGAGGACCACGCCGAGATAGAGCCCGGATTCCGTGCCGTCGCGCAGACCCGCTGCGACGACGACGGTGGTCTGGACGATGGCGGCGAGCTGCACGACGAGGACGCCGAGGACGAGGGCGAACCGGGACCTCGCCGCGGCACGGGCGCGCAGCGCGCGGAAGGCGATGCCCGCGGCTGCGGCGCCGACGCCCAGCAGGGCCGCGACCGTCACGAGCTCGTACTGGCTGAACGGCAGCAGCGTGCGCGGCATGTCGTCGGGCAGCGTCTCGACGGCCCAGAGGTTCTGCAGCGGGAGGGTCGCGCCCGTGACGAGCCACGGCAGCAGCCCGACGATCGCACCGCCCGCGCCGATCAGGAACCACGTCCACCAGGCGAACGGCGGGCGGACGTCCGCGGCCGGGGCGGCGGCGCCGGGTGCGTCGGATTCCGGGGCGGCGGCGGCGGCGGTCGGGACGGACGGGACGATCGGGTCGCTGGGCTCGGCAGGCATCCGCTCAGTCTCGTCCTCGGTGCGGGAACCACGGATCAGGACGCGCCCTGATCCCGTCGCAGCGCCTCCGCCTCGCGCTCGGCCTCCTCGGGGTCAGGCGGCTCCGCCGTTGGCGTAGAGCACCTGGCCGTTGACCCAGCGGCCGGGGCCGGCAAGGAAGGCCGCGACCTCGGCGATGTCCTCGGGCGTGCCGAGCCGCTCCATGGGGTTGAGTGACGCGATCCGGTCCACGACCTCCTGCGGCTTGCCCGCGAAGAAGAGCGGCGTCGCCGTCGGCCCGGGCGCGACGGCGTTGACGGTGATGTCCCGGCCGCGGAGCTCGCGCGCGAGGATCAGGGTCATCGCCTCGACCGCGCCCTTTGAGGCCGCATAGGCGCCGTAGGTCGGCATCTGCAGCCGGGTGACGCTCGTGGAGAAGTTGATGATCGCGCCGCCCGAGCGCATGCGACGGGCCGCGAGCTGGTCGACGACGAACGTGCCGCGCACGTTGACGCGCTGGATGCGGTCGAAGGTCTCGAGGTCGAGCTCGGCGATGGGCCCGAGGGGCATGATGCCGGCGGTGTGCACGAGCACGTCGACCCCGCCGAACCGCTGCTCGGCCGCGTCGAAGAGCGCCGCCATCGCAGCCTCGTCGGCGACGTCGCCGCCCACGGCGATCGCTTCGCCTTCCCCGGCGGTGATCGCCGCGACGACTTCGGCTGCCGCGTCGGCGTTGCCGCTGTAGTGGGCGACGACGCGCACGCCGTCGGCCGCGAGGCGCTCGGCGACCGCGCGACCGATGCCGCCCGATGCGCCTGTGACGATGGCCACCCGGGGGGCGGTGCTGTCGGTCATCCTGACTCCAGATCTATAAATGAACGAGTTGTCCACATCAGGATACGCAGATGTGACCAAGTTGTCCACTAATGTCGCAGGCATGGATGCGACGGACGGGCAGCGCGAGCCGCGGCGGCGCGGTCGGCGACCGGCCGCCGAGGTGCGCGCGGAGGTCCTCGCCGCGACGTCGGCGCTGCTGCACGAGGAGGGCCTGCGCGCAGTGACCTTCGACCGGGTCGCGTCACGAGCACGGGCGAGCAAGACGACGATCTACAAGTGGTGGCCCTCCCCCGGCGCACTCGCGGCCGAGTCCTACTTCGACGAGAGCCGGGCTGCGCTCGAGTTCCCCGACACGGGCGACGTCGCCGCCGACATCCGCACCCAGCTCCGCGCGTTCGTGCGCCTCCTCACCGACCAGGGCGCCGGCCCCGTGATCGCCGAGCTCATCGGCGCAGCGCAGTCCGACCCCGACCTCGCGACCGCGGTCTCGCAGCACTACACGGCCCCCCGGCGCCGACTCGCGCGCGAGTACTTCGGCAAGGCCCTCGACCGAGGCCAGCTCCGCCCCGACGTCGACCACGACCTCCTCGTCGACCAGCTCTGGGGCGCCTGCTACAACCGCCTCCTCGTGCCCGACGCCCCGCTGGACGAGGCGTTCGCCGACGCGCTCGTCACGAACGTGCTGCGGGGGGCGGCATCCGAGGGCTACCGCGGCGCGGCGTCATCCTGGTGAGCCCCCGCACCGGCTCGGCTCAGCGGCGGCGGGTGCCGCTCGCCGCGGGCGCGGTGCTCCAGAGCGCCCAGGCGACGAGCACCGGCTGCAGGAACAGGCGGATGAATCGGGCCCGGTCGGAGCGCAGCATCGGGGCGGGTCGGCCGGTGCGCCACTGGTGCACATTGCCCGGGAACACGGCGACGAAGAAGAGCGCGATGAGCGCCCCGATGCGGTGGCGCTCCTTCGGCAGCCCGACGACCGCGGCGCCGAGCATGAGTTCGGCCGCCCCGGATGCCACGACGACGCCGTCCTTGTCGATCGGCGCGTGGTCGACCACCCAGTCGGGCACGACGATGCGGTACCCCCGCCGCGCCCAGAACAGGTGCGAGAGCCCGGCCGCGGTCAGCAGGGCCGCGAGCAGCCATCGCGCGACGGCCTGGAGCACCTCACCCGCTCCCGGCGATCGGGTCGGGCGGCGGGATGCGGTGCGTCGTCGCGACATCCGCACAGTCTGGCACTCCCCTCCGCCTCGCGGGCCGGACGCGGGCTCGGGTCATGCCGAGAACCCGCGCACGACGCAGGCACCATCGAGTCATCCTCCGAGCCGAACACCGCCACGGAAAACGCAAACGGCGCCCCGTTGGGAACGGAAGCGCCGAATCGTGCTGAGTTCTCAGATCGATCAGCGTGAACTCGCTGATCAGGCCGAAGAGAAGAGCGGAGACGGCGGGATTTGAACCCGCGGTCCCCTTACGGGGACTCCACCTTAGCAGGGTGGTGCACTCGACCGGACTATGCGACGTCTCCAGGTGCCGGCTTGCGCGGGCACGCTCAGTCAGCATACCCGAGCGGGCCCGAAACGACGATTCGAGGATGACCGCGGGTGCGGGCATCCTCGAATCGGTTCGTCGGACCCGGCTCAGCCGTCGTTGGAGACCGAACAGCGCGCCTCGTCGCCGGTCTGACCGATAACGCCGTCGAGCTGCTCCGAGGCTCCCTCGGTCGGGGCGGGTGCCTCCACCGGGGCGACGTAGGCGTCGTTGACGCCGTCGCCGTCGGTGTCGGTGTTGGCGACCTGGTCGGCGACGCCGTCGCCGTCGGTGTCGACATCGGGCACGGGCGCCGCGGGGGTCGTCGTCACCGCGTTGGGGTCGGCCTCCGTCGCGATGGAGGAGTTCGCCTGCGTCTCGGCGTCGAAGGTCACCGGGGTGTCGTTCTGGAGTGCGAGGTTGACGGCCTCCGCCTCGTCGGACTTCGCGATGACCCCGCCCTCGACGTAGCCCGTCGGGTACTGGATGAACGCCAGCTTGGACAGGTCGATGTCGTTCAGCGCCATCGCGATCTGCACCATCGTCAGGGGGCTCTCGAGCGTGCTCGACAGCGTCATGTTCGAGAGTGCGGCCTGGGCGATGCCGTAGAGCGTCGCGGGATTGGAGAGCACACCGTCGCTTTGCAGCTTGCGCGCCAGGGAGGAGAGGAAGACCTGCTGGTTCGAGATGCGGCCCAGGTCGGAACCGTCGCCGACGCCGTGGCGCGTGCGGAGGAACTGGAGCGCGTCGACTCCCTGGAGCGTGTGGTTGCCCGGGGTGAGGTGGATGCCCGTGTACGAGTCGTCGATCTGTTCCGCCACGCAGACCTCGACGCCGCCGACGGCGTCCGACAATCCGATGACGCCGTTGAACTGCACGATGCCGGCGAACGGGATCTCGACGCCCGTGATCTGTTCGACGGTGTCGACGACGCAACCCATGCCGCCGTAGCTGAGCACGGTGTTGATCTTCACCCGGGACAGCGGGGACAGCGTGCTGCCTTCCTCCTCGGGATCGTCGCAGGCCGGCACGGACGTGAACATGTCGCGCGGGAAGCTGACGACCTCGGCGTGGGAGTGGTCCTCCGAGATGTGCAGGAGCATCGTCACGTCGTTGAGGACACCGTCCTCGGTGCCCTCGCCGAACGCTTCGCCCTGCCCCTCGCGGCTGTCGCTGCCGATGACGAGGAGGTTGATGCCGCCGGGGAACGCCCCGACGTCGGGGATGTCCTTCAGCACGTCCTCGTTGCCGAGATCGACCGTCTGGTTGGCCGAGCCTGCGAGGTCGAACGCCGCGTACGCACCGATGGCGCCGACGCCGACGAGTGCCACGACGAGGGTCGAGGCGACCGCCAGGATCGCCGTCCGCCACCCGGAATGCCGCTTCAAGCGGCCGTGCCTGGCGGAGCCGCGGGCTGCGGCCTGGCGGCGCTCTCGCGCCGTTCGGGGGTCGCTCACTCGGGTGCCTTTCGCTTCGGGTCGCAGGCTCCGGCGGGGACGCCGGGTGCGGAGGGCGTGGGATTCGAACCCACGAGGCATTGCTGCCCACCGGTTTTCAAGACCGGCTCCATCGGCCGCTCGGACAGCCCTCCCGGCCCTTCGTCGTCGTCCGCCTCGGCATGCGCCGAGGGCTTCGAACGACGAAGACCGGCCCCGATTCTACCCGAGGCCGGTTTCCAACAGGTTTTCAGCGCAAGCTGGGAAGGCTCTGGAGGATGCCGATGACGGTCCGTCGGCCCCGATCCGAAGCCCCCTGGAGCGCTCAGTAATCGTTTGCGGTCGAGCAGCGGCTCTCGGCGGCCGTCTGTCCGAGCACGTCGTCGGGCAGCACGTCGACGGCGTCCCCGACGACGGGTGCCTGCGTCTCGGGCACCGCGGCCTCGGGAGCGGCCGAGTCCGTCGAGGGCGGCGGTGCGGTCGGCGTCGCCGTCGCGGTCTGGTTGGGATCGGTCGAGGTACCGAACGTCGTGCCGTCCTGCGCGGTCGTGTCGAGCTGCACGGCGACGTCCTGCTGGAGCGCCGCGTTGATCGCGTCCGCCGACGGGCCCGGCACGACCGCGCTGAAGTCGGACGTGTACACCGTCGGGTACTGGATGAAGGCGACCTTGCCGAGGTCGATCGCCTGCAGCGCCCGCGCGATCGAGACGAGCCGGAGCGGGTTCTGCAGTGTCGTCGACAGGGTGAGGTACTGCTCCCCGAGGATCGCCTTGGCGATACCGTACAGCTGGGCCGGGTCGCCGAGCACCCCGCGCTGCTCCATCGTGCGCACGAGGGATGACATGAAGATCTGCTGATTCGAGATGCGCCCGAGGTCGGACCCGTCGCCGACGCCGTGCCGGGTGCGCAGGAACTGGAGGGCGTCCATGCCCTGGAGCGAGTGGTAGCCCGGGGAGAGGTGCACACCGGTGTAGTCGTCGTCGATCTGCTCGGCGACGCAGACCTCGACGCCCCCGATGACGTCGGAGAGGGCGGCCACCGCGTAGAACTCGACGACGCCGGCGAACGGGATGTCGACGCCGACGAGCTGCGACACCGCGTCGACGACGCACGCCGGCCCGCCCGAGTCCAGCACGGTGTTGATCTTCACGTCGTACTGCGCGGGCACGTCGTAGCCGGTCTCCGGGTTCGTGCAGCCCGGCACGTCGATGAGCATGTCGCGCGGGAAGCTCACGACCTCGACGTGGGAGTGGTCCTGCGAGATGTGCAGCAGCATGTTGACGTCGTTGAGCACGCCGGACTCGAGTTCGGGATCACCGAAGGCCCCGTCGGCGGGGCGCTTGTCGCTGCCGAGGAGCAGGAAGGTGAAGCCGCCTTCCATCGCGCCGATGTCCGGCACCGCGGCCGCGACCTGGGCCTGGGTGCCGAGGTCGATGCCGGGGGCGGCGACCACGTCCTGCACGAGATCGACGGCGAGGTACGCCCCTGTCGACGCGATCGCGACGAGTCCGACCGCGACAGTCGACGCCGCGATCTTCCCGAGCGTCCCCCACGGCCCGTGCGCGTGCAGGCGGGCATGCCGCGGCGGCACGAACGCCCCCGCGCGCACGACGTTCTCCGGCGCGTCGAACGCCGCTGCGTCGCCCGTCCCGGTCGCGACGGACTCCGTCGCCTCCGGCCTCGCGCCCCCGTCGCCGGCCGTCTCGCCGCTCTCGCGGTCGACGACGTCGCCGGCATGCCCCTCTGCCAATCGACCTCCCCCGAAATCACGCCTGGTCAGGGCGCGATACTCGGGAGCATAGCGTCCGACGGGCGCTCCGGAAGGGGCGGATGCCTCCGCGGCCTACGGCAGCGTGTCGAGCACGGGCGCCAGGCCCGCCTCGCCGACGGTGCCGGCGACCTCCGTCGCCGCGGCCCGCACCTCGGCCGGCGCCTGCCCCATCGCGACGGCCCGGCCCGTCGATCCGGCCCAGTGGAGCATCTCGAGGTCGTTGCGGCCGTCGCCCGCGACGAGCACCAGCTCGCTCGGGATGCCGAGCCGGTCGCGCACCCGCTCGAGGGCGGTCGCCTTGCTCACGCCGTCGGGGGCGATGTCGAGCCAGGCCGTCCAACCGATCGCGTAGCTGACCTGGTGCAGACCCATCCCCTCGACGAGGCCGAGGAACTCCTCGATCTCGTGGTCGGGCGAGATGACGACGACGCGCGTCGCGTCGACGCCGAGGAGTTCGGCGAACGGCACCTCGCGGGCGTCGTCGAGGTTCCAGTCCTGCATGCCCGCCGTGTAGAGGCGGAAGCCGTCGGGCAGCTCGACCATGAACTTGCCGTTCGGCAGGTGGCCGCGGATGCGCTCGAGCACCGCCGTCGGGTCGAACACCTCGACGTGGACGCGCTCGTAGGCGCCGTCGTCGCCGAGCCCCAACGTCAGGGCGCCGTTGGCGCAGACGACGAAGGCCGGCTCGATGCCGAGGCGTTCGAGCACCGGCTGGGTCGTCGCCCAGGAGCGCCCGGTGGCGAGGGTGACCTCGTGACCGCGGTCGCGGGCTTCGCCGACGGCGCGCACGATCTCCTCGTCGAGGCTCCCGTCCTCGTGGAGGACGGTGCCGTCGACGTCGAGGGCGACGAGCCAGCGCTCCGCCATGCGGTTACTTGCCGCCCCGGCGCGCGACGGGCTCGAGCACCTCGAGGCCGCCGAGATAGGGGCGCAGCACCTCGGGCACGATCACCGATCCGTCGGGCTGCTGGTGCGTCTCGAGGATGGCGACGAGCCAGCGGGTCGTCGCGAGGGTGCCGTTGAGCGTCGCGACCGTCTGCGTCTTGCCGCCCTCGGTGCGGTGGCGGATGTCGAGACGGCGCGCCTGGAACGTCGTGCAGTTCGACGTGGACGTGAGTTCGCGGTACGTGCCCTGCGTCGGCACCCACGCCTCGACGTCGAACTTGCGGGCCGCCGAGGAGCCGAGGTCGCCTGCGGCGGTGTCGATGACGCGGTACGCGAGTCCGAGGTCCTGCAGCATGCCCTCCTGGTAGGAGAGGAGGCGCTCGTGCTCGGCCTCGGCATCGGCCGGGTCGATGTAGGTGAACATCTCGAGCTTGTTGAACTGGTGCACCCGGATGATGCCGCGGGTGTCCTTGCCGCCGGACCCCGCCTCGCGGCGGTAGCACGACGACCAGCCGGCGTAGCGCAGCGGCCCGTCGGCGAGGTCGAGGATCTCGCCCTGGTGGTACCCGGCGAGCGCGACCTCGCTCGTGCCGACGAGGTAGAGGTCGTCGGCCGGCAGGTGGTAGATCTCGTCGGCGTGCTTGCCGAGGAAGCCGGTTCCGGCCATGATCTCGGGGCGCACGAGCGTCGGGGTGATCATCGGGGTGAAGCCCGCCGCGATCGCGCGGTCGAGGCCGAGGTTCATGAGGGCGATCTCGAGGCGGGCGCCCACGCCCTTGAGGTAGCTGAAGCGCGCGCCGGCGACCTTCGCGCCGCGGGGCATGTCGATGGCGTCGAGCAGCTCGCCGAGCTCGAGGTGGTCGCGGGGCTCGAAGTCGAAGGTCGGCTTCTGCCCGACCTCGCGCAGCACGACGTAGTCGTCCTCCCCGCCGGCGGGCACGCCCTCGATGACGAGGTTGCCGAGACTGCCGACGATGCGCTTGAACTCGGCGTCGGCGTCGTTCGCGGCGGCGTCGGCCGCCTTCACCTTGCCGGCGAGCTCCTGCGCCTGGGCGACGAGCGCGGCCTTCTCCTCCTTGGGCGCCTTCGCGACGGTCTTGCCGAACACGTTCTGCTCGGCGCGGAGGGTCTCGAACTCCGAGATCGCGCGTCGGCGACCGGCATCGGCGGCGAGCGCTTCGTCGACGAGTTGCGTGGACTCGCCGCGGGCGGCCTGCGAGGCCTTGACGACGTCGGGATGCTCGCGGAGGAATGCCGGATCGATCACCCGATCGAGTCTACCGGCGCGAGGCATCCTCGCCGTCGGGGTCCGGCGGCTACCCTGGGCGAGTGGCGGAGGCGGGGAACGCGGGAACTGATCCGGGTAGCGCGCAGGAAGCGGCGCGCGACGAAGAGCGCCCGGCGCCGGCCGGGAGCGAGTCGGACGCCCCGCGCGCCGCGATCATCTCGAACCCCTCCAAGCAGGGCATCGACGTGCTCCGCACGGCGGTCGCCGCCGCGGAGGAGCGCCAGGGCTGGGCGCCCTCCCTCTGGATCGACACGTCCGTCGAGGACCCGGGCGTCGGCATGGCCGCCGAGGCCGTCGAGGCCCGCGTGCAGCTCGTCATCGCGGCGGGCGGCGACGGCACGATCCGGGCGGTGGCCGACGGGCTGCGCGGTTCCGGCATCCCGATGGGCATCGTGCCGCTCGGCACTGGCAACCTGTTCGCCCGCAACCTCCGGCTCCCCATCGACGACCCGGCCGATTGCGTCGTGCTCGCCTTCGCGGGCGTCGAGCGGAAGGTCGACGTGCTCGTCGCCGAGGTCGAGCGTGCCGACGGCTCGCGCGAGCGGCACGGCTCCCTCGTCATGGCGGGCGTCGGCATCGACGCGACGATGATCTCCAACACGAACCCCGATCTGAAGCGCCGGGTCGGCTGGCTCGCCTACGTCGAGGGCGGCCTGCGCGCGCTGCCGGCGTCGGCGCCCTTCCGGGCCGCCTACAAGGTCGAGGGCGGCAGCGTCCACCACTCCCGGGTCAGCAGCATCCTCATCGCGAACCTCGGCGACCTGCCCGGCAACATCGAGCTCGTGCCCGATGCGGCGATCGACGACGGACTGCTCGACGTCGTCGTGCTCCAGCCGCGCTCCTGGTTCGGCTGGATCTTCATCTGGTTCCGGGTCTCATGGCAGAACCGCGTCATGCGGCGCAGCCGCCTCGGACGCCAGTTCATCGACCTGACGGGCGGATCGCGCCGCACCGAGATCGTCTACCGACGGGGGTCCGAGGCCCGGGTGCGCGTCGCCGACGGCGTGCCGCAGGAGTTCGAGATCGACGGCGACGCGTTCGGCGAGATCGTCGCGGCGCGGTTCTGGACGGACGCCGGCGCCCTCGTCGTGCGCGTCGAGGGCTGACGAGCGCGCATCGGGGCCCGTGGAGCGCGCCAGGCGGGCGGGTACGATCGCTGCCGTGAACGAATCCCCCGAACCGCGCGATGCGACGGTCGCCGTCGACGCCGGACAGTCCGGCATCCGCGCCCGCTACCGGGGCGCCGACGGCGCCGAGCTCGAGTTCGGGTTCGGCGGCATCCGCACCGACCGGCCCCTCCTGCCGCAGCTCGCCGGCGTGGTCATGGCGGTCGCCGAGGATGCTCCGGAGCCGCTGCGCGACGTCTCCTTCGGCGTCTCGGGCCTCACGCCTGCCGAGGCGAAGGCCGATGAGCTCCTCGAGTCGCTGCGGCCGTTCGGCACCCGCCGGGTGCGTCTCGCGCACGACTCCGTGAGCGCCTACCTCGGCGCCCTCGACACCGACTTCGGCGCCGTCGTCGCCGCGGGCACGGGCGTCGTGACGCTCGGCGTCGGCGCGGGCGGGGTGGCCCGGGTCGACGGCTGGGGCTTCCTCATCGGCGATGCCGGCAGCGGCTACTGGATCGGCCGCGCGGCGCTCGACGCCGTGCTGCGCGCCCACGACGGCCGCGGCGCCGCGACGTCGCTCTCCGGTCCGGTCCTCGCCGAGTTCCCCGACGTCGAGGCGGCGTACATCGAGTTGCAGTCCGATCCCGCGAAGGTCGCCCGCATCGCGCGCTACTCGGCCGTCGTCGCCGAGCACGCTCCCGACGACGCCGTGGCCCGAGGCATCCTCGAGCTCGCGGGCGACGAGATGGCGGGCTCGGTGCTCGCGGCGCTCTCCCGCGTCGGCGAACGCGAGAACCCGGCGCCGAAGGTCCGTGCGATCGGCGGGGTGTTCCGCTCCCCCGACCTGTTCTCGGCCTTCGAGTCCTCGGTGCGCCTCGTCATCCCCGGCGCCGACGTGGCGCGCGAGGAGGCCCGCCCCCTCGAGGGCGTCGCCCGGCTCCCGCACGTGACGCCGGACCACCCGCTCGCGCCGCACGTCGCGGTCGCGGGGGTGCCGCCGGTCGAGTAGGGAGCGAAGCGACCGTATCGAGGCCCCGCACGGCGGCTCGCCAGGTCTCGAGACGCTTCGCTGCTCGACCCGCGAGGGCTCCTCGATCGACGGGACTCAGTCGGCGGCGGGCTCGCCCGAGAGGATGCCCCGCAGCCAGTCGCGCGCCTCGATGAAGACCTCGTCGTCGTGCTTGGCCTCGTACTGCACTGGACGGCCGTCGGCGCGCGGGTACGACCCGAGGAACGTGATCTTCGGGCTGTAGCGGCGCAGGCCGAGCAGGGCGTCCGCGACGCGTTCGTCGTGCACGTGCCCGTCGAGGTCGATGACGAAGCGGTAGCGGTTGAACGCGTCGCCGAGGATCGGGCGCGACTGCAGCAGGCTCATGTTGACGCCGCGCGTCGAGAATTGCTCGAGCATCGCGAGCAGCGAGCCGGGCTCCTCGTCGGGCAGCTCGACGATGACGCTCGTCTTGTCGGCGCCGGTGCGCTCGGGGAGCGCGGTCGACCGGCTCACGAGCACGAAGCGCGTCGCGGCGCCCGGGTCGTCGCCGAGGTCGCGCGCGAGCACGTCGAGGTCGAAGTGGTCGGTGATGCCGGGCGGGGCGATCGCGGCATCCGCGGTGGCGTCGGCGAAGAGGGATGCCGCTGCGGCCACGTTGCTCGACGACGGGATGTGCGCCGAGGCCGGCAGCTCGCGCTCGAGCCAGCCGCGGCACTGCGCGTAGGCCACCGGATGCGCGTTGACGATGCGGACTCGATCGAGCGTCTTGCCGGGCCGAGCGACGAGCACGAACTCGACGGGCACGAGGTACTCGCCGGTGATGCGGAGCCCCGGGCGCGCCGCGAGCGCGTCGAGGGTCGCCGTCACCCCGCCCTCGATGGAGTTCTCGATCGCGATGACGGCGCCGACCGAACGCCCCTCCTGCACGTCGGCGAGGGCTTCGCCGACGTTGTTGACGGGATGCCAGGGCTTGCCGGCCGCGGCGGCCACCTGCTTCAGCGCGGCCTCGGTGAACGTCCCGGCCGGCCCCAGATAGGAGTAGCCGTCGGGTCCGCTCGTCTGTTCCATGCGCTCAACCCTATTCCCGGCCTCACCGGCCTCCCGGTCGGCGGCGGGGCGTAGGGTTGCCGGGTGCACGGTGAATACAAGGTGCCCGGCGGGAAGCTCGTCGTCGTCGACTTCGACGTCGTCGACGGGGTGATCCGAGACTTCCGGCTCGCCGGCGATTTCTTCCTCGAACCCGACGAGGCGCTCGGCGACATCGACCGCGCCGTGAACGGCCTCGCCGCCGGCGCCGACGCGAAGACCATCGCGACGGCGATCCACGACGGCCTGCGCCCCGACGCCGTGCTGCTCGGCTTCTCCCCCGAGTCGGTCGCCGTCGCCGTGCGCCGAGCGCTCACCGACGCCCGCAGCTGGGCCGACTACGAGTGGGAGCTCATCCACGACGACGCGGTCTCCCCCAAGGTCCACCTCGCCCTCGACGAGGTGCTCGCCGGTCGCGTCGGCGACGGCCGTCGCAAGCCGACCCTGCGCATCTGGGAGTGGGACGAGTCGGCCGTCGTCATCGGCTCCTTCCAGTCGGTGAAGAACGAGGTCGACCCCGAGGGCGCCGCGCGCCACGGCTTCGAGGTCGTCCGCCGCATCTCGGGCGGCGGCGCGATGATGATGGAGCGCGGCAACGTCATCACCTATTCGCTCTACGTCCCCGCCGAGCTCGTGCAGGGCATGAGCTTCGCCGACTCGTACGCGTTCCTCGACGACTGGGTGCTCCAGGGCCTGCGGGGGCTCGGCATCGAGGCGACCTACCAGCCGCTCAACGACATCGCGAGCCCGCTCGGCAAGATCGGCGGAGCCGCGCAGAAGCGCCTCGGCAACGGCGGCGTGCTGCACCACGTCACGATGTCCTACGACATCGACAACGCCAAGCTCCTCGAGGTGCTGCGCATCGGCCGCGAGAAGCTCAGCGACAAGGGCATCGCCTCCGCAGCGAAGCGGGTCGACCCGCTGCGCTCGCAGACCGGCCTCTCCCGCGCCGCGATCATCGAGGCGCTCAAGCAGACCTTCACGGTGCTCTACGGCGCCAAGCGCGGCCACGTGCAGCCCGACGAACTGGCCGAAGCGGAGGCCCTCGCGGCCGGCAAGTTCTCGAGCGCGGAGTGGATCGGCCGGGTGCCGTAAGACCGCAGTTCCGCGTCACCCGGACGGGGTACACTCGCCCGGTGGATTGGTGGGGTTACGCGCTGATCGCCGCGGCCCTCGGCGCCTGCGGCTGGTTCGCCGTGCAGCGCGGCTGGATCGACTTGTCCGACAAGCGCAAGTCCACCGGCGGCGGCTCCGGCTCCGGCGTGTTCGGCGCCCTCGACGAGGTCTTCGCGCCCGCCCGCCACGAGGCGCAGGCCGAACTCGACCGCCAGGCGATCCTCCCGGCGCCCGCGCCGCTGCCCGGCGACGACGACCGCGGCATCTCGTTCGCGAGCCGCCCGGCCGCGCGGGAGCACGACCCGGACGACGAGCGCGTCGCACGCGCGGATCGCTTCAAGGGCAGCATCCGGCTCGAGCTCGACCCCGACTGAATCGCCGAGCGAGGCGTTCGGGCGGGGCCGGAACGCCGAAGCGGCCGCCCCGCCGGGATCCGGCAGCGGGCGCGCGCCCGGCGACCGGATGGCATGCTTGACGGATGCCCGTCGAGCCCGAATCCCCGCACGAGACCGCCCGCGCGGTGCTCGCCGCGCTGCCCGACTCGAGCACGACTCTCGCCGTCCTCCGCGCGCCCGCGAATCCGCACCGCGATCGCCCGCGCACCGACCGCAGCGCCCCGTCGACGGCGACGGCGGTCACGGACGTCCTCGGCTCCGGGCCCGCCGGGGTTCGTGCAGCGCTGGCCCGCTACGACGACCGATTCGAGCCGTACCGCGCGGAGCTCGAACCGGTGCTCGACGAGGCCTGGCGCGCGCTCGCGGCCGACGGCACGCTCTACCTGCAGCTCGACTCGCGCGAGGCGCACTACGCGAAGGTGCTGCTCGACGCCCTCGTCGGTCGCGAGCGCTTCTTCAACGAGATCGTCTGGGTGCGCGATTTCGGCGCGGCCGCCGACGACGGCTGGGTCCGCCGCCACGACACGATCCTCGTCTACTGCCGCGACCCGAAGCGGGTGTTCTTCGACGCGAACGCCGTCGACCGGGAGCCGTACATGGCCCCGGGTCTCGTCACGAAGGAGAAGGCGGCGCGCGGCAAGCTCCCGACCGACGTCTGGTGGCACACGATCGTGGGAGCCGTCGACCCGGCCGACCCCGAGCGCACGCCGGACACCGTCCTGCGTCGCATCCTCCAGGCATCCAGCCGGCCCGGCGACCTCGTCGCGGCGCCGTACCCGGCGAGCCGATCCCTCGGCCAGGTCGCCGAGGCGCTCGGGCGGCGCACGGCGCTCGCCCCGGCGTCCGAGGCGGAGCCGGCGGCATCCGCTGCGGCCGCCGCCTCCGTCGTCGTCGTCTGACACGGCGCCGGGTCGTCCGCCCCGGAGCCATGGGAGGATCAGGACATGAAGTTCCGGGTGTTCACCGAACCGCAGCAGGGCGCCACCTACGAGACCCAATTGGAGCTCGCGCTCGAGAGCGAGCGCCTCGGCTTCGACGCGTTCTTCCGCAGCGACCACCTCCTGAGGATGGGGCAGCACGACGGATACCCGGGCCCGACCGACACGTGGGTGACCCTCGCGGGCCTCGCCCGTGAGACCTCGACGATCCGCCTCGGCGCCCTCGTCACGAGCGCGACCTTCCGCCACCCCGGCCTGCTCGCCGTGCAGGTCGCCCAGGTCGACGCCATGTCCGGCGGCCGCATCGAGTTCGGACTCGGCACCGGCTGGTTCGCCGCGGAGCATGCCGCGTACGGCATCCCCTTCCCCGAGCGCCGGTTCGGGATGCTCGAGGAGCAGCTCGAGGTCGTCACCGGCCTCTGGGAGACCCCGGTCGGCGGCCGATTCTCGTTCGAGGGCGACCACTACACGCTCGTCGATTCCCCCGCGCTGCCGAAGCCGGCGCAGTCGCCGATGCCCGTGATCGTGGGCGGCAAGGGACCGCAGCGAACGCCGGCGCTCGCCGCGCGCTTCGCCTCGGAGTTCAATATCCCGTTCCCGGAGTACGAGGGGCAGGTCGCCGACCTCTTCCTGAGCGTCGATGCCGCGTGCGAGGCCGCCGGGCGCGACCCTCGCTCGCTCGGGCGCTCCGTCGCCTACACGACCGTCATCGCCGCGACCGAGGCCGCCTACCGCGCTCGGTGCGAGCGACTCGGCCGCGACCCGGAGGAGCTGCGCGCGAACGGGCTCGCCGGGACGATCGGCGAGGTCGCCGAGCGGGTGTCGCAGCTCGCCGTCGCCGGCGCCGACACGCTCTACCTGCAGATGGCCGATCTCGCCGACGTCGAGACGCTCGAACTCGCCGCCGCCGAGCTGCTGCCCGCCTTCGACGCCTGAGCGCCGCCCGAGCGGATCGGCTCAACGGCCCGGCTCAGCGGGCCGACTCAGGAGGACTGGCGCACGACGAGCGTCGTCGGCAGCAGCGTCGCCGTCGGCGCTTCGCGACCCTCGATGAGGTCGACGAGGATGCTCGCCATCGACGCGCCCATGTCGACCGAGGGCTGGTGCACCGTCGTGAGCGGCGGCACCGCCGTCGCCGAGTGCACGTCGTCGTCGAAGCCGACGACGGCGATGTCCTCGGGGATGGAGAGCCCCGCCTCGCGGATCGCCGAGTACGCGCCGATCGCCATCTGGTCGTTCGCCGCGAAGAGGGCGTCGATCGGCACGCCCCGCTCGAGCAGCCGACGCATGGCGATCGCCCCGGAGGCCGGCGTGAAGTCGCCGAACTCGACGAGCGAGGCATCCAACCCGGCGGCCTCGAGCGCCTCGCGGAACCCGGCGAAGCGGTCGAGCCCCGGCGGCATGTCCTGCGGGCCCGCGATCGTCGCGACGCACGTGCGCCCGCGCTCGACGAGGTGCTCGACCGCGGCGCGCGCTGCGTTGCGGTTGTCGACGTCGACCGTCGGGCCCGCGGACTCGCCGCCGTCGATCGGCCGGCCGCCGAAGACCATCGGGATGCCCGCGTCGACGTACGAGTGGTCGGATTCGTGGTGGGAGACCACGATGCCGCCGTCGACGTTGCCGCCGCGGAGGTAGCGTCCGGTCTTCGTCGGGTCGGCCTCGGACTCGATGAGCATCGTGAGCGTGTAGTCCGTGCGCGCGAGTGCGAGGGCGACGCCCTGCACGACCGACGCGAAGAACGGGTCGGCGAAGACCTTCGCGGCCGATTCCGGCACGATCAGGGCGATCGTCTGCGTGCGCCGGCTCGCGAGCGAGCGGGCCGCGCGGTTGGGCACGTAGTCGAGCTCGGCGATCGCCTGCTGCACCGCGCGGATCGCCTCGGGCTTCACCGTCGTCGAACCGTTCACGACGCGCGACACCGTCGCGCGCGACACGCCCGCCCGGGCGGCGACCGCCTCCAGGGTCGGTGCACCGCTGCTCGAAGCGTCCTCGACCATCACGTCCCCCTCGCCGCGTCGACCGATTCTCCGTGCGCCCAACTTAGCGCGCGCTCACGCGGACGCGGCGGTCGCGCCGACCGATCCGACGCCCGACGTGGCGGCGATGTGCTGCGCGTACCAGAGCGCCGAGTCCTTCGGCGTGCGCTCGAACGTGTCGTAGTCGACGCGGACGATGCCGAAGCGCTTGGCGTAACCCCAGGCCCACTCGAAGTTGTCGAGCAGCGACCACACGAAGTAGCCGCGCACGTCGGCGCCCTGATCGATCGCCGCGCCGACGGCCTCGACGTGCGCCCGGACGTAGGCGAGCCGCTCGTCGTCGTGGATCGCGCCGTCCTCGGACACCTCGTCCTCGTACGCGGCGCCGTTCTCGGTGACGTAGAGCGGCGGCAGGTTCGGGTACTCCTGCCCGAGGCGCACGAGCAGCGTCGTGAGGCCGGCCGGGTGCACCTCCCAGTCCATCGCCGTGCGCGGCAGGCCGCGCGAGGGCGTCGTCACGAACTCGCTGCCGACGAACGGCGACCGGCCGGGCTTGTCGGTCGGGCGCAGCCCGGGGGCCGCGTCGGCGGGCAGCGGATGCCCCGACACGTTGTCGTCGTGGTAGTGGTTCACGCCGAGGAAGTCGATCGGCTGGTTGATCGCCGCGAGGTCGCCCTCGTGCACGAGCGAGCCGAAGTCGTGCTCGCGCACGTCCTCGAGCACGTCGGCCGGGTAGACGCCGAGCAGCAGCGGCTCGACGTACATGCGATTCCACAGACCGTCGATGCGGCGGGCCGCGTCGAGGTCGACGGGGTCGGTCGGGTCGTTCGGCACCGCGTTGGTGAGGTTCAGCGTGATGCCGAGGCGGATGTCGCGCTCCTCGGCCGCGGCGAGTTCGCGCAGCCGCGAGGTCGCGAGGCCGTGCGCGAGGTGCTGATGGTGCAGTGCGGCCAGGCCCGCGCGCGGGTCGGTGAGGCCGGGAGCGTGCTCGCCGCCGGCGTACGCGATGAGCGAGGAGCAGAACGGCTCGTTGAACGTCGTCCAGTGCGTCACCCGGTCGCCGAGCGCCGCATAGGTCGCCTCGGCGTACTCGACGAAGCGCGCAGCGGTGTCGCGGTTCGCCCAGCCGCCCTGCTCCTGGAGCGCCTGCGGCAGGTCCCAGTGGTAGAGCGTGAGCCAGGGCAGGATGTCGGCCTCGAGCAGTTCGTCGACGAGGCGCGAGTAGAAGTCGAGGCCGACGGGGTTGACCGTGCGACCGCCGGGCACGACGCGCGCCCAGCTCGTCGAGAACCGGTAGGACTGCAGGCCGAGGCTGCGCATGAGCGCGACGTCCTCGGGCATCCGGTGGTAGTGGTCGACGGCGCGGTCGGGGGTGTCGCCCCCGGCGACGGCACCGGGCACGCGCGCGTACGCGTCCCAGATGCTGTCCTCCTTGCCGCCCTCGTGGGCGGCGCCTTCGATCTGGGCCGCGGCGGTCGCCGAGCCCCACAGGAACCCCTCGGGGAACACGTTCGTCATCTGAGAGGTCAACCCTTCACCGCACCGGCCATGATGCCGGACACCAACTGCTTGCCCGCCACCACGAAGAGGATGAGGAGCGGGAGGGTCGCGAGCACCGCACCGGCGAGCACGACCGAATAGTCCACGTACTTGGCCGACTGCAACTGGCTGAGCGCCACCTGCAACGTCGGGTTCTGCGGCACGACGAGCAGCGGCCACAGGTAGTCGGTCCAGGCCGTCATGAACGTGAACAGACCGAGGATCGCCATCGCCGGGCGCGCGGCGGGCACGCCGACGTGCCAGAACGTGCGGATCATGCTCGCGCCGTCGACGCGGGCGGCTTCGATGAGCTCGTCCGGGATGACGTCGACGAGGTACTGGCGCATGAAGAACACGCCGAACGCCGTCACGAGGGTCGGGATGATGACGGCGCCGAGGGTGCCGGTCCAGCCGAAGTCCTTCATGAGCATGAAGAGGGGGATGATGCCGAGCTGCGTCGGCACGGCGAGCGTCGCGATGACGAAGACCATGAGGCCCTCGCGGCCGCGGAAGCGGAGCTTGGCGAAGGCGTAGCCGGCGAGCGTCGAGAACACGATCACCGAGAGCGTGATGACGCTCGAGACGATGACGCTGTTGAGCAGCGCCTTCCAGAAGTCGATCGTGTCGAAGACCTCGGCGGCGTTGATCCAGAACTGCCCGCCGGGCAGCAGCGGCGGCCACGTGCTCGTCAGCGCCGACTTGTCGCTCGAGCCGATGACGAACGACCAGTAGAGGGGGTACGCCCCGGCGACGAAGAACACGCCGATGAGGGTGTAGGTGAACCAGCCGGGGCGGCGCTCGATGCCCATCGAGCGCCGCTTGCCGGGCTTCGGCGTCGGCGCGCTCGTGCGCGTTCCACGGTCGACGGTTGCGGCGCTCATGCGTCACGCTCCTCGGGGGTCAGATCGGCGTCGCGCTCGAGCGGCACGGAGGCGCCGGTGCGGGCGGGGGCGCCCGGGATCGCGGAGAGTCGGTCGAGCTCGAGCTCCTGCTCGGTGCGGTAGCGGGCGAGTCGCTTGGCCCGCCGCTTCGAGATGGCGCGGTTCTCGCCGGAGGCGATGCGCCGGGAGAGCCAGAAGTTCAGGAGGCCGAAGGCGACGACGATGAGGAAGAGGATCCAGGCGACTGCGGAGGCCTTGCCGAACTCCTGCCGGTTGAACGCGAGGTCCCAGATGTAGAGCACCGTGGTCTGGTACTGCCGCTGCGGACCGCCGGGGATGGAGCTCGCGGCGTTGAAGAGCTTGGGCTCGGTGAAGATCTGGAGTCCGCCGATGGTGGCGGTGATGATCACGAAGATCATCGTCGGGCGGATGCTCGGGATCGTGATCGAGAAGAACCGGCGCACGGCACCGGCGCCGTCGAGGGCGGCCGACTCGTGGATGTCCTTGGGGACGGCCTGCATGGCCGCGAGGAGGATGAGCGCGTTGTAGCCGGTCCAGCGCCAGTTGACCATGATCGCGATGGCGATGTGCGAGGGGAGGGTCTCGGTCTTCCACATGACCGGGTCGAGCCCGATGGTCGTGAGGATGTTGTTCACGAGGCCGTACTGCTCGCCGAAGATGTTGCTGAAGATCAGCGTCACGGCGACGGGGGTGACGATGTACGGGAGGATCACCGACAGCCGCCAGAACGTCTTCGCTCGGATGTTCTGATCGAGCACCGCGGCGATGACGACGGCCGCGATGAGCTGCGGGATCGCGGACAGCAGGAAGATGCTGAAGGTGTTGAACAGCGAGTTCCAGAACAGCGGGTCGGTGAGCTCGGCGGCGAAGTTGTCGAGGCCGACCCACTCGCCGGGACCCGTGAGCAGGTTCCAGTCGTTCAGCGAGACGACGAACGTGTAGACGAGCGGGAAGAGCCCGACGAGTCCGAAGAGGATGAAGAAGGGCGCGACGTAGAAGTACGGCGAGGCCTTGAGGTCGAAGCGCGAGAGCTTCCGGCGGAATTCGGAACGGTCCTTCGACGGCTTCCCTGCGGGGGCCGGCGCCGCCGGCGCGGACTCCGCCGGAGGGGTGAGTGTCGAGGTCATCTGCTCGCCTGTCTGGGTTCGGGGGGGGTGTTTCGGGGGTCGGGCCCGGCGGATGCTCCGCCGGGCCCGGCCGTTCGTCCGTCTGGCTTACTGCGCGACGAGCTGGTTCAGCAGGTCGATCGCGTGGTCCCACGCGGTCGGGCCGTCGGCCTTGCCGGAGTCGAGCTCCTGGACCGAGGGTCCGAAGACCTGCTCCTGGATGACCGAGTCGTCCGGGCCCTTGTACTGGGCGACGACGCCCTCGGCGCGCGAGCCGAGGATCTGACCGACGGGCGCGTCGTTGAAGAACTCCGTGAGCTCGCTCTCACCGGTCACGCCGGGGTCGGCCTGCGCGGTGGTCGTCGAGGGGAAGGCGCCGGCTGCCTGGAAGGCGGCGACCTGCGACTCGGTGCTCGTGAGGAACGCGGCGAGCTCCGCCGCCTCCTTCGGGTGCTTCGAAGTGGTGGGGACGGTCAGGAACGTGCCGCCCCAGTTGGCCGCGCCGCCGGGGAAGACGTCGGCGAAGTCCCAGCCGGAAGTGGCGTCGCCACCGGCGGCCTCGACGTTGCCCTTGACGTTGCCGAGCATCCAGCCCGGGCAGACGAAGGTCGCGAAGGAGCCGTCGATGAACGCCTTGCCCCCGCCCCAGTCCCACTGGGTCTGGTTCGCCGAGAGGCCGTCGGCTGCACCCTGGGCGAGGAGTGCCCAGCGGGCCTCGAGCTCGGAGTTGCCCTCGACGTTGAGCTCGCCGTCGGACGTGTAGTAGCCCTCGGGGAGCTGGTTGACCATCGAGTTCCAGACGAAGCCGGACTGGTCGTAGAACGCCTTGCCGGTCTTGTCGGTGTACTGCTTGCCGACCTCGAAGAACTTCTCCCAGGTCGCGTCGTCGCCGCCGAAGAGCGCCGCGACGGACTCGCGGTCGCTCGGCAAGCCGGCGGCCTCGAAGAGCGCGCCGTTGTAGCAGAGGCCCTCGGGGCCGATGTCGGTGCCGTAGCCGATGAGGCGGCCGTCCGCGTCGGTGGCCTGCTCGTTCTTCCAGGAGACCTGATCGGCCGAGTTCTCGGCGCCGCCGTACTCGTTGAGGTCGGTGAAGGAGTCGGAGACCTGCATGACCTTGGAGAGCCAGCCCTCTTCGACGGCCTGGACGTCGGGCAGACCCGAGCCGGCGGCCTGCTTGGTCTGCCAGTCGGTGAGCGCGTTGCCGCCCGTGTCGATGTTGGTGGGCTTGATGGTGATGCCGGGGTGGTCGGCCTCGTACTGCGCGTAGAGGTCGTCGAGGCCCATCGTGCCGAAGGTCGTGACGGTGAGGGTGATGTCCCCGTCGGATCCGGACTCGCTACCGCCGGAGGAGCAGGCGGTGGCGAGGAGCGCGATGGAGGCGGCGCCGGCAACGGCCGCCGCGACCTTCGTGTGGCGTGAAAGCTTCACGGTCACTCCTTTGTGAGGTGGGTTGGGAATGTGATCGTCAGGACGCCACATCTCAAGGAGAGAGCGCTCTCACGACTTCGAGTCGAAAACTTAGACGCACGGTTCCGGACTTGTCAAGAGAGCGCTCTCACGAACGGCGTGTCGCGGTCGTTCCCCGCGTGTTTCGCAAGCGTTTCCACCCGTGCCGGAGCTGGGATCGCCCGTCGCCGCCGATCCGGACCACCCGCCCGACGCCGGCGCCCGGTTCGCGCCGAGCGGCGCCGCGTATGATCGACGGATGCCCGAGCGCACTGCCGGACGCGGACCGATCATCGGGATCGTCGCAGCCGTCCTCCTCGTTGCGATCGTCGGGATCGTGTTCTGGTTCGCCGACCCGCCGCAGGCGACGCCCGATTCCGTCGGATCCACCGAGGCCCCGACGCGGCCCGAGCCCGCGACCCCGCCGCAGGCACCGGCACCGGTGGAGACCTTCGACAAGTCCGCCAACTCGATCGACGACCCGAACTCGATCTGGATCGTCGTGAACAAGCTCCGCCCGCTCAACCCCATCGACTACGCCCCCGAGATCGTGTCGGCCAACGTGTCGGGCTACGCCGACATGCGCCCCGAGGCGGCGGCAGCCGTCGAGCAGCTCTTCGCCGCTGCCGAGACCGAGGCGGGTCTGTCGCTCCGCGGCGATTCCGCCTACCGGCGCTACTCGTCGCAGGAGCGGATCTACAACGAGAACCTCGCGAGCCTCGGCCAGGAGGAGACCGAGCGATTGACCGCCAGACCAGGGTATTCGGAGCATCAGACCGGGCTGACGATGGACATCGGCGCGGCCTCCGGCGACTGCTCGCTCGACACCTGCTTCGCGGACACGCCCGAAGGCCAGTGGCTCGCGACGAACGCCTACCGGTTCGGATTCCTATTGCGCTATCCGGCCGACAAGGTCGAGGTCACGGGGTTCCAGTTCGAGCCGTGGCACTACCGCTTCGTCGGCGTCGAGCTGGCGACGCACCTGCACGACACCGGCGTCACGACGCTCGAGGAGTTCTTCGGGCTCCCCGCCGCTCCCGGCTACGCCGACTGACTGATCGGTGACCTGATGCCGTTCGCGAACCTCGGCGCCGACGACCGCTGCCCCTGCGGCACCGGCCTGACCTTCGGGGAGTGCTGCGGGCCGCTGCATGCGGGCGACCGCAGCGCCCCCACCGCGCTGGCGCTCATGCGCTCACGCTTCACGGCCTTCGTAGCCGGCAATACGGGTTACCTGCTCGCGAGTTGGCATCCGTCGACGCGGCCCGCCGCACTCGACCTCGACGAGGACGTGCGCTGGCTCCGCCTCGACATCCTCGACACGCTCGCCGGCGGCCCGTTCGACCGCGAGGGCATCGTGGAGTTCGAGGCGTTCTCCCGCGTCGACGGCGAGCGCCGCAGCCAGCGCGAGCGCTCGCGCTTCCGCCGCGAGCCGACCTGGCTCTACGTCGACGCGGTCTGAGCCGGTCCGACGGCCGGGGTGCGTCGTCGTTCGAGGAGCGGAGCGTCTCGAAGCCAGGTGGGCCGTCTCCCCTGGTCTCGATACGCTCCTTCGTCGCTACTCGACCGACGACGGGGGTTCGGTACTCGACCGACGACGGGGGCGTCGCTACTCGACCGACGGGGCTTCGACGACGAGGATGCTCCGCGGCGGCAGCTCCGCGGAGCCGAGCACGGTGCGGGACGAGCGGCCGTCGGCCGCTCGCGTCGAGTCCGCGAGCACCGCGCCGTCGAGGGCGACCGTCGCCCCGGCATCCGAGAGGTTCACGGCGATCGCGAGCCGCCCGCGATGCACCAGCAGGGTGCGTGCGGCCTCATCGACCTCGACCTCGGTCGCCGCGAAGGACGGGTCCGTGAGCTCCGGCCTGGCCTTCCGCAGGGCGATGAGCTCGCGGTACCAGGCGAGCATCCGGGAGTGCGCGGTGCCGTCCTCCCCCGCCGGGTACGGCTCCGACCAGTCGAGCTTCGACCGGCGGAACGTCTCGGGGTCCTGCGGGTCGGGCACGACCGCGGGATCCCAGCCCATGCGCTCGAACTCGGCGATACGGCCCTCGGCGGTCGCCTTCCCGAGCTCGGGCTCGGGGTGCGAAGTGAAGAACTGCCACGGCGTCGTCGCCGCCCACTCCTCGCCCATGAAGAGCATGGGGGTGAACGGCGAGAGCAGCGTCAGCGCGGCCGCGATCCTGAGGCCACCGTCATCCACGCTCGCGCTGAGCCGGTCGCCGACGGCGCGGTTGCCGATCTGGTCGTGGTCCTGATCGAAGACGACGAGCCGCCACGTCGGCGTGCGCTCCGTGTCGATCGGCCGGCCGTGGATGCGACCGCGGAAGGTCGAGCGCGTCCGGGCATGGAAGAACCCGCCCTCGAGCACGTCGGCCAGCGCCGACAGCGGGGCGAAGTCGGCGTAGTACCCGACGGTCTCCCCCGACACGGCCACGTGCACCGCGTGGTGGAAGTCGTCGCTCCACTGGGCATCCAGGCCGTACCCGTTCGCCTCGCGCGAGCGGATGAGCCGCGGATCGTTGAGGTCCGACTCCGCGATGAGCGTCAGCGGTCGGCCGACGTGCGCCGAGAGCGCGTCGACGCGCTCGGCCAGCTCCTCGAGCAGGTGCACCGCCCGGTGGTCGACGAGGGCGTGGACGGCGTCGAGCCGCAGGCCGTCGACGCCGTACTCGCCGAGCCACATGAGCGCGTTGTCGATGATGAACGCGCGGACCTCGTCGGAGTCGGGCCCGTCGAGGTTCATCGACGCGCCCCAGGTGTTCGCCCGTCCCTCGTGCAGGTACGGGCCGAACTCGGGCAGGTAGTTGCCCGAGGGCCCGAGGTGGTTGTAGACCACGTCCTGGATGACCGCGAGCCCGCGCTCGTGGCACGCGTCGACGAAGTGGCGGTAGCCGGCCGGCCCGCCGTAGGACTCCTGCACGGCGTACCAGAGCACGCCGTCGTAGCCCCAGTTCCACTCGCCGTTGAAGGCGTTCACCGGCAGCACCTCGACGAAGTCGACGCCGAGGTGGACGAGGTGGTCGAGCCGCGCGATCGCCGCCTCGAAGGTGCCCTCGGGCGTGAACGTGCCGATGTGGAGCTCGTAGACGATCCCGCCGGCGAGCTGCCGCCCCGTCCACCCGCCCGCGCGCGGCACTGCGGGCAGGGGCTCGATCGTCGGCTCGACGCGGGACAGGCCGTGCACCCCGTTCGGTTGCCGCCGCGAGCGGGGGTCGGGGCGGGGCGGGGCAGCGTCGTCGATGAGGAAGCCGTAGTCGCGGCCCTCCCCCTCGGCGCTCCA
This sequence comes from Agromyces seonyuensis, assembly GCF_009789225.1. Lineage (GTDB taxonomy): Bacteria > Actinomycetota > Actinomycetes > Actinomycetales > Microbacteriaceae > Agromyces > Agromyces seonyuensis. Next base: position 2,697 of record NZ_WSTA01000019.1, on the reverse strand, counting down.
CCAGCCGCCGGTCCCGGCCGTCATCGGGATGCGCGCGCCGTCGAGCTCGAGGGTCATCCGGCCCGCCCGGGGCGCCCACACGCGGAACCCGGTCATCGTCGCTCCCTCCGGGCGTCCGCCGGATCCGGTCCCGCCCCGCCGTCCACCGGGGCGAGCAGCGCCACGGGGTAGCGGGCGAACAGGTCGGCGACGCGCAGCACGTCGTGCTCGTACTCGAGCCCCGTCAGCACGTCGGTGTGCCGCGCGGCGATGCCCGGCAGGGTCACGGTCGTCTCGCCCCAACCGCCGCGCTCGGCGAGCCCGCGCGGGAAGCGGGTCACGAGGGTCACGGCCCCGCCCCGGTCGAAGCCGAGCAGGTGGTCGGCCGCCGGGCCGTCGGCCGCGACGGGCGAGTAGCCGGTGAAGAGCTCCGGATGCGATCGGCGCAGACGCAGCGCGCGGCTCGTCACGAGCAGCTTCGTCGCGCCCGACTCGTCGACCTCCGGCAGCCAGCCGGTGTCGAGGCGCGCGAGGAGGGCGCGACGCTCGGCGAAGTCGACGGGGCGACGGTTGTCGGGGTCGACGAGCGAGCGTTCCCACAGCTCCGAGCCCTGGTAGACGTCGGGGACGCCCGGCATGGTGAGCTGCAGCAGCTTCGCGGCGAGCCCGTTCGAGCGCCCGGGCTCGGCGAGCATCCCGACGACTTCCGCGACGAGCCCCGCGACCCGCTCGTCGTCGTAGACCGCGTCGACGAGCGAGTGCACCCGCTTCTCGAAGTCGGCGTCGGGATCGTTCCAGTCCGTCGAGTCGCCCGCCTCGCGCGCGGCCTTCTCGGCGTAGGCGTGCAGGCGCTCGCGGGAGATCGGCCACGCCCCGACGACGGCCTGCCAGAGCAGGTGGTCGAAGGCCCCGTCGCCCGTGCCGACGAGTGCCTCCAGCACGCGGAGGTAGGCGACCCAGTCGGCGGCAGCGGCCGGCTCGGCGATCGCGTCGATGCGGGCCCGCACGTCCTCGCCGCGCTTCGTGTCGTGCGTCGAGAGCGTCGTCATCGAGTGCGGCAGCGTCTCGAAGCGCCGCCGCTGACGTTCGTGGAAGCCGTCCGTGTCGATCGCGAACACGGCGGGGTCGCCGCCGACCTCGGTGAGGCTCGTAAGCCGCGAGTCGCGGTAGAACGCCCGGTCCTCGACGCCCTTGGCCATGACCATGCCGCTCGTCTGCTGGAACCGGATCGCCGCGGGCTCCGAGGGGTCGAGCAGGCGCGGCACGATGCGGTCGAGCTCGGCCTCCAGGTCGGGCCGTTCGCGCAGCGCCGCATCGGCGGCCCACTCCAGGTGCTCCCGTCCGAACGGCAGGTACGAGCGGTAGACGGGGAAGCCCGTCAGCAGTTCGGCGAGCGCGTCGACGACCGGTTCGCCGTGCTCGGGGCCGTCGAGCTCGCGCGCGAGCCGCAGCACCTCGGAGCGGAGCAACCCGTTCGCGACGCCCCGCTTCGTGTCGCGCACGAGCTCGGCGTGGTCGAGGTGGTCGACGTCCTCGCGCAGCTCCGCGTCGAAGTCCGTGAGCAGCGGCTCCCCCGCCGGGTCGATGAGCACGCGGTCGACGTCGGCGAGCGCGTCGTAGCCCGTCGTGCCGTCGGCCGCCCACGCCGGCAGCGCCTCGTCGCCCTCGAGGATCTTCTCCGCGAGCACGTAGACGCCGCCGGTCGCGTCGGCGAGCGCGGCGAGGTAGCCGATCGGGTCGCGCAGTCCGTCGGGGTGGTCGATGCGGAGGCCGTCGGCGAGGCCGTCGCGCACCCAGCGCAGCACCTCGACATGGGACTCCTCGAACCAGCGCGGGTCCTCCACGCGCACCGCCGCGAGCGTGTTCACCCCGAAGAAGCGCCGGTAGTTGAGGAAATCATCGGCCCAGCGCCAGTCCATGAGCGCGTAGTGCTGCCGGGCGTGCACGGCGATCGGATCCTCGCCGACCTCGCTCGCCGTGCCCGCGGCGACCGGGAAGCGGTGGTCGAAGTAGGCCAGTTCGAACGAGCCGTCGTCGGCCGTCTCGAGGCGCAGTTCGGCGAGCGCGTCGGACGATCCCAGCACCGGGATGCGGAGCTTGCCGGCGCCGAAGTCCCAGTCGATGTCGAAGGCCCCCGCGAACTCGGACTCCCGGCCCTTCGCGAGCACGTCCCACCACCACGCCATGTGCCGCGGCGTCGCGACGCCCACGTGGTTCGGCACGAGATCGACGAGGATACCGAGGCCCGCGCGCCGCGCCGCCGCCACCAGCGCCTCGAGGCCGCCCGGCCCGCCGCGCGCGGGGTCGACCCGGCGGTGGTCGACGACGTCGTACCCGTGGTTCGAACCGGGCTCCGCCTCGAGCAGCGGCGAGAGGTACACCCAGTCGACCCCGAGGCTCGACAGGTACGGCACGATCGCCGCGACCTGGTCGAGGTCGAACTCGGCCCGCACCTGCACTCGGTACGTGGATCTCGGAATCAGTCGCATCGGGTCCCCCTCCCTGCGCCGTGGCGCGTCCTAGTCGCTCGCGCCGGAGTCGGTCGTGCCGGGTTCCGCCCCGCTCGGCTCGGTCGCGCCGGGCTCGGTTCCGCCGTCCGCAGCGGGATCGACCGCCGGCGTCGCCCCCGTGACCGCCGCACCCGAGGCATCCTTCGCCCGCCGCGGTTTCGACGCGCGCGGCGCCGGAGCCGAGCCCGCCGCGGTGCCGGCCGAGGCG
>NZ_WSTA01000018.1 GCF_009789225.1 Agromyces seonyuensis | reverse complement strand
GTGCGCTCCTCCGGTCTCGCGGGCCCGGCGCCCGCGCCGGCGACGACGATCGTGCCGGGCATCGGCGGCACCGGCGAGCGCCGCCCGAGCGGCGGCTTCGGGGCGAACGGCCGGGGCAGCGGCGCGCGCTCGAGGCGCACCGCGGTCGAGAGCGGCTCGGAGTACTGCAGGTTCAGGTGCACGGGCCCCGCGCCGGGCGAGGCGATGCGGTTGCCGAGGTCGTCGGTACCGAGCGCCGCGGCGTATGCGTGCCGTGCCAGGCGCTGCACCGCGGGCACGTCGACCGCGCCGGCCTCGACGGCGGGCTCGTCGCGTTCGAAGCGCACCATCGGTCCGAAGATGCCGGGCTGCCGGGTCGTCTGGTTGGCGCGCGTGCCGCGGAGCGCCGCGGGGCGATCGGCCGTGAGGGCGATGATCGGCACGCCCGCGTGGTGCGCTTCGAGGATCGCCGGGTGCAGGTTCGCGACCGCCGTGCCGGAGGTCGTGACGATGAGCGAGGGACGGCCGGACTCCAACGCGAGTCCGAGCGCGAGGAAGCCGGCGTCGCGCTCGTCGATGCGCACGTGGAGGCGCAGCGCACCCACCCGCTCGAGTTCGGCGGCGGCCAGCGCGAGCGCCTGCGAGCGGGAACCGGGCGCCACGACGACGTCGGAGACGCCGATCGCCGCGAACTCGGCGAGCAGCGCGAAGGCGTGCTCGGAGGCCGCGCTCAGGGGCGCGGGATCAGGCATTCGGTCGGCCGGTGCCCGCGTCGCTGCCGTTGTCGCCGTCGCTGCGTCGCGGCCGGCCCGTCTCGCCGTGGTCGCCGGGCTCTTCGTCGAGTTCGGCGAGCTCCTGCTCGAGGCGGCGGATGCGCTCCTCGGTCGCGCGATCGCTCGAGAGTCGGCGCAGGAAGTCGGGGTCGTCGTCGGGTGCTCCCGAGCCTCGACCGCTGCGGTACTTCTGGCGACGGCCTCGGCCGATCACGAACCAGAGCACGCCGCCGATGAGCGGGACGAACAGGATGACGAGGATCCACGCCCAGCGCGGCAGACCGCGCACACGGTCGCGCTCGACGAGCGCCGCGTCGACGATCGCGTAGATCGTGAAGACGACCAACGCGACGCCGAGGACAATCCAGAGCCGGACCATGCCCGACAGTCTAGGCGTCTCCCGGGCGTTCGGACCCGTCGAACCTGGGAGCCTCCACAGGAGGTGCGCACGTAAGCTTTCCCGCGTGAAATCGCTGCCCGTCTGGGTCTCCTACACCGCTCTGCGCATCGTCGTCTTCGCGGTGCCGCTCGTGGTGCTCCTCTGGGCGGGCGTCAACCCCTACGCGTCCGCGATCGTCGCGGCGCTGTTCGGTTTCGCCGTCTCGCTCGTCTTCCTCCGCAAGCCCCGCGAATCGATGTCGGGCAAGCTCTACGCGGCCCGCCACGGCGAGGGCGAGGAGACGCCGAAGCCGAAGCGCGCCGAGCGCTCGGCGAAGTCGGGACCGAGCGACGAGGATGTCGAGGACGACGCGATCGACGGACCGGCCGACCGCGGCTGAGCGCGGCCGACCGCTCCGGTCATCCGATGCTCGACGGCCGTCGAACTCCGGGCCCCGAGGTCAGAGCGCGAACGCCAGGCCGAGGCCCACGCCGTAGACGAGGGCGACGAGGCTCGTGAGCTGCAGCGCGAGGATGAGCTCCTTCGACGTCTTCGCCGTCAGGGTGATGAGGGCGGCCGGGATGGCGGCGAGCAGCGCGAACAGCACGAGCCACGACCCCGGGTAGAGCAGGCCGAAGAAGATCACGAAGCCGAACGGGATGAGCAGGAACGCGACGTAGAGGATGCGTCCGACGACCGGTCCCACGAGGACGGCGAGCGTGCGCTTGCCGGCCGCGGCATCGGGGCCGAGGTCGCGGAGGTTGTTGACCATGAGGACGGCGCACGCGATGAGGCCGATGCCGACGCCGCCGATCCACGCCTCGAGGTTGACCGTGCCGGCCTGCACGAACGCGGAGCCCGCGGTCGCGACGAGCCCGAAGAATACGAAGACGAACAGCTCGCCGAGGCCGAAGTAGCCGTAGGGCCGCTTGCCGCCCGTGTAGAACCAGCCGGCGACGATCGCGGCGGCGCCGACGGCGAGGAACCACCAGTGCCCGGTGAGGATCGTGAGCGCGAGGCCCGCGGCGGCCGCGAGGGCGAAGAACGCGAGCGCGACGATGAGGACGGTGCGCGGCCGCGCGGCCCCGGAACCGGTCAGGCGGGCCGGTCCGACGCGGAAGTCGTCCGTGCCGCGCACGCCGTCGGAGTAGTCGTTGGCGTAGTTGACGCCGATCTGCAGCGCGAGCGCGACGACGAGCGCGAGCACCGCGTAGAGCGGGTGCCAGAGGCCGCGCTCGGGCAGGGCCACGATGCCGGCGCCCGTGCCGAGGGCGACGGGGGCGATGCCGAGCGGAAGGGTGCGCAGCCGTGCGCCGGCGATCCACGCGCGGACGCCCGTCGGCGCCGGGGCACCGGTGGACGTCGTCGCACGGCGCGCATCCTGCGCGCGCTTGGCGGGGTTGCCGCTCGCTCCGGCCTTGCGGGCGGGGATCTCGGCGGCGGGGTTCAGACGCTGGGGTTTCGGGCGGGCCACGGAAGCCATCGTAGGACCGCGTTCCCATGCCTCCGCCCAGAATGCCCCGCCGTCCCACTGCGAGCGGCAGCGCCGGGCCGTTCGCGGCTGCCGGAGCGCCCCGGGCTGCTGCGGGACGCCGTCAGGCGAAGAGTGCCGCCGCTGCGCGACGGTCGGGCTTGCCCGAGGAGAGCAGCGGGATGCTGGCCGCGAACGCGATCCGGGTCGGTCTGGCCGCCGTCGGGAGACCCGCGGCGTCGATCGCGGCCGCCAGGGTCGCGAGTGCGGATGCCTCGTCGGTGCGGCCGTCCACCGCCGCGGCGAGCACCGCGGGCCGTTCGCCCCACACGGGGTCGGCGACGCGCACGACGACGGCGTCGGCGAACCCGGCCGCTGCCCGGACGGCGCGCTCCACCTCGCCGAGCACGACCTTGACGCCGCCCGAGATGATCACGTCGTCGGCCCGGCCCGTGACCCTGAGGATGCCCGTCTCGCCGAGCATCCCGAGGTCGCCGGTGCGGTACCAGCGGCCCTCGGCATCCTCGTGGAAGGCGGCCGCGGTGCGCGCGGGGTCGTCGAGGTAACCGGCAGCGAGCGCCGGGCCGCCGAGTTCGACCTGTCCGTCGGTCACCCGCACGCGCACGCCCGGCAGCGACCGACCGTCGTAGACGCAGCCGCCGGCGGTCTCGCTCGAGCCGTAGGTGCGCACGATCCGCGCACCGAGCGCCGCCGTACGTTCGGCCGTGTCGGCCGGCAGCGCCTGTCCGCCGACGAGGACGGCCGCGTACGCGCCGAGTGCGCGGGCGGCGTCGTGGTCGGGGTCGCCGGCGGCCGCTTCGACGAGCCGGGCGAGCTGCACGGGGACGAGCGAGGTGTAGCGCGGGCGGGCGTCGCGCGTGCGCATGATCCGCATGGTCGCGTGGGCGAACGCCTCGGCCGTGAACGGCCCGTCGGGCAGCACCTCGGGCTCGTGGCCGGCGACGATCGAGCGCACGAGCACCTGCGCGCCGGCGATGTAGTGACCGGGGAGGGCGAGGAGCCAGCGTCCGTGGCCCTCGAGCGCAGCGGCGGATGCCTCGGCGCCGGCGATGAGGGCGTCCGCGGCGAGCGCGACGCGCTTCGGCCGGGCCGTCGAGCCGCTCGTCTCGACGACGAGGGCGATCCGCTCGTCGACCTGGTCCGGGACACCGGCGACCGCCTGGTCCGCTGCGGCGAGCGGGAAGACCGCGGGCCCACCGTCGAGCGCTGCGGCCAGTGCGGCGCGGAGCGCGGGGACGTCCTGCCCCGGGACTCGGATCAGCGGCTTCATGGTCTCGATTCGCTCCGCACTCGACCGGCTGAGGTCAGTACTGCCAGGGGAAGGGCGACCAGTCGGGCTCGCGCTTCTGCAGGAACGCGTCACGGCCCTCGACCGCTTCGTCGGTGCCGTAGGCGAGCCGCGTCGCCTCGCCCGCGAAGACCTGCTGGCCGACCATGCCGTCGTCGACGGCGTTGAACGAGAACTTCAGCATGCGGATCGCCGTGGGCGACTTCGTCAGGATCGTGCGCGCCATCGAGATCGCCTCGCGCTCGAGCTCGGCGTGGGGAACGACGCGGTTGACGGCGCCCATCTCGTAGGCGCGGTCGGCCGAGTACTCCTCGGCGAGGAAGAACACCTCGCGGGCGAACTTCTGCCCGATCTGCCGGGCGAAGTACGCGGAGCCGTAGCCGCCGTCGAAGGAGCCCACGTCCGCATCCGTCTGCTTGAAGCGGCCGTGCTCGCGCGAGGCGATCGTGAGGTCGCACACGACGTGCAGGGAGTGGCCGCCGCCCGCCGCCCAGCCGGGCACGACCGCGATGACGACCTTCGGCATGAAGCGGATGAGGCGCTGCACCTCGAGGATGTGCAGGCGGCCCGCGCGGGCCGGGTCGCCGACGGAGACTTCGTCGTCGGAGTACTTGTAGCCGTCACGGCCACGGATGCGCTGGTCGCCGCCGGAGCAGAACGCCCAGCCGCCGTCCCTGGAGCTCGGGCCGTTGCCCGTGATGAGCACGACGCCGACCGTCGAGTCCTGCCGCGCGGCGTCGAGCTCCGTGTAGAGCTCGTCGACGGTGTGCGGCCGGAAGGCGTTGCGCACCTCGGGGCGGTCGAACGCGATGCGCGCGATACGGCCGTCGAGGGAGCGGTGCGAGGTGATGTCGGTCAGCCGCTCCGCCCCGGGGGCGAGCACCCACTGGCTCGGATCGAACAGTTCGGAGACCTCGTCGCGCATGGGTTCCAGCCTAGTTCGGGTCTCGATACGCTCCTTCGTCGCTACTCGACCAGCGGGAGGAGGCGCTCCTTCGTCGCTACTCGACCAGCGGGAGGAGACGCTCCTTCGTCGCTACTCGACCAGCGGGAGGAGACCCTTCGTCGCTACTCGACCACCGGGAGAGCGGGCGGGAACGCCTCGCCCGCGAGCTCCGCGCCGTACGCGGTGAGGCTGCGGCGGTATCGCTCGACGAGCGAGCCCACCGCGCCGACCGCGAGGCCGACCGCTTCCCGCTCGCGCCCGGCGTCGGCGAGCGCGAGTGCGAGGAACGCGCGCAGTTGCGCCTCGTGCGGCTCCTCGGCGTGGGCGAGCTCGTCGGTGAGCAGCTGCACAGCGTGGTCGGCCTCGCCGAGGTTGCGCAACGAGCTCGCGAGTTGGATGACGCACTGCCGGCGCCGGTCCGGCTCGAGCCCCGCGGCGAGCGCGGCCCGGTAGTGCTCGACGGCCGTCGCCGCATCGCCCGTGGAGTCGAAGCTGCCGCCGACCTCGAAGTGGGCGATCGGATGCCCGTCGGCCAGCTCGGCGGCGAGGGCGGCGATGCGCTCCCGGAGTTCGAGGTCGGCGAGGTCCGCGGCCCAGACCGCATCGACCCGGGCCTCCCACTCGGCGTCGGGTGCTGGCCAGTTGCGGGATGCATCGTTCACCGAGTCATCCTGTCACGCGAGTGGGTAGGTGCTGCGGGTGCGCGGCACGACGCACCCGCAGCACCTACCCACTCGGGATGGCGGCGGAGCGGCGGAGCGGCGGAGCGGCGGAGCGCCACAGCCGCGGGCCGAGGGCCGCGGACCGAGGGCCGCGGACCGAGGGCCGAGGGCCGAGGGGCTACTCGGCCGTCGCCGTCGCGGCGGCCTCCTCGTGCGCCGCCCGGAAGTGGGCGTTCTCCATGATGCCGAGCAGGTTGCCGAACGGGTCGGCGAGCGTTGCGGTGCGGAATCCCTCGCCGCGCACGGTGATCGGCTGGGCGACCTGCGCTCCGAGGGCGACGATGCGCTCGAACTCGGCGTCGAGGTCGTCGACGTGCCAGAAGATGCCGGCCACTGCGGGAGCCTGCGCCTCCGCACCGGGCACGTAGGCCGCGTCGATGATGCCGAACTCGTCCTCGTCGTCGCCGACGCGGAACTCCCGGTAGCCGGGGACCGAGAAATACGGTTCGAGGCTGAAGACCTCGGCGTACCAGGCGGCGGCGGCCTCCAGGTCGATGGCGGTGATGTTGGCGGTGGCGAATCCTCGGAACATGATCGGAACCCCTCTGACGGATCGGTCGGGCGATCCCCTCGATCGCCGCTGATTCCAGCATCCTCGGGTGAAGTGCTCACCTTCTGACTACTTTTCCGAGGAAGATGGAGACATGCGCGCCGATCGACTCGTGGCGGCCCTCCTGCTCCTGCAGGCCCGGGGCCTCGTGACCGCGCGCGAGCTGGCCGAGGAGCTCGAGATCTCGCTCGCGACCGCCCGACGGGACTTCGAGGCGCTGTCGGCGGCGGGCATCCCGGTCTACCCGCAGGCCGGTCGCGGCGGCGGTTGGCGACTGCTCGGCGGCGGCCGCACGGACCTTTCGGGACTCACCGCCGACGAGGCCCGCGGCCTCTTCGCCCTGCTGGGCCCCGCGAGCGCCCGCGATGCGCCCGCCGGCTCCGCGCTCCGCAAACTCCTGCGCGCCCTGCCCGAGACGTTCCGCGCCGATGCGGCCGCCGCTGCGGACGCGGTCGTCGTCGACCCGTCGCCCTGGGGCGCAGTGACCCGACCCCGCCCGGCATGGGCGGACCTCTTGCAGCACGCCATCGTCGAGCGGCGCGCGGTGCGCTTCGGCTACGCCCGCAGCGGTACCGCCGCGGACCGCGAGGTCGACCCGCTCGGGCTCGCCGTCAAGCACGACCGCTGGTACCTGCTCGCCCGGCGAGGCGGCGAGCATCGCACGTATCTCCTCGACCGGATGACCGACGTCGAGGTGCTCGAGCGCACCTTCGAGCGCCCGGATGGCTACGACGCGACCGCGGCCTGGGCGGGCATCGTCGCCGAACTCGAGGCGAACCGCTCGCGCGTCGCAGCCGTCGTGGTCGTGGACGACGCGGTCGTCGATGCCCTGCTCGACCGGTTCGGCCGGCATGCCGAACGCCTCGGCGACGGCCCACCGACCCCGGAGGGACGCCCGACCGCTCTCGTACGCGCCGCCGCGCACAGTGATCGCGGCCTCGCCGAGCAGTTGGCGCCCTGGTCGGTGCGCGAAGTGCGCGACGCTCCCGGCGTGGCAGCGGAGCTCGGCGCCCTCGGACGAGACCTGGCAGCGCGCTTCGGGCGCGCCTGAACACTCCTCCCGCCCGAGCAGGAGGGCTCGGAGATCCACCGCTGCGACGGACTCGCCTTCGCAGGCCTCCCTCGCGTCCGACCCTGCCGATCGCACCGACCGGACGAACGGAGGCCCGACGTGCTCGAAGACCTGCTCGCGATGAGCGAGTACTACGGATCGCTTGCATCGAAGTCAGCGATCCGCGACAACCCGGAATCCGCTTCGTCGTCCCGGCCCGTCGGGCTCCCGGAACCGACAGCGGCGGAGATCCTTCGCCGCGCCCGCGTGGCGAGCGGACTGACTCAGGCGGAGGTCGCGCGACATGCCGGGGTCGCCCGGTCGATGATCAGCCAGTACGAGTGCGGCGACCGCGAGCCCTCGGTCGCGACCCTGCACCGGCTCGTCTCCGCGACCGGGCATTCGCTCGATTGGCGGCTGACGCCGATTCGCCGGCCGCCGGCGTGCGCCGAGGTCGCGGCGCACGGTTGGATGCTCCGCGGCGAACTCGCGGCGCAGGGTGCGCGTCGCCCGAAGATCGTCGGCAGCGTCGCCCGGGGCGAGGCCGTCACCGATGGGGCCGTGGAACTGCTCGTCGAGGTCGATGCGCGGTTCGACGTCGACCTCGGCCGGCTCGCACTGCTCGTCGAACGGGCAATCGGGCACCCCGTGCGGCTCATCGACGCGGGCGCTCTCGACGCGGCAGAGCTCGTGGCGCTGCTCGCCGACGCCGTCCCGCTGTGAACGGGGCTGCCCGGCTGCAGCGGTCAACCGCCGATGAGGGAGTCGCGCACCTGGCGGCGCAGCACCTTGCCCACGAGCGAGCGGGGCAGCTCGTCGACGACGTGCACGTGCTTGGGCACCTTGTAGCCCGCGAGGCCGCTGCGGGCGAAGTCGCGCAAGGCGCCCGCGTCGAATACGGCGCCCTCGCGGAGCTCGACGACGGCCGTGACGTCCTCGCCGCCGTCACGGCGGGGCAGACCGACGACGGCGGCGCCCAGCACGTCGGGGTGCCCGACGAGCACGAGCTCGACTTCCGACGGCGACACGTTGAACCCGCCCGTGACGATGAGCTCCTTGGCGCGGTCGACGATCGAGACGAAGCCGTCCTCGGAGACGGTCACGATGTCGCCCGTTCGCAGCCAGCCGCCGGGCAGCAGCGTCGCCTGCGTCTCCTCGGGCCGGTTCCAGTACCCGGCGAAGATCTGCGGACCCTTGAGGAGCAGCTCCCCCGCTTCGCCCGGGCCGAGGTCGACACGGGGGTCGTCGCGGTCGACGACCCGGATGTCGGTGCTCGGGAACGGCACGCCCACGGTGCCGGGTCGGCGCGTCGGACCCATCGGGTTGCCGATCGCGACGGGCGACGCCTCGGTCATCCCATAGCCCTCGACGAGCAGCCCGCCGGTCACGTCCTCCCAGCGCTCGACGGTGGGCACGGGCAGGCTCATGGCGCCCGAGATCGCGAACCGGATGCTCGACAGGTCGACGTCCTTGCGGCGCTCCGCCGCCCGCGAGAGCGCGTCGTAGATCGGCGGCACCGCGGGCAGGAACGTCGGCGGCGTGCGCTTGACCGCCTCGAGCACGGCCTCGAGCTCGAAGCGCGGGAAGAGCACGAGCCGCGCACCGACGCTCATCGCGAAGGTGAGGCAGAGCGTCAGCCCGTAGGCGTGGAAGAACGGCAGCACCCCGTAGAAGACCTCGCGGCCGGGCAGCATCCCGGGCACCCACGCCCGGCCCTGCATCGCGTTGGCGCGGAGGTTGCGGTGGGTGAGGATCGCCGCCTTCGGCGTGCCGGAGGTGCCCGAGGTGTACTGGAGCAGGGCCACGTCGTCGATCTCGGGGCGCGGGTGCCTCGCCGGCAGCGGCCGCACGTCGACGACGTCGTTCCAATCGCGCACCGACCTCACCGTCGGCCTCGCGGTCAGCGCCGCGCGCGCGTCGCGCGCCTTCGGCAGCGGCAGGCGGAGCGCGAACCGCTTGCCGAACGGCAGCGCGCGCGAGACATCCACGGCGACGACGCCCGCGGGGCGCACGTCGGCGTCGAACCCGGCGACGAGGTCGGCGACCTTGTCCCAGACTATCGCGAACTTCGCCCCGTGGTCCTCGAACTGGTGGCGGAGCTCCCGCGGCGTGTACAGCGGGTTGTGCTCGACGACGATCGCGCCGAGGCGCAGCGCCGCGTAGAACGCGACGACGTGCTGCGGGCAGTTCGGCAGGACGATGGCGACGCGGTCCCCGCGCTTGACGCCGAGGCGGCGCAGGCCCATCGCGGCCCGTCGCACGGCGTCGCCGAGCTCGCGGTACTTCGTCTCGCGGCCGTAGAACTCGAGGGCGACCCGACGGCTGTGCCGCCGCACGCTCGTCTCGAACATGTCGACGAGCGACTCCGTCACCTCGGGGATGTCGGCGTCCACCCCCTCCGCGTAGGAGCTGAGCCAGGGACGTTCCTCGAAGGCGGGCATCCTCCGAGGCTATGCCGCCGTGCTTGCGGCTGCCTGCATTTGCGGATGCCCGCGCAATAGGGTTCGAGGATGAGCGGACTCGACGGCGAACTCCCCGGACTCGGCGAACTCCTGACGAACGCGCACGTCCTGGCGCTGCCGATGGTGACGCGCTTCCGCGGCATCACAGTGAGGGAGGCGATGCTGCTGGAGGGCCCGCACGGGTGGACCGAGTTCTCGCCGTTCCTCGAGTACGGCGACGACGAGGCCGCCGCATGGCTCGCCGGCGCGATCGACTTCGGCTGGCGGGCTGCCCCGTCGAGCCGGCGCGACGCCGTACGGGTCAATGCCACGGTCCCGGCCGTCGACCCGGACGAGGTGCCCGCGGTGCTCGCGCGCTTCCCCGGCTGCCGCACTGCGAAGGTCAAGGTCGCCGGCGCCGATCAGACGCTTTCGCAGGACGTCGCGCGGGTCGCCGCCGTCCGCGAGGAGCTCGGCCCGGAGGGCCGCATCCGCGTCGACGCCAACGCCGGGTGGAGCGTGGATGCCGCCGAACGGGCCATCCACGCTCTCGCGCCCTTCGACCTCGAGTACATCGAGCAGCCGTGCGAGTCCGTCGACGAGCTCGCCGAGATCCGCGAGCGGATCGCCTACCTCGACGTGCCGATCGCGGCCGACGAGTCCGTTCGCAAGGCGTCGGATCCGCTCGCGGTCGCCGAGGCCGGTGCCGCGGATCTGCTCATCGTGAAGGCCCAGCCGCTCGGCGGCATCCACCGCGTGCTCGACCTGACGGCGCGCACCGGCCTGCCCGTCGTCGTCTCGAGCGCCCTCGAGACGAGCGTCGGGCTGGCGATGGGCGTGCACCTCGCGGCCGCCGTCGAGGGTCTCGACTACGACTGCGGGCTCGGCACGGCCGCGCTCCTGGCCGCCGACGTGACGGATACCCCGCTCTTGCCGGTCGACGGGCTCATCCCGGTGCGCCGGGTCGTGCCGGACGCCCGGCTCCTCGCCGGCGGCGCCGCCTCGCCGGAGCGGCGCGACTGGTGGATCGAGCGGCTCGCGCGCTGTCTCGACGTGCTCTCCGTCCCGAGGCCGGCCGAGTAGGAGCACCCCCGCCGGTCGAGTCGGAGCGAAGCGACGTATCGAGACCACGTGACGGGTCTCGATACGCGACTCCGTCGCTACTCGACCAACCGCACCCCGACACCACGTGACGGGTCTCGATACGCGACTCCGTCGCTACTCGACCAACCGCACCCCGACACCACATGACGGGTCTCGATACGCGACTCCGTCGCTCCTCGACCGCCCGGCGATCAGACCCCGCCGCCACCGCCGCCACCGCCGCCGCCGCCCGCGGAGCCGCCGCCGCTCGACCCGCCCGAAGTCGAGGACGAGGCCGTCGCGGCGGAGGAGAGCGTCGCGATCGACGACGAGAACGACGACGCGTTGAACGCGCTCGCCCCGAAGTACCAGTACGGCACCGTCGACGTCTCGCCGTAGTAGACCATCAGTCGATCGGCCCACTGCTGCTCCTGCCCGAACACGACGGCGAAGGGCAGCAGGCGCTCGTAGAGCTTGATCATCTCGCGGGGATCGTCGGTCGCGATCGGCACGCGCTCCGCGCCGGTCGGCGACTGGAGCATCCGGATGCGGTCGGCCTCGGCCCACTCGATGAACTCCTGGAGGCCCCGCAGGTGGTCGCGCACTTCGGCGCCCTCGGCGCTGAGCGGGCGGCGCGCGACGACCGCGATGATCGCGAAGACCAGGATGCCGGCGGCGATGAAGCCGAGGATCGGCCAGAGCGGGTCGACCCACGCGGAGAGCGCCGCGATGCCGAAGACCAGGGTGAGCGCCGCCGCGCCGACGGCCGCCGCGATCGGCAGGGCGCGCGTCCCCCGCGGCACCGTCTTGCGCAGCCCCCGGGCTTTGAGCTCGGCGTCGGCCGAGCTCAGGATCTGCTGCGCCGCGGAGGAGAACCGGGTGTCCTGATTGCCGAACTCGTAGACCGCGCCCGGACCGGCGCCGCGGAACAGCCCGCGCAGGAGCATGGTGCCGTCGCCGTCGGCCCGCGCCGGATCGACGAGCTCGACCCGCAGTTTCGCCTTGCCCCAGAACCGCTTCTCTCCCTCGACGATACGGATCGAGCCGACGATCGCCTGCTCGAGCACCTCGGCGGGGATGCCCTTCGGCTGCCTGCCGAGCAGGACCGCGGCCTCGAGGGCGTCGACCTGGCGCGGCGGCTCGTACTCGGCGATGATCGTCGGCCGGCCGGGCTCGTCCCCGAGACGACGGATCCGGACGATGATCGCCCACCCGAGCGCGCCGATGAGCGCGAGGAACGAGAGCGCCTGCGCCCATCCCCAGCCGGAGCCGAGGTAGGACGTGTCGAAGAGCACGAAGGTGTCGGGCGCGAAGCCGACCGCGATCGTCATGGTCTCGTACGGTCCGAGCTCCGCCGCGGCGGCGGTGACGGCACGGCCCTCGCCGTCGGCGGCGACCTCGACGGCGCACTGCGCGGTCGCGTCCTGCACGCCGCGGTAGCAGGACTGCTCCCCCGTGAGGGAGCCCGCGAGATCGCCGCCGACGTGCAGCGTCGCCGTCATCGTGCCGAAGGGCTGCGCCCAGTCGACGCCGTTGACGTCCCAGTAGAACTCCTGACCGCCGCCCTCGAAGGTCCACGTGACGTTCTCGAGGTCGTAGGTGAAGACGTAGGTCTGCGCGCCGTGCACGTAGTCGGCGGCGCGCGAGGTCATCGAGAACACGCCGTCCTCCTGGGTCACCTCGGCGGGCCGCGGGGCGCCCGTCTCGTCGGTGATCGAGACGAGCGCGGGCTCGTTGGGCTGCCCGTTGTACGCGTCGGGGATGCTGCGCCGCATGCCGCGGTTCTGGTCGTACTCGGGGAACACCGCGACGAAGGTCTCGACGACCCGCAGCCGGCTCGCGCCCTCATCGTCGCGCGTGAGCGTGTAGTCGACGTCGAGCGACGCGAACGAGAAGTCGTCGAGATCGGCGCGGACCGGTCCGCCCACGGCGGCCGCCGAGGATGCCCCCTGCGCCGGCGCGGGGGCCGCCGAGGCGGCGACGGGCTGCACGAGCAGGAGGGCGGCGGCCGCCAGCACGGCGGCCGCCGCCCTCCTGAGGAAGCGGGTGCGAGAGGGCATGGCCCCCAGCGTAGGACCGCTACCCGACGAGCCGGCGCCGACGGACGAGGACGGCGAGCGAGCCGCCGGCGACGAGCAGGATCGCGAGCCCGAGGGTCACGGCCAGGCGGCGCCCCGTATCGGCGAGCGAGGCGAGGATGCTGAGTGACGCGGTGCCCGAGATGCCGCTCTCGACCCCGGTCAGCACGACCGTGTGAGCGCCGAGCTCGACGTCCGCGGGGATCGTCGCGGCGAGCGCGACCGTGCCGTCCGCCGCGGCGGGGGCGCCCACGAGCAGCACCGGGGTCGAGTGCAGCCAGAGCTGCACCGTCTCACCGGGGCGGAAGCCCGACCCGGTGACCCGGAGGGTGTCGCCCGGCCGCACGATCGAGGCGTCGAGGGTGACGCTCGCCGTCGTCGCGGCCGGCTCGGCCGGCACGGTGGGCCGCGGCGTCGCCGGGTCGGTCGGCTCGGGCGTCTCGGTCGGGTCCGTCGGGTCGGTGGGGTCCGTCGGATCGGTGGGGTCGGTCGGGTCGGTCGGATCGGTCGACGCCGCGTCGACGAGGACGGCGACCGTGCGGGCCGGCACCGAGACTGTGCCGGTCACGGCATCCCACGTCGTGGCCTTGACGACCTCGTCGGCGCCCGCCGCCTGCACGGGCGACAGCGCGTACCCGTCGCCGGCGAGCGCGTCGATCGTCTGCGTCACCGGGTCGGGCGAGGCGTTGAAGACGACGAGGAGACCGTCGAGCGCGTCATCCACGTCGGAGGATGCGCCCCGGGCGCCGGTCGCCGCGTCATCCGCGACGTGCATGACGATGACGCCGGGCGTCGCCCCCGTGCCCGAGCCCGGGAACGTCAGCTTCTGCTCGATCAGCTCGGCCGAGCCGAGGCGGAACAGCGGCGTCGAGTCCTGCAGCCGCAGGAGGTCGAGCGCGCCCGACTCGGCGGCCGACATCGCCGCGGCGTCCGGCTTCAGCGCGGCGTTCGCGAGCAGCGGCGCCATGATCGACCACTTCTCGCCGTTGTCGGCCTCCATCGGCAGGCCCGAGCCGAACGTCGACTCCCGGCCCGTCCAGTCGATGCGGTTGAACCAGTCGCCCGAATCGTACGAGTTGCGGTCGAGCGACTTCGAGCGCAGCAGCTCGGTGCCCGCGTGCCACAGCGACGGCGACTGGGAGAGCGTCACCGTCGCGAGCGACAGCGTGTTCATGCGCACGCGGTCGGCCATCGACGTGCCCGTCGGCAGTTTCAGCACCGAGAGGTCGTAGAGCGTCTCGTTGTCGTGGGCGTCGACGTAGTTGATCGTCTCGTCGGGCTCGGCCGCGTAGCCCGCGGCCTGGCCGTTGTAGTCGATCGCACTGCCGGCCGTCAGCACGCCGTCGCTCGTCACGAACTCGAAGTCGGCGAGGTTGCCGGCGAGCCCGAGCTTGACGAGGTCGCTCTGGTGGCCGAGGTCGGCGAGCGCCTGCTCGGCCGTGCCGTTGATCGGGTCGCCGTTCGGGTCGGTGCCGAGGCCAGTGCCGAAGCCCTGCCGGAACGTCGAGCCCGAGTCGACCGGGCTGCCGCCGTGCACGGCATCCCGGAGCCGGTCGTTGAAGGCGCCGATGCCGGTGCCCGCGAGGTTGCCCTGGCGCGCCTGCTCGAACCGGGCGTCGTCGGCGACCTCGCCGAAGTTCCAGCCCTCGCCGTAGAGGTAGATCGCCTCGCCGTCGACGCCGTCCTTCGCGAGCGTCAGCTCGTCGAGCGCGGCGCGCACCGCCGCGAGGTTCTCGGTCGAGTGGTGGCCCATGAGGTCGAAGCGGAAGCCGTCGACCTTGTAGGCCTTCGCCCACAGCACGGTCGCGTCGACCATGAGCTGCTCGGCGACGGCGTGCTCGGTGGCGATGTTCTGGCAGCACGTCGAGGTCTCGACCGTGCCCGAAGCCGAGAGGCGGTGGTAGTAGCCGGGCACGATCCGGTCGAGCACGGACTTCGCGCCCTGCCCGGCCTCGGCCGTGTGGTTGAACACGACGTCGAGCACGACCTGCAGCCCGGTCGCGTGCAGCGCGCCGACCATCGTGCGGAACTCCGCCGTGCGGGCGCCGCCCTCGGGGTCGGCGGCGTAGGAGCCCTCCGGCGCGAGCCAGTGGTACGGGTCGTAGCCCCAGTTGAAGCCGTCCGCGCCCGCGACCGCGGACACGCACGCCTGCTGCTCGCTCGACGCGGGGCCGAACGAGGCGAAGTCGCATGCCGGGGCCGCCTGGGCATCGCGGCGTTCCTCGATCGTCGCGATGTCGAACGTCGGCAGCAGGTGCACGGTGTCGATGCCGGCCGCGGCGAGCTGTCGAAGCTGCGCGGTGCCGTCGCTCTCGAGCGCGAACGCGCCGTACGTGCCGCGCTCGGCGGCGGGCACCGACTCGTCGGTCGCCGAGAAGTCGCGCACGTGCAGCTCGTAGATCGATCGGTCGGCGTCCTGTTCGACGATCGGCGCGGGGGTGTCGCTCCAGAGTTCGGGAGCGAGGTCCGGGTCGGTCAGATCGAGCGCGACCGAGCGTTCGGAGTTCGTCGTGAGCGCCACCGAGTACGGGTCGGTGACGAGGTTCGTCTCGACCTGCCCGGTCGCCGGCTGGAAGACGACGACCTCCCACTCGTACTGGGCGCCGGCGAGATCCTTGCCGCCCTCGAGGCTCCACACGCCCGACTTCGCGTCGAAGGATGCTTCGTGCCGCTCGGTCTCCTCGCCGCTGCCGGTCACGAGCGTCGCCGCCGCAGCGGTCGGCGCCCACAGGCGGAAGGTCGGCTTGCCGGCTCCGTCGAACGACACCCCGAGCTCCGTCTCGGCGACGGCGTCGGCATAGAGCGCATCGAGCACGCCCGGGATCTGCACGCCCGTGACGGCCGCGAGGGCCCCGTCGCCGCCGGTCTGGGCGACGGCGAGCTGCCCGGTGAGGAGGTCGTGCGTCTCGTCGCGCGAGAGCCCGTCGACGCGGAGCGCGACCGAACCGGCGAGGTGCGGGAACGCGGCGAGCTGGTCGGCGGTGAGCCCGCCGTCGACGCGAAGCAGGGCGACCTCCGACGTCGCGCCGGTGACGGCGCCCTCTGAGACGGCGAGTCCGTCGCCCATGGCCCCGAGCAGGCGCCACGATGCATCCGCGTCGGCCGAGCCGAGCCCGGCGGGCCAGGCGATCGTGTCGGCATCGATCCACTGCGCGCGGGACTCGCCCGTGCCGGGCAGCGGCGGGTCGGCGACCTCGATCGCGAGCACGTGGGTCGCGAGCGTGTACGAGAACACGACCTGCTTGCCCGCGGACGCGGTGAACGCGTAGTTCGCCCCGCCCGGCACGCCGTCGACGCCGTAGTTCTCGGCCCATGAGAGGCCGTGCGCGACCTTCGCCTCGAAGGCGCCGGCGGGCAGCAGGGACGTCGCGAACGTGTAGACGCCGTCGCCGTCGCCGTCGGTGAGCCACGTCGCGAGGCAGTCGGGCGACCAGTCGCCCGCGCAGCCGAGCTCGGACTGCAGCGAGCCGGGCAGCGTGACGATCGGGCCCTGCGACGTGTTCTGCACCTGCTTGGAGACCGGGTCGAAGTAGAACGTGATGGGGCCGCCCGCGTGCTCGAAGACGATGTTCGCCCCGTCGAGCACGCCGTTCGCGCCGAAGTTCACGGTCCACGAGCCGTTGACGGCGACCTTGTACTGGTAGGTGCCGGCCGGCAGGTCGGCGAAGGTCTTCGCCCACGCGCCGTCCGCGCGGTGCTCGAGCTGGATCGCGCCGCAGTCGGGCGTCCAGTCGCCGGCGCAGCCGAGTTCGGAGTTCAGGTCGCCCGGCACCGAGACCGAGTCGTAGCCCGTCTCCGGCGCCTCGGGGAGCGTCGTCGTGACGGCGTTGCCGACCGACGCGAACGTCGAGGCGGCCGAACGCTGTCCGGCGGCGTCGACGGTCACGGCGCGGTACTCGACGAGCGTGCCCGCCGCGAGGCCCTCCTGGTCGACGTCGTGGAAGACGCGCGGGGCGGCCGACTCGGCCGTGCCGAGGGCGTGCCACTCGTCGGAGCCGACGACGCGCCACGCGAAGGAGGTCTCCTGCCAACGGTCCGCGTCCACGTCGGCGGCGACCGCGACGCGGCCGGACAGTCCGGCGCCCGCGGCGGGCACCGAGACGGCGATCGCGCCGGCGGCCTCGGGGGCGGCGACCGCGCGATCGGCCTCGAACACCGCCGCGGAGAGCGGCGGCACCGTGACCGTCACCGTGCCGTCGGCGGACGCGACGACGCCCGCATCGGCGCCGTACAGCGGCGCGAACGAGGCATCCGGCGTCAGGGTCGTGAGCGAGACGGTCTTCGCGGTCGTCGCGTTGTTGAGGGCGACGAGGTGCTCGACGCGCTCGTCGCGGTCGACCCGCGAGAACGCGTAGACGCCCGCGCCCGTGTCGGCGTAGCGCTCGAACTGGGCGCCGCCCGAGAGGGCCGGATGACCGGCGCGCAGCGCCGACAGCTCCGCGATGCGGGCGTAGAGCGGAGCATCCGTGTCGAAGCGGTCGACCGAACCGGCGGTCTCGCCCGTGACGAGCGGCTGGTCGACGTACTCCGCAACCTGCGACGCGAAGAGACTCTGGCGCGCCGATTTGTCGTTGCCGGAACCGGCGCCCGCGAAGCCCTGCTCGTCGCCGTAGTAGACGACGGGCTGGCCGCGGGTGAGGAACATGAGTTCGTGGGCGAGCTCGTCGCGCTGCAGGGTGTCGCCGGCGTTCTGCAGGAAGTAGCCGACCCGGCCCATGTCGTGGTTGCCGAGGAACGTCGGCAGCGAGGACGCCGAGGAGTCGGGGGTCGTGTAGAAGTCGTCGCCCGCGAAGAGGTCGGAGAGCCCCGTCGCCGAGTTCCCGGCGGCGAAGCCGACGGCCTTCGACTGGAACGTGAAGTCGAGCACGGAGTTCATGTCGGTGTCGCGCACGTACGGCGCGGTCTTGACCGGGTCGGCGTCGTAGACCTCGCCGAACATGAAGAAGTCGGGCTTGCCGGCCGCGTGCGCGTAGTCGAGCACCTCGGCCGACCACCGCTCCCAGAACTCGAAGTTCACGTGCTTGACGGTGTCGATGCGGAAGCCGTCGATGCCGAGGTCGATCCAGTCCTCGTAGACGTCGACGAAGCCGTCGACCACGCTAGGGTGCTCGGTCATGAGGTCGTCGAGCCCGGTGAAGTCGCCGTAGGTGACCGACTCCCCCGACCAGGTCGAGTCGCCGCGGTTGTGGTAGAGCGTCGGGTCGTTGAGCCAGGCCGGCGTCTTGACGACCTCGGGGTTCACGACGGGCGTGTACGGGAAGCTCGTGGCCGCGTCGAGCGCGGGGAAGCCGTCGGTGCCCGCGTAGTCGGCGGGGTCGAAGGCGGTGCCGTCCGCGTCGAGGTAGGGCGAGGTCGCCTGGTCGACGTAGCCGTACTCCCCCTCGGCGTACGAGATGCCGTCGGCGGTGTGGTTGGTGATGATGTCGAAGTACACGTCGATGCCCTGGGCGTGCGCCTCGTCGATGAGGGCCTCGAGTTCGGCGTTCGTGCCGAGGTGCGGGTCGATCTGCGTGAAGTCGGTCACCCAGTAGCCGTGGTAGCCCGCGCTCGCGTCGGCGCCCGTGCCCTGCACCGGCTCGTTCTTGAACGACGGCGTCAGCCAGATCGCGCTCGTGCCGAGGCCCGCGATGTAGTCGAGGTTCGCGCGGAGGCCGGCGAGGTCGCCGCCCTGGTAGAAACCCTTGTCGGTCGGGTCGTAGCCGGTCGTGAGCCGGTCGCCGTCGAGACCGCCGTCGTTGTTCGACGCATCGCCGTCGGCGAAGCGGTCGGTCATGACGAAGTAGAACTGCTCGCCGGCGCCGGCATCGCGCACGGGCGCGGCGACGAGCGCGTCGTCGGCCTCGGTGTAGCCCGCGGCGAGCGATTCGGCGACGATCCCGACGCGGTGGGTCGTGTCGTCGAACACGAACCGCAGCGTCGCCGGACCGGCGAGGGTCAGCGGGATGTTCTCCCCGCCCCCGTCGAGGCCGTAGGACTCGTCCCACGCGTCATTCACGGCGACCTTGTACTCGTAGGCGCCCGCGGGCACCTCGAAGGTCGTCGCGTACACGCCCGCCGTCTCGGTCGGCGCGAGCTCGCTCTCGGCGCAGGCCGGGTCCCAGTCGCCCGCGCAGCCCACCTCGGACTGCAGCGAGCCGACGAGCGCGAACGTGCGCGCCTCCTCGGCCGCGTTCGCGGACGCACCGACGACCGCGAGCGACGATCCCGCGACGAGGATGCTCGCGCCGAGCGCGACGGCCGCGCGACGGACGCGCAGGCGGGGTGGTTCGAACGGGCGGAAAGTCATCTTCGACTCCTCGTGCGGCACCTCGACGTGCCGTTGCTCGGGCGGACGATCCCGCCGGGGGCGGCGGTTCGAGCCCGAAGCTAGCAGCGCGGCGCGTGCTGATGCAAGCGCTTGCAATTGCAATCACGCGGATCTCGGCCATCCCGCCCGCCCGAATCGCAAACGCTTGCGTGCCGTCCTGCCGGTCGAGTGGCGACGTGCGCCCGCTGGTCGAGCAGCGACGTGCGCCCGCTGGTCGAGCAGCGAAGCGTATCGAGACCTCGCAAGCCGGCACGGCATCCCGAGGGGTCTCGATACGCTCCTTCGTCGCTACTCGACCGACGCGTGCCGTCCCGCTGGTCGAGTAGCGAAGCGTATCGAGACCTCGCAAGCCGGCACGGCATCCCGACGGGTCTCGATACGCTCCTTCGTCGCTACTCGACCGACGCGTGCCACGGGTACGACCACCAGCGCGGTCTCGATACGCTCCTTCGTCGCTACTCGACCAACGGCGGGCGGGGCTTACAGGCCCGAGTAGGCGTGCAGTCCCTTGAAGAACAGGTTGACCACGGTGAAGTTGAAGAGCACCGTCGTGAAGCCGATGATCGCGAGCCACGAGGAGCGCGAGCCGCGCCAACCGCGCGTCGCTCGCGCGTGGATATAGCCGGCGTAGACCACCCAGATGATGAAGGTCCACACCTCCTTGGTGTCCCAGCCCCAGTAGCGGCCCCAGGCGCGCTCGGCCCAGACGGCGCCGGCGATGAGCGTGAACGTCCAGAAGATGAAGCCTACGACGTTGAGGCGGTACGCGAGGTTCTCGAGGGTCTCGGCGTTCGGCAGCGACGCGAGGAAGCGCAGCTTCACGGCCTTGCCCTCGGCGAGCAGGACCTCGCGGTGCGACTGCAGCAGCTGCACGATCGAGAGGGCGAAGCCGAGCGCCAGCAGGCCCACGGCCGACGTCGCGACGAAGATGTGGATCACGAGCCAGACCGACTGGAGTGCCGGCGGCAGCGGCGAGATCGGCACGTAGAAGTTCACCGTGGCGACGCCGAGGAAGACCAGCACGAGCCCGGTGATGAACGTGCCGAGGAAGCGCAGGTCGTACTGGCGCACGGCGAACACGACGATCAGGTAGACGGTCGTGATCATGAGCGTGCCCGTGAGGGCGAACTCGTACATGTTCGCGAACGGCACCCGACCGGCGGCGAGGCCGCGCAGCACGTCGGCCGTGACGTGCAGCGCCCACGCGATGACCGTGAGCGACGTGCCGATGGCGACGAACTTGCCGCTGCGGTTCCCCGTCGGTCGAGTAGCCCGCGAAGCGGGCGTATCGAGACCGGCCGAGTCGACCCGCGAGGCCTCGATACGCGGCTTCGCCGCTACTCGACCAACGGAGGCCGCCCCGACGAGCTCGCGCTCGGCGGTCGCGGGCGCCGGCGTCGACCGCGTCGCCAGGTCGAAGGCGTAGGCGATGAACGCGAGCGCGTAGACCGCCATCGCCGAGTAGACGGCGATGAGCGAGTAATCGTCGAGATTCACGGGTTCTACCTTAGGTCGGAGTTCAGTGGGCGGTGTCGGAATCCGTCGGTCGAGTAGGCGCGCCGGCGCCGTATCGAGACCCCGCAGGGCGCGTCACCCGGTCTCGATACGCGTCGCTACTCGACCGACGGGGGGCCGGCGGGTTCGTATGCGCCGGCGTGCTTGTCGGCGAGCGAGGCGACCGCCCCTTCGAGGGTCGGATCCTCGCCGCGGGCGAGACCCGCGTACTGCACCGTCACGGTGCCGTCCTCGCCGGGGACCGCCTTCACCCACACGCGCCGGCGCGGCACGAAGAGCGAGAGCACGAGGCCGGCGATCACGAGGATCGCGAAGACGAGCACCCATCCCTGCGACGGGTCGCGGTGGATGTCGAAGGACGCGAAGCGCTTGACCGAGTTCGAGTAGTCGCCCGTGGCCGCCACGTCGCCGCCGGAGGCATCCACGAACCCGATCGTGCCGAGCCCGTTCGGCAGCTCGGCGGACTCGCCGGGCATGAGCTCGATCGAGTCGACGCCCGTGTCGCCGCCCGTGAGCTGCTCCAGATCGCTCGTGTCGAGCTCGTAGACCGAGGTGGGCACGCCGTCGTCGAGCCCGAGGTCGCCCTGGTACACGTTGCAGGTCAGCATCGGGTAGACGAGGTCGGGGTAGGTCGAGGTGAAGGCGCCGGAGGCGAGCTCGTCCTGCGTCGGGTAGAAGAAGCAGATGAGGCCGAGCTGCTCGTCGAGGCCGTCCGGCACCTTGAGCACGCCGACCGAGGTGAGCTCGGCGCTCTGCGGGAGGAACGGCGTCGAGTCGTCGAAGACGACGGTGCCGTCGGGGGCCGTGATCTCGACGGTCGGCGCGTAGCCGTTGCCGAGCAGGTACACGTCGGTGCCGTTGGTGCGCAGCGGGCCGTTGACCTTGACGATGCCGTCCTCGGTCTCGCCGCCGGGCTGCTGCACGTCGACGTGCGCCGTGAAGTCGGTCGGCTGGCCGATCGCGCCCTGGTTCTCGGTCTCGTAGACGACGTCGAGCTGCTCGAGGCCGAGGCGGTAGGCGTCCAGGCTGTTCGTGTCGACGAAGCGGCCCGGGTTGAACGAGTCGTAGGCCTGCAGCGTGTTGACGAAGGACTGCCCCTCGACGAGCACGCGCTGCCCGGCGAAGCCGAACCCGCCGCCGATGCCGACGGCGACGAGGATGCCCACGAGCGCCGTGTGGAAGATGAGGTTGCCGGTCTCGCGCCAGTAGCCGCGCTCGGCCGACACCGAGGGCTGGCCCTTCGCCTCGTAGCGTTCGACGCGGTAGCCGAGGCGCTTCAGGATGAGCGTCGCGTCCGCGACCACGGCCTCCGGGTCGCCGACGACCGTGCGCTCGGTGTAGCCGGCGAGGCGGCCGAGTCGGGCCGGCGTGCGCGGCGGCCGGGCGCGCAGCGCCTGCCAGTGGTGCTTGGTGCGCGGGATGATGCAGCCGATGAGGGAGACGAACAGCAGCAGGTAGATCGCCGAGAACCAGACCGACGAGTACACGTCGAACAGCTGGAACCAGTCGAGCACCGGCGCGAGGTCGGGGTTGTCCTGGAAGTACTGCGTGACGCCGTTGGGGTCGCTCGAGCGCTGCGGCACGAGGGAACCGGGGATCGCGGCGATCGCGACGAGCAGCAGCAGCAGCAGCGCCGTGCGCATGCTCGTGAGCTGACGCCAGCCGAAGCGCAGCCAGCCGATGAAGCCGAGGCTCGTCTCCTGCACGCCGGGCCCGCGGCCGTCGTCGCCGGAACCGCCGTCGATGGCATCCGCCGGTCGTGCGACGTCGGGCGCGAGGTCGCGCTTCGGTCGCTTCGCCCGGCCGTCCCTGTCGTCGGAGGGCTGAGTCCCGGAGGACTCGGTCTCAGAGGATCGTGTCAAAGCCCGTGATCACCGCCTGCAGTTCGGACATCCAGACCGTCCAGAGGCCGGAGAGCATGATGACGCCAACGACGATGAGCAGCGCGCCGCCGACGAGGTTGACCGCCCGGATGTGCTTGCGCACCCAGCCGAGCGAGGAGGCGACCCAGCCGAAGCCGAGCGCGACGATGAGGAACGGGATGCCGAGCCCGATGCAGTAGACGAGGCCGAGCAGCGCCGCCCGGCCGATCGAGCCGGAATCGAAGCTCAGCGCGAACACCGCCGCGAGGGTCGGGCCCATGCACGGCGCCCAGCCGAGGCCGAAGACGACGCCGAGCAGCGGCGCACCCGCGAGGCCCGCCTTCGGCCGCCAGGTGGGCTTGATCGTGCGCTGGAACCAGCCGAACGCGCCCATGAAGACGAGGCCCATGACGATGAGCACGACGCCGAGCAACCGGATGATGAGGTCGCCGTAGGCCTTCAGCCAGAGCCCCGCGACGCCCGCGAGGATGTTGAAGACGACGAAGACGACCGTGAAGCCGGCGACGAAGAGGCCCACGCCGAGCAGCAGCCGCCGGCGCGCGCGGCGCGCTTCGGCCGCCTCCGCCGAGGCATCCGCGAAGCCGCCCAGGAAGCCCAGATAGCCGGGCACGAGCGGCAGGACGCACGGCGAGAGGAACGAGACCAGGCCGGCGGCGAGTGCGATCGGGATCGCGACGAGCAGCTGCCCGTTCGCGACGACGTCGCCGACGCCCACGCTCAGTCCTCCTCGAGCACGGTGTCGACCATCGAGTCGATGATCGAGGCGTCGGAGATCTGGCCGAGCAGGCGCGCGGCGACGCGGTGCTCGCGGTCGAGCACGATGGTGGTCGGCACGGCGTTCGGCGGCACGTCGCCCGCGAACGCGAGCTGCGCCATGCCCGAGTCGACGTCGAGGATCGAGGGGTACCCGATGCCGAACTGCTCGTCGAACGCGTTGGCCTGCCCGGCGGCGTCGCGGATGTTGATGCCCACGATGGACGCCCCGTCGCCGAGCCGCTCGTCGAGGTCGGCGAGGATCGGCGCCTCCGCGCGGCAGGGCGCGCAGGCGGCGTACCAGAAGTTCACGACGAGGACCTCGCCGTCGTGCGCCGTCGAGTCGTACGTCGAACCGTCGACGGTGCCGCCGTCGAAGACGACCGGGTCGCCGCGGTCCTCCGGGGCGATCTCGACGTAGGTGCCGTCGCCGGCGATGTAGCCCTTGTTGGAGCCCTCCCGGTACTGGTCGGCGAGGGTGTCCTCGCCCGAGCACGCCGACAGGCCCGCGGCGAGCGCGAGCGCGGCGGCCGCGGCGAGCGCGGTGCGGATGCGACGGCGCATCACACGGCCCCGTTGTCGACGGCCTCGGCGGCGAGGTGCGCGGCCGGGTCGCGGTAGTCCGCCTCGACCCAGGCGCCGCCTGCGGGGCGCTCGAAGGTCGTGATGCTGGAGAGCGCGCAGCGGCGCTTGCGGGGGTCGTGCGGGAGGGACTCGCCGACGACGCGGCGGTGCACCATCCAGATCGGCAGCTGGTGGCTGACGAGGATGACGTCGCCGCCCTCGACCGAGTTCCACGCCTCATCCATCGCCTGGAGCATGCGCGCCGCGATCTGCACGTACGGCTCGCCCCAGCTCGGGAGGAACGGATTGCGCAGCTTCGCCCAATTGCGGATGTCGCCGAGGTCGCCCTTCAGCGACATGCGGCCGCCCTCGAAGTCGTTCCACGGCTCGATGAGGCGCTCGTCGATGCGGGCCTCGAGTCCGAACGCGGTCTCGTGGGGCGCCGCGGACTCGCGGGTGCGCTGCAGGGGCGACGCGACGATCGCGGAGACCGGGCGACCCGCTTCGGCGAGCGTCGCCGCGGCCTCGGCGGCCATGCGGCGTCCGAGTTCGGAGAGGCCGAAACCGTCGAGTCGTCCGTAGAGCACACCGCGGGGGTTGAAGACCTCGCCGTGGCGCACGAGATGGAGCTGTTCGGCCGGCACGGGCCAAGTCTACGAACGCCCTTCCTCCGAATCCGCCGCAAACGGGCGACCGGGAGGGTCGAGCGGCTTCGAATCGGCCGGGATCGGACCGCCGGGCGACGTTCAGCCCGGCCGACTAGGATTTCCCCTCATGACCGCACGCACCCCTGTTTCGCAACTCGCCGCGCTTCCCGACGGCCCTGTCACCGTCGCCGGTTGGGTCGAGACGGTCCGCGATCAGAAGAAGGTGCAGTTCGTCATCCTCCGCGACGAGACCGGCTCCGTGCAGCTCGTGAACCCCGCCGTCCGCGAACTCGACCCCGAGACCTCCGACGCCGCGACGGCCGACGCCTTCGCCGTCACGAACGAGATCTCGGCCCTCGCCCACGGCTCCTTCATCAAGGCGACCGGCACCCTCAAGCACGACGAGCGCGTCAAGCTCGGCGGCCTCGAGGTGAAGATCGAGTCCCTCGCCGTCGTCTCCGAGGCCCTCGAGGCGCCCATCGCCGCCGACTCCAGCCTCGACAAGCGCCTCGACTGGCGCTTCCTCGACCTGCGTCAGCCGAAGCAGAACCTGATCTTCCGCGTGCAGACGACGTTCCTGCACGCCCTGCGCACCGTGTGGGTCGAGAAGGGCTTCATCGAGATCCACACGCCGAAGCTCATGGCCTCGGCCTCCGAGTCGCGCGCCGAGCTCTTCCAGCTCGAGTACTTCGAGACCGTCGCCTACCTCGCGCAGAGCCCGCAGTTCTTCAAGCAGATGGCGCAGTCCGCCGGCTTCGGCGGCATCTTCGAGGTCGGCCCGGCCTTCCGCGCCGACCCCTCGTTCACGAGCCGCCACGCGACCGAGTTCACCTCGATCGACTCCGAGTTCAGCTGGATCGACTCGCACGAGGACGTCATGGCGCTGCACGAGGAGCTCCTCGTCGCCGGCTTCCAGGCGATCGCCGACAAGCACGGCGACGAGATCCGCGAGGCCTTCGGCGTCGAGGTGACGGTGCCGTCGCGTCCGTTCCCGCGCGTCACCCTCGCCGACGCGAAGCGCATCGTCGCCGAGCGCGGCTACGAGGTGCCGCGCGCCGACGCCGACATCGACCCCGAGGGCGAGCGCCAGATCTCCGCGTACGTCAAGGAGGAGTTCGGTCACGAGTTCGTCTTCCTCACGGACTACGACTCGAGCATCCGGCCGTTCTACCACATGCGTCGCGAGGGCGACCCGTCGGTCACGAACTCGTACGACCTCATCTTCAACGGCGTCGAGATCTCCACGGGCGCGCAGCGCGAGCACCGCATCGACGTGCTCGAGGCGCAGGCCCGCGACAAGGGCCTCGAGCCCGAGGAGCTCGCCTTCTACCTCGACTTCTTCCGCTACGGCGTGCCCCCGCACGGCGGCTTCGGCATGGGCCTCGCGCGCGTGCTCATGCTGCTGCTCGGCGAGTCCTCGATCCGCGAGACGACGTACCTCTTCCGCGGCCCGACGCGCCTGCTCCCCTGATCCGATCCAGGATGCCCGGAGGGGCGCTTCCCGTCGGGAAGCGCCCCTCCGTCGTTCCGGGGGCAGCGGGTCGAGCGGGCCCCGTTCCGATCGCCGGTCGAGGAGCGGCGCAGGAGCGTCTCGAGACCCCGCGCCGGCTCGCAGGGTCTCGATGCGCTGCGCTACTCGACCAGCGAAGTCCCCTTCAGCTCCGGCAGGAACAGCGCGGCGGCGGCGGCGACCGCGAAGACCACGGCGAAGAGCACGAACAGCGGCGTCGTGCCGCCGACGGCGATGAGCGGTGCGACCGTGAGCGGCGCGAGGATCGAGGCGATGCGCCCGACGCCCGCGGCCCAGCCGGACCCTGTGGCGCGCAGGCGCGTCGGGTAGAGCTCGGGCGTCACGGCGTAGAGCGCGCCCCACGCGCCGAGGTTGCAGAGCGACATGAGCATGCCGCTCACGACGATCTGCACCTCGCTGCCGCTGACCGCGCCGAACCCGAAGGCGACGGCCGAGACGACCGACCCGGCGAGGAACGCCGCGAGCGTCGCCCGGCGGCCCCACGCCTCGATGAGCCAGGCCGAGAGCGCGTAGCCGGGCAGCTGGGCGAGGGTGATGAGCAGGACGTACCCGAACGAGGTCAGGAGGTCGTAGCCCTCGGCGACGAGGATGCTCGGCAGCCACGTGAACGCTCCGTAGTACGAGAAGTTCACGGTGAACCACACCACCCAGATGGCGATGGTGCGGCGGGTGCGGCCGTCGTGGAAGAGCTCGCGGATGCCGCCCGTCGACGTGGATTCCGGCGTCGGAGCCGTCTCGGCGGGGGCCGGCACGCCCGCGGACTCCTCGAACTCGCGGACGACCCGCTCGGCCTGCTCGTGGCGGCCCTTCGCGTCGAGGAAGCGCACCGACTCGGGCAGCCCCCACCGCACGACGATGGCCCAGGCCGCGGGGATCGCGCCGAGCGCGAGCGCCCAGCGCCAGCCGTCGTCGGAGCCCGGGATGACGAGGAAGCCGATGAGCGCGGCGGCGATCCAGCCGATCGCCCAGAACGACTCGAGCACGACGATGACGCGGCCGCGGATCTTCTTCGGCGCGAACTCGCTGACGAGCGTCGAGGCGACGGGCAGCTCGGCGCCGAGGCCGAGGCCGACGAGGAAGCGCAGCGCGATGAGCATCCCGACGCCCGTCGCGAGCGCGGACGCACCCGTCGCGAGCCCGTAGACGAGCAGCGTGAGGGCGAAGACCTGCTTGCGCCCGATGCGGTCGGCGAGCAGCCCGCCGAGTGCCGCGCCGATCGCCATGCCGGCGAAGCCGACCGAGGCGACGAGGCCGAGCGAGCCGACCTCGGCGTCCCATTGCACGCGGAGCGCGGCGATGACGAATGAGAGCAGCCCCACGTCGAGGGCGTCGAGCGCCCACCCGATGCCGGCGCCGCCGAGCAGCCGGCCGTGCTTGCGGGTGAAGGGCAGGCGGTCGAGCCGCTCGGGCCGCGTGAGCGGCCGGGAAGCCGTGCCGGTCTCCGCGCCGGTGCCCGCGCCCGCCTCGCTCAACGCTTCGCGCCGGTGAGCGCCGAACGGAAGCGGTCGGCGTCGACCCGCCAGAAGTCGTGCACCTCGTCGTCGATGAGCACGACGGGGATGTCCTCGCTGTACTTCGCCGTCAGCTCGGCGTCCTCGAGCAGGTTGACCTCGGCGAACTCGACGACGGGCGCGCCCCGCGTGCCCTCGAGACCGGCGAGCACGCCCTGGATGACGCCCCGGGCGTCGTCGCACAGGTGGCAGCCGGGCTTGCCGATGAGGGTGACCCGTCGAACGGGCGATTCGCGCTTGCGGAACACGTGGACCAGCCTAGGACGGCGCCGCGGCAGCGTCCCCGGGGAAGCGAAAAGCGCCGAGCCCGTGCGGGATCGACGCTTCGTGCCAGCAAGTCGCGCGGAGCGGAACTTACTTCTTGTTGCGACGCTGGTGGCGAGTCTTGCGAAGCAGCTTGCGGTGCTTCTTCTTCGCCATGCGCTTGCGACGCTTCTTGATGACAGAACCCACGAAAACCTCACAAAAGTATGTGGTCGGACGCGTGTGTCGCGCCCTGAGCCGGAACGGCCTCGGGATAGTCTACCCGATCGCCCGAGCAGCCTCGTTCAGGAACCGAGGATGCCTCGATGCGCCGCCTGCGCGCCCGGTTCGCTACCGTCGGGGCATGGCCGGGTTCCACGTGCGACGAACGACCGCAGACGACTGGCGGCAGGTCCGCGCTCTCCGGCTCGAGATGCTCGAGGACACCCCGCTCGCCTTCCTCGAGACGATGGAGCACGCCCTGGCGCAGCCGGAGGCCGAGTGGCGCAACCGGGGCGCGCGCGGCTCGCACCCCGGTCGCATCGCGCTCGCGGCCATCGAGTCGGACCCGGTGTCGCCGAACGGCGAGGGCCGCTGGATCGGCACCATGGGCGGCTTCGTCCCCGACGCGAAGACCGGCCCGATGCTCATCGGCGTCTACGTCTCCCCCGACTACCGCGGTTCCCGCGCGGGCGTCGCCGATGCGCTGCTCGACGGCATCGAGGAGTGGGCCCGGATGCAGGCCACGACGCTCACGCTCGAGGTGCACGAGCGGAACCCGCGGGCGACCCGGTTCTACGAGCGCCGCGGGTTCCACGACACCGGGGCCCGTACCCCCTACCCGCTCGTCGCCGGCGACCTCGAGGTCGTCATGGTCAAGCGGCTCTAGGCCGGGCATCCGGAGCCGACGCGTCAGACGCGGGAGAGCACCACGACGGGGATGCGGCGCTCGGTGCGGCGCTGGTAGTTCTCGTAGTCGGGCCAGGCCGCGACCATCTCCTCCCACATCGCCGGCTGCTCCTCCGCGGTCGCGGTGCGCGCCGTGGCGGCGAAGCGGTCGTCGAGGATCTGCACCGTCACCGACGGGTCCGCCTCGAGGTTGAGGAACCACGCCGGCGGGGCATCCGTGCCGCCCTTCGACGCGACGACGAGGTAGTCGTCGCCCCACGGGCGGAAGATGAGGGGCTGCGTGCGCTCCTCGCCGGACTTCCGTCCGAGCGTGGTCAGCAGGAGGATCGTGGTGTCGTTGCGCCAGCGGTAGCCCGCTTCGCCGTCGGTCTCGACGTAGCGCTCGACGTGGGCGGGGCCGTACAGATCATGGTTCGCAGTCGTCATGCGACCAGTCTGAGGCCCGTACAGGCGGCGTTCGCCGGATTCCCCGGATTCGCGCAGGCGTCAGTCGACGTCGCTCGCCTTGCGGCGGATGGGGGCGACGGCGGCCTGCACCCGCAGCGCGGCGTCGGCGGCGATCTTGCCGAGCGCGGTCGCGAAGCCCAGCTGCTCCTCGTTCAGCATCGTGCCGCCCGCGGCGGCGAGCGTCGCCGCGTCCGCGGCCGCATCCGCCGAGGTGAACGGGATGAGCCAGTCCTCGATCGTCTCGAGGGGCTCGCGCACGAGGTGGTAGTAGCGGTGCTGGCCCTCTTCGCGGACGCCCGCGAGACCGGCTTCGCGCAGCACCTTGAGGTGCTTCGAGACCGTCGGCTGGCTGAGGCCGAGCTCGGCGACGATCTCCGACACGCTGCACTCGCCGGTCGAGTCCTCCTGACGGAGGAGCACCGCCAGGATGTCCCGGCGCGTGGTGTCGGCGACCACGTCGAAGATATCCGCCATGCGACATAGGCTAGGGCCTCGCCGATGGATCGTGCACGCCCTGCGGCATGCACATGGCGCGTGGCGCGCCGGTCGGCCCGCGGCGCCGGAATCGCCGGGAGTAGCATGGCGGGACCGACCCGTGGGAGGGGTGCATGCGGGGGCAGGCGTTCGATCGGCCGCGATTCGGGCGCTTCCGCGGTCGGCCGGTGAAATTGCGGGATGCGATCGACCAGGTCGTCGGCCGGTATCCGTCGCGGTTCGCCATCACCGTGTTCCTCGGGCTCATCGTGCTCTTCACGGTGCTCTTCACCCTGCCGATCTCGAGCCGCACCCGTGAGTTCACCCCGCTCCACGACGCCCTGTTCACCGCGGTCTCGACGATCTGCGTGACTGGCCTCACGACCGTCGACATGTCGACGCACTGGTCGGCGTTCGGCAACGGGCTCGTGTTCATCGGCGTCAACATCGGCGGCGTCGGCGTGCTCACGCTCGCCTCCGTGCTCGGCCTCGCGATCTCGCGCCGGCTCGGCCTCCGCGCGAAGCTCATCGCCGCGAGCGACACGAACCCCTCCCGCATCCACACCGGCCCCGTCTCCGAGCGGCAGGCGATCAAGCTCGGCGACGTCGGCGGCCTCCTGGCCGCCGTCGCCATCTCGGCGATCGTCATCGAGGGCATCACGATGCTCGCGATCCTGCCGAGCATGCTGGCCGCGGGATACGACTTCTGGCATGCGCTCTGGTACTCCGCGTACTACGCGGCGATGGCGTTCACGAACACCGGCTTCTCGCCGAACCCCGAGGGCCTCGCGCCGTTCGAGACCGACTACTGGATGCTCACCTGGCTCATGATCGCCGTCTTCCTCGGCGGTCTGGGCTTCCCCGTCATCTTCGCCCTCGCCCGCGGCTGGCGGAATCCGCGCCGCTGGGGCGTGCACGTGAAGTTGACCCTGACGACGACCGCCGTGCTGCTCGTCTTCGGGATGATCATGTTCCTGCTGCTCGAATACTCGAACCCGAAGACCTACGGCTCGATGGGCTTCGGCGAGACGACGTACCAAGCGCTCTTCATGTCGATGATGACGAGATCGGGCGGCTTCTCGACCGTGAACATGCACGACCTGTACGGGTCGTCGATGCTCGTCTCGAGCATGCTCATGTTCATCGGCGGCGGCTCCGCGTCCACCGCGGGCGGCATCAAGGTGACGACGTTCGCCGTGCTCGTCCTCGCCGCGTTCGCCGAGGCCCGCGGCGCGCCCGCCATCGAGGCCTTCGGCCGGCGCATCCCCGCGGACATCCTGCGCCTGGCCGTCGCCGTCGTGCTGTGGGGTGCGACGATCGTCGCGGGGGCGAGCATCTGGATCCTCCAGCTCACGAAGATGCCGTTCGAGCAAGTGCTCTTCGACGTCATCTCCGCGTTCGCGACGTGCGGCCTCTCGACGGGCCTCACCGCGTCGCTGCCGCCCGAGGGCGTGTACGTGATGGCGGTGACGATGTTCCTCGGACGCGTCGGCACCGTGACCTTCGCGGCGGCGCTCGCGTCGTCCCAGCGTCGGCAGCTGTACAAGAAACCGGAAGAGAGGCCCATCGTTGGCTGAACGCATCAAGCACGACGCCCCCGTGCTCGTCATCGGACTGGGGCGCTTCGGCGCGGCGACCGCCGGCCAGCTCGACCGGCTCGGCCGCGAGGTCCTCGCCGTCGACTCCGACGAGCTCCTCGTGCAGAAGTGGGCGGAGCGCGTCACGCACGCCGTCGTCGCGGACGCCCGCTCGATCGACGCGCTCAAGCAGATCGGCGCGCACGAGTTCTCGACGGCCGTCTGCGCGGTCGGCTCCTCGGTGGAGGCCTCCGTGCTCATCACGGCGAACCTCGTCGACCTCAAGGTGCCGCAGATCTGGGCGAAGGCGATCTCGGCCTCGCACGGCCGCATCCTCTCCCGGATCGGCGCGAACAAGGTCGTCTACCCGGAGCGTGAGGCCGGCGAGCGCGCCGCGCACCTCCTGACAGGCCGGATGCTCGACTTCATCGAGTTCGACGACGACTTCGCCCTGGTGAAGATGTACCCGCCGAAGACGATCCGCGGCAAGAACCTCACCGACTCGGGCGTGCGCTCGAAGTACCACGTGACCGTCGTCGGCGTGAAGAGCCCCGGCAAGGACTTCACCTACGCGACCGAGCAGACGGTCGTCTCGAACCACGACCTCATCATCGTCTCCGGCCGGGAGGCCGACATCGAGCGGTTCGCCGCGCTCGACTGAGTTGGCCGGCCCGGCCGCCGAGCCGCGCGCATTCAGAGTATTCACAAAACTGTGAATCGGGCGTACGCTCGCGCTCCATGACCACCGTGATCCGCACCGAGGGGCTCGTCAAGCGCTTCGGCCGCACCCGCGCGCTGGACGGGCTCGACCTCGACGTCGAGGCCGGCACCGTGCACGGCTTCCTCGGCCCGAACGGCGCCGGCAAGTCCACCACCATCCGCATCCTGCTCGGGCTCGCCCGCGCCACCGAGGGCACCGCCCGCATTTTCGACGACGAGCCCTGGGGCTGGGCCTCCGCCCTTCACCGCCGCATCGCGTACGTGCCCGGCGACGTGAGCCTCTGGCCGAACCTCACCGGCGGCGAGGCCGTCGATTTCTTCGCACGCCTGCGCGGCGGCACCGTCGACCGCGCGGCCTACACCGAGCGCAGGGCCCGGCTCATGCAGGAGTTCCAGTTCGACCCGCGCGTCAAGGGCCGCGCGTACTCGAAGGGCAATCGGCAGAAGGTGGCGCTCATCGCCGCCTTCGCGACGCCCGCCGACCTCTACGTGCTCGACGAGCCGACGAGCGGCCTCGACCCCCTCATGGAGCAGGTCTTCCGGCGAGAGGTCGACCGTGTGCGCGCCGACGGCGCGACCGTGCTGCTCTCGAGCCACATCCTGAGCGAGGTCGAGCAACTCTGCGACCGCGTCAGCATCATCCGCGCGGGCCGCACCGTCGAGTCCGGCAGCCTCGGCGAGCTGCGCCACCTCACCCGCACCTCCGTGTCGTTCGCGACGAACGGCCTCGACCCGGCGGCGATCTCCGCGCTCCCGGGTGCGCACGACGTCGCCGTCGACGAGGCGCGCGTGCGCTTCACCGTCGACTCGGATGCCGTCGCCGCCCTGCTGCCCGAACTCGGCCGCCTCGGCGTGCAGGGCCTCACCGTCGAGCCGCCGTCGCTCGAGGAGCTGTTCCTGCGCCACTACGGCGACGAGCTCGCCGCGACCGGTGCCGAGGAGGCGCCGCGCGCATGAACGGATTCGGCGCGCTGCTGCGGCAGCGTCTCCGTCGCGACCGCTGGACGCTGCTCTGGTGGATCCTCGGCACGACGGCCCTCGCGGCGATCGTGCCGGGCGCGATCGGCTCGTCCTACGGGACCGAGGCCGAACGGGCCGGCCTGCTGCAGCTCACCGCGCAGGCCCCCGCCATCCTGATCTTCCGCGGCACGCCGAACGGCGCCGACGAGGGCGCGTTCTCGTTCTTCCTGATCTTCGCCTTCCTCGGGCTCATGGCCGGGCTCATGAACACGTTCCTGGCCGTGCGGCACACCCGCGCCGAAGAGGAGGAGGGTCGCGCCGAGCAGGTCGCCGCGACACCGGCCGGCCGGATCACACCGACGATCGCGACCGTCGCGCACGGCGTCCTCGCCGACGTCGTGCTCGCCCTGCTCGTGGCCGCGGCCTTCGCGGGCGGCGGGCTGCCCGTCTCCGGGGCGCTCGTGACCGGCGCGGCGACCGCCGCGGTCGGCATCGCGTTCCTCGGGTTCGGACTCGTCGCCGCGCAGTTGTTCCGCACCTCCCGCGCGGCCAACGCGCTCTCGGTCGCGGCCGTGCTCGCCGCGTACGTCGTCCGAGGGATCGGCGACGCGACCGGCGAGCGGTCGGCGGACGGGCTGCACGTGACCCCCGGCTGGGCCTCCTGGCTCTCCCCCATCGGTTGGGCGCAGCTCGCGAACGCGTGGAACGGCGACGACTGGGTCGCGCTGCTGCTGCCGCTCGGCTTCGGGCTCCTGCTCGTGCTCGCGGTGCTCGGGCTCCAGCGCGTGCGCGACCTCGGCGCGAGCCTGCTGCCCGGGCGTCGCGGCCGCGCGAGCGCCGGACCGGTGCTGGCCTCGACGCTCGGGCTCGCCTGGAAGCTCGACGTCGGCGTGATCGTCGCGTGGGCCGTCGGCGGGCTGTTCACCGGGCTGCTCGCGACCTCGCTGACCCCGCTCGTCGACGCCATCGCCACGGATGCGCCGCAGGTCGGCGACACCCTCCAGGGCATCGCCGGCGCCGACGGCACGATCGAGCAGGCGCTGCTGACGACGTTCTTCACGATCGGCGGACTCCTCGCCGCCTGCTGCGCGGCGCAGATCGTCATCAAGGCGCGCCAGGAGGAAGCGCGCGGCACCGCAGAACTCGTGCTGGCCACGCCCGTCGGGCGGGTGCGCTGGCTCGCCGCCTTCCTCGCCGTCGCCGCCATCGGGGCCGTGCTCGCGCTCGCGGCGACCTTCCTCGGGGCGGTGCTCGGCACGGCCTCCATCGACGACCCGTCGCAGGCCCTCCGCGACAGCGCCCTCGCGGCGCTCGGCCAGGTGCCCGCGGCACTCGTCTTCGTGGCGATCCCGGCGCTCTGCTTCGTGCTCGCCCGCCAGGCGACGATCCCGCTCACGTGGGCGCTGCTCGGCCTCAGCGGATTCCTCGGCGTCTTCGGGGAGCTGCTCGGGCTGCCGGACTGGACCCACGATCTGTCGCCGTTCGCGCACGCGCCGACGCCGCAGGGCGACGACTACGACTGGTCGGGCGGTTGGTGGCTGCTCGGCGTCGCGGCGGTCGGCATCGCGGCGGCGCTCGTGCTCATGCGACGCCGGCAGGTGGCGGGCGACGGGTAGTCGGCGGCGAGCGGTCGAGGGCCGCCCCGATCCGGAACGGGGCGGCCGCGAATGGGAGGATGACGGGATGCCGAAGGACGAGCAGGCGCTGGGGGCGGCGGTCGAGCAGGCCGCGGCGGTGCTCATCGCGGCCGGCTTCCCGAAGATGCCCGCCCGCGTCCTCATGGCGCTGCTCGTCGCCGATTCAGGGGGCCGCACCGCGGCCGAACTCGCCGAAACCCTCGCCGTGAGCCCCGCGGCCATCTCGGGAGGCGTGCGCTATCTCGAATCGCTCGGCATCATCCACCGCATCGCCCAGCCCGGCAGCCGTCGCGAGCGCTGGGAGGTCTTCGACGACGCCTGGTACGTGGCGCTGGCCGGCAAGTCCCCCGTCTACGCGGCCTTCGCCGCCGTCGCCGACAAAGCGGTCGCGGCGATCGACGATTCGGAGTCCGCCGGATCGCGTCGCACCGCCGAGATGGCCGCCTTCTTCCGCTTCTTCGAAGCGCGGCTGCCCGCGCTCATGGAGGAGTGGGAACAGCTGCGCCGATCCGGCGAGTACTGACCCGGGCGGATGCCGCGGCCCTACGCCTCGATGAAGAGCCCCGCGGTCGAGACCACGAGGCCGAGGAAGCCGATGCCGAGGAACAGCAGCGCGAGCGTGCGCAGCAGGTGCATCGCCGGACGGCGGCGCTCGAGGCGCATCGTCGACGGCGAGTTGCGGGCCGTGTAGGCCGGGAACTCGGTCGCGTCGCCGATGCGGCGCGCCTCGTCGTGGTGCAGGGTGCGCTCGAAGAACTCGTTGCCGGCGAACCAGCGGGCGATGCGCCCCTCGGGCGTCTCGACGAGCACGATCTCCGTGTCCTCCCAGCCGCCGTCGAAGGCGTGCACGACGAAGACGATGATGAGCAGCAGCAGGCCGAGCGGCAGGCCGATCCAGGAGAGCAGTTCGCCGATGAGCGAGGCGATCTCCACGGACGACATGCTGCAACAGTAGCCGCCGCAGGGGCTCCGACCCGGTCGCCCGTGAGCGGCGCATGAGCGTTGCGCGGCGACCCGTTAGGGATCCGTCAGGACGCGTGCCGGCCGGCCCGCAGGGGCGTTGCATCTGACGTGCGGTTCGCGTGATGCGGACCGCCGGAGCGCCGCGACCGCGGCCCCCCGCCGAATCTCCCGTTGGAGTCATCCGTGCTCGATCTCTGGTACGTGCTGGGCGTCATCGCCCTGTTCGCGCTCGTCGGCCTCGTGGCCGAGGGGGTGTCGAAGCTGGGCCCCGATGCCCGCGGCTCCGCACCTCGCGAAGCCGGCCGCGGAGGTGAGCGCGCATGATCGTCTTCGAGATCATCGCCTCCCTCCTCGCGGTGGCGGCCGTCGTCTACCTCGTATTCGCCCTCGTCAAGCCCGAGCGGTTCTGATGGAGGTGTGGTTCGGCATCGCGCAGGTCGCGATCCTCGTCGTCGTGCTCGCGCTCGTCCACCGCCCCCTGGGCGACTGGATGGCGCGGGTGTTCACCTCCGCCCACGACACCCGCGTCGAACGCGGGCTCTATCGCGTCGTCGGCGTCGACCCCCGCGCGGAGCAGACCTGGACGGTCTACCTCCGCAGCGTGCTCGTGTTCTCCGCCGTCGGCGTGCTCGCGCTCTACCTGCTGCAGCGCACCCAGCAGTTCCTGCCGTACGCGCTCGGCCTCCCGGCCGTGCCGGAGGGGCTCGCCTTCAACACGGCGATCTCGTTCGTGACGAACACCAACTGGCAGTCGTACTCGCCCGAGCTCACGATGGGCTACACCGTGCAGCTCGCGGGCCTCATGGTGCAGAACTTCGTCTCGGCGGCCGTCGGCCTCGCCGTCGCGGTCGCGCTCGTGCGCGGCTTCGCCCGACGCCGCACCGGCACCCTCGGCAACTTCTGGGTCGACGTCAACCGCGCCGTCTGGCGGCTGCTCCTGCCCCTGTCGATCGTGAGCGCCCTCGTGCTGCTCGCGGGCGGCGTCGTGCAGAACTTCGCCGGCTTCACCGAGGTGACGACGATCGCCGGGCAGACGCAGACGATCCCGGGCGGGCCGGTCGCCTCGCAGGAGGCGATCAAGCTCCTCGGCACGAACGGCGGCGGGTTCTACAACGTCAACTCGGCGCACCCGTTCGAGGACCCGACGGCGTGGACGAGCCTCGTCGAGGTCGTCCTGCTGCTCGTGATCCCGTTCTCGCTGCCGCGCACGTTCGGCCGCATGGTCGGCGACGTCCGCCAGGGCTACGTCATCCTCGGCGTCATGGGCGTGCTGTGGATCGCCGGTGTCGCGGCGACCATGGCGTTCGAACTGCAGGGCGCCGGCACGGCGCCCGAACTGGCGGGCGGCGCGCTCGAGGGCAAGGAGGCGAGGTTCGGCATCCCGCTCTCGGCGATCTTCGCCGCCTCGACAACGGGCACGTCGACGGGTGCGGTGAACGCCATGCACGACTCGTTCACGGCATTCGGCGGAATGGTGCCGCTCATCAACATGATGCTCGGCGAGGTCGCCCCCGGCGGCGTCGGCTCGGGCCTCTACGGCATCCTCGTGCTCGCCGTCATCGCGGTCTTCATCGCGGGACTGCTCGTCGGGCGCACCCCGGAGTACCTGGGCAAGAAGATCGGCCCCCGCGAGATCAAGCTCGCGAGCCTGTACATCCTCGTGACCCCGGCGATCGTGCTCGCGGGCACGGCGTTGAGCTTCGCGATCCCCGGCGTCCGCGCCGACGTCGAGTCGACGTCGATCTGGAACCCCGGCGTGCACGGTCTCTCCGAGGTGGTCTACGCGTTCACCTCGGCGGCGAACAACAACGGTTCCGCGTTCGCGGGCCTCACCGCGAACACCCCGTGGTTCAACACCGCGCTCGGCGTCGCGATGCTGCTGGGCCGCTTCCTGCCGATCGTGCTCGTGCTGGCGCTCGCCGGCTCGCTCGCGAAGCAGGATGCCGTGCCGGCCACCGCGGGCACCCTGCCCACCCACCGGCCGCTGTACGCCGGTCTCCTCACCGGTGTCGCGGTCATCGTGACCGCCCTCACCTATTTCCCCGTTCTCGCGCTGGGTCCCCTGGCGGAAGGGCTGAGCTGATATGTCCACCGAAACGAAGTCACGCTGGTCGAGTAGCGACGAAGGAGCGTATCGAGACCAGGCGGCCTCGGACGTCACCGGGTCTCGATACGGCGCTAGCGCGCCGACTCGACCGGCGGAGGGCGGCGCCGGCGCGCCGACTCGACCGACGGATGACGCCGGCGCGCCGACTCGATCGACGGGGACCGGTGCGAGCGCCTTCGGCCCGCGCGCCCTCTGGGCCGCCCTCCCCGGCGCCCTGCGCAAGCTCGACCCGCGGGCCATGGTCCGCAACCCGGTCATGTTCATCGTCGAGATCGGCGCCCTGCTCACCACGGCGATCGCCCTCGCCGAGCCGATCCTCGGCGGGCCGGAGGCATCCGGCGGCACCGAGGTGCCGTGGTCGTTCACCTGGGCGATCGCGCTCTGGCTGTGGGCGACGGTGATCTTCGCGAACCTCGCGGAGTCCGTCGCCGAAGGCCGCGGCAAGGCGCAGGCCGACTCGCTGCGGCAGACCCGCACGGCGACGACCGCCCACCTCGTGCGCGGGTACGACCCGCTGCACGATGCCGCGGCGAGCGCGAGCCTCCTCGAGGACGTGCCGTCGTCCGACCTGACGCTCGGCGACGTGGTCGTCGTGTCGGCGGGCGAGCTCATCCCGGGCGACGGCGACATCGTCGCGGGGATCGCCTCCGTCGACGAGTCGGCGATCACCGGCGAGTCGGCGCCCGTGGTGCGCGAGTCCGGCGGCGACCGCTCGGCCGTCACCGGCGGCACGCGGGTGCTTTCCGACCGCATCGTCGTGCGCATCACCTCGAAGCCGGGCGAGACCTTCGTCGACCGCATGATCGCCCTCGTCGAGGGCGCCGCCCGGCAGAAGACGCCGAACGAGATCGCGCTGAACATCCTGCTCGCGAGCCTGTCGATCGTGTTCGTGGTCGTCGCGCTCACGCTCAACCCGATCGCCTCCTACGCGGCGGCGCCAGCGAGCGTGCCGGTGCTCATCGCCCTGCTCGTCTGCCTCATCCCGACGACGATCGGTGCGCTCCTCTCGGCCATCGGCATCGCCGGCATGGACCGGCTCGTGCAGCGCAACGTGCTCGCGATGTCGGGCCGCGCCGTCGAGGCGGCGGGCGACGTCACGACGCTCCTGCTCGACAAGACGGGCACGATCACCTACGGCAACCGCCGCGCGACCGAGTTCGTCGCGCTCGACGGCGTGGAGGCCCGCGAGCTCGTCGAGGCGGCGGCGCTCGCCTCCCTCGCCGACCCGACCCCGGAGGGCGCGTCGATCGTCGAGCTCGCCGCGGCCCGCGGTACCCGCTATCCGACGGCCCCCGCCGGCGAGCCCGTGCCGTTCACCGCGCAGACCCGCATGTCGGGGCTCGACCTGCCCGACGGTTCGCGCATCCGCAAGGGTGCCGGCTCCGCCGTCATCGCCTGGATCGAGGAAGAGGGCCGGATGGCCTCGAGCCTCCTCGACGAACTGACGGCGCGCGTCGAGGAGATCTCGAACGCGGGCGGCACGCCGCTCGTCGTCGCCGAGCGCCCCGCGTCCGGCCCGGGCCGCGTGCTCGGCGTCGTGCACCTGAAGGACGTCGTGAAGGACGGACTGCCCGCGCGGTTCGCCGAACTGCGCGCGATGGGCATCCGCACGGTCATGATCACGGGCGACAACCCGCTCACGGCCGCAGCGATCGCGAAGGAGGCCGGTGTCGACGACTTCCTCGCCGAGGCGACGCCAGAGGACAAGCTCGCGCTCATCAAGCGCGAGCAGGAGGGCGGCAACCTCGTCGCGATGACGGGCGACGGCACGAACGACGCCCCCGCGCTCGCGCAGGCCGACGTCGGCGTCGCGATGAACACCGGCACGTCGGCGGCGAAGGAGGCCGGCAACATGGTCGACCTCGACTCCGACCCGACGAAGCTCATCGACATCGTGCGCATCGGCAAGCAGCTGCTCATCACCCGCGGCGCCCTGACGACGTTCTCGATCGCCAACGACATCGCGAAGTACTTCGCGATCATCCCGGCGATGTTCGTCGGGGTGTTCCCCGGCCTCGCGGCGCTCAACGTCATGGGCCTGCACTCGCCGGCTTCGGCCGTGCTCTCCGCGATCATCTTCAACGCGCTCGTCATCATCGCGCTCATCCCGCTCGCGCTCCGCGGCGTGAAATACCGCCCCCTCGGCGCGAGCAAGATCCTCGGCCGCAACCTGCTCGTCTACGGACTGGGCGGCGTCGTGGTCCCCTTCATCGGCATCTGGCTCATCGACCTCGTCGTGCGCCTCATCCCGGGCTTCTGAGCCCGGCTTCCCGAAAGGAACGCGAAGCAATGCCTTCCAACGTCCGCTCCACCGCCCGCACGGCCTGGGTCGCCGTCCGCGCCACCGCGGTGTTCACCCTCGTGCTCGGCCTCGGCTACACCGGCCTCATCACGGGCGTCGGCGCGCTCGCTCTGCCCGCTCAGGCGAACGGCTCGCTCATCGAGGTGGACGGCGAGCCGGTCGGCTCGTCCCTCATCGGGCAGTCCTTCACCGACGCCGACGGCGCCGCACTGCCCGAGTACTTCCAGTCCCGCCCGTCGGCGGCCGGCGACGGCTACGACGGCGGCGCCTCCTCCGGCTCGAACCTCGGCCCCGAGAACGAGGACCTCATCGCGGCGATCGGCGACCGGCAGGCCGCGATCTCCGAACTCGACGGCGTGCCGGCCGACGGCATCCCCGCCGACGCGGTGACGGCCTCGGGCTCCGGCCTCGACCCCCACATCAGCCCCGAGTACGCTCGCCTCCAAGTGCCGCGCGTCGCCGCGGCACGGGGGATGAGCGAGGACGAGGTCGGCCGACTGGTCGACGAGCACACCGTCGGGCGCGATCTCGGCGTGATCGGCTCGCCGGTCGTGAACGTGCTCGAGCTCAACCTGGCGCTCGACGGGCTGGAGGGCTGACGCAGATGAAGCGAGGGCGGCTCCGAGTGCTGCTCGGCGCCGCCCCCGGCGTCGGCAAGACCTACACGATGCTCGAGGAGGGCAAGCGCCTCGCCTCGGAGGGCCACGACGTCGTCGTCGCCTACGTCGAGACCCACGGCCGTGCGGCGACCGCCTCGATGACCGAGGGCCTCGAGGCGGTGCCCCGGCACGTCGAGTCGCATCGCGGGATGCGACTCGAAGAGCTCGACCTGGATGCCGTGCTCGCGCGGCATCCCGAGATCGCCCTCGTCGACGAGCTCGCCCACACGAACGCGCCGGGCTCGCGGCACGGCAAGCGCTGGCAGGACGTCGAGACCCTGCTGGATGCCGGCATCGACGTCATCTCGACCGTCAACGCCCAGCACATCGAGTCGCTCGGCGACGTCGTGCTCGGCATCACCGGGGCCGCCCAGCGCGAGACCGTGCCGGACGCCGTGCTGCGCGGCGCGGACACCATCGAGGTCGTCGACCTCGCCCCGGGGGCCCTGCGCGACCGGCTCGCGGCCGGCCTCGTCTACCCGGCCGAACGCATCGACGCCGCTCTCTCGAACTACTTCCGGCTCGGCAACCTCACGGCGCTGCGCGAACTCGCGCTGCTCTGGCTCGCCGACGAGGTCGAGCAGTCGCTCAAGGCCTATCGTGCCGAGCACGGCATCACGGGCACCTGGGAGTCGCGCGAGCGGGTCGTCGTCGCCCTCACCGGCGGTACCGAGGGCGAGACGCTGCTGCGCCGCGGCGCCCGCATCGCGGCCCGGTCCTCCGGGGGCGAGCTCATCGCCGTGCATGTGAGCGCCCCCGACGGCCTGCGCGCTCCGCATCCGGGCACGCTCACGGCCCAGCGCGCCCTCGTCGAGCAGCTCGGCGGCGCCTTCCACGAGGTCGCCGGGGAGGACGTCCCGCGGGCGCTCGTCGAGTTCGCCCGGTCGGTCGACGCCACCCAGCTCGTGCTCGGCGTGAGCCGTCGATCGCGTCTCGCCGCGCTCCTCGGCGGTCCCGGGGTCTCCCAGACGGTCATCCGCGAATCGGGCGAGATCGATGTGCACATCGTCACGCACGCCGCCGCCGGTTCCCGCCCCGCCCTGCCGAAACTCGGCGGGGCGCTCTCCCGGCAACGCCTGATCGCGGGCTTCGCGATCGCACTCGTCGTCGGGCCGCTGCTCTCGTGGCTGCTCGCGGCCTTCCACAGCGAGTCGTCGATCACGAGCGACGTGCTCGCCTACCAGCTGCTCGTCATCGTCGTCGCCCTCGTCGGCGGCATCTGGCCCGCGCTCCTCACCGCGGTGCTCTCGGGGCTCACCCTCAACTTCCTCTTCGTCGCGCCGACCGGCACGCTGACGATCGCCGACCCGCGGCAGCTCCTCGCCCTCGCCCTCTACGTCGTGAGCGCGGCGCTCGTCAGCTATGTCGTCGACCAGGCCGCCCGGCGCACGCGCATCGCGATGCGGGCCGCGGCCGAGTCGCAGCTCATCGCGAGCGTCGCCGGGTCGGTGCTGCGCGGCGAGGATGCGCTCCAAGCCCTCGTCACCCGCACGCGCGAGGCGTTCTCGCTCACGGGGGTACGACTGCTCGTCGACGACGAGCCGGTCGTCGCCGACGGCGAGC
Organism: Agromyces seonyuensis; assembly: GCF_009789225.1. Lineage (GTDB taxonomy): Bacteria > Actinomycetota > Actinomycetes > Actinomycetales > Microbacteriaceae > Agromyces > Agromyces seonyuensis. The sequence goes on along the minus strand of NZ_WSTA01000018.1, from coordinate 11,426 downwards.
CCGCCGGGGGCGAGGCGGTCGAGATCCCCGTCGGCGCGCACGCCCGTCTCGAACTGCACGGGCGACCGCTGGATGCCTCGGAGCGGCGCCTCCTCGGCGTCATCGTCACCCAGCTCGACGCGGCCCTCGAGCACGGCGCCCTCGCCCGCGCGGCGCGGGCCGCCGACGCGCTCGCGGCGACCGATCGGGTGCGCTCGGCGCTGTTCACCGCCGTCGGCCACGATCTGCGCCGGCCGCTCACCTCGGCGAGCGCCGCCGTCAGCGCCCTCGCCGACGAGACGCTGCTCCTCGGCGAGCGCGATCGTCGCGAACTCCTCGCGACGGCGTCGGAGAGCCTCGACGCGCTCGCCGGTCTCGTGACGGATCTGCTCGATGCGAGCCGCGTGCAGGCGGACGCCCTCGCGGTGCGGCTCGAGCCGGTCGACGTCGCCGACGTCGTCTTCCGCGCGCTCGAGGAGCTCGGGCTCGGGCCCGCGCAGGTGCAGCTCGACCTGCGGGTGAATGCACCGCCCGTGCTCGCGGACCTCGTCCTGCTCCAGCGGGTGCTCGTGAACGTGCTCGCGAACGCGGTGCGGTTCTCTCCCCCCGACGAGCGGGTGCGGATCTCGGTGTCGGGCTTCCTCGGCCGCACCGAGCTGCGGGTCGTCGACCACGGCCCCGGCGTGCCGGCCGACCGGCGGGACGAGATCTTCACGCCGTTCCAGCGCCTCGGCGACACCGACAACGAGACCGGGCTCGGACTCGGCCTCGCGCTCTCGCGCGGTTTCGTCGAAGGTATGGGCGGCTCCATCGAGGCGGAGGCGACGCCCGGCGGCGGGCTCACGATCGTCGTGACGCTCGCCGACGCGGATGCCGGGGACGGCGCCCTCGCTCCGATCGCCGAGACGGGCGACGAGGATGGTGACTCGTGAAGATCCTCCTGGCCGACGACGACGCCCAGTTGCTCCGGGCGATGCGCATCACGCTGTCGGCGCGCGGCTACGACGTCGACGTCGCGCACGACGGGGCGGAGGCGATCGACGCCGTCGCGAACGGGCATCCCGATCTCGTGCTGCTCGATCTCGGCATGCCGAAGGTCGAGGGCGTCGACGTCGTGCGCGCCGTGCGCGCGTGGTCGCAGGTGCCGATCATCGTGCTCTCCGGCCGCACCGACTCGGTCGAGAAGGTCGAAGCCCTGGATGCCGGGGCCGACGACTACGTCGTGAAGCCGTTCGCGATGGACGAGCTGCTCGCCCGCATCCGCGCCCGCTCCCGTCAGGTCCCCGGCGCCGAGCGGTCGGACTCGGCGACGGTGCGCATCGGCGAGCGCGAGGTCGACTTCGCGGCGAAGACGGTGCGCGGCGGCGGGGAGCCGGTGCGGCTCACCCCGACGGAGTGGCGGCTGCTCGAGCTGTTCGTGCAGCATCCCGGCACCCTGCTGACCCGGCAGATGCTGCTCTCGGACGTGTGGGGCCCGTACCACGCGAACGACGCGGGGTATCTGCGGCTCTACGTCGGCCAGCTGCGCAAGAAGCTGGAACCGGTGCCCGCCGAACCCCGGCACTTCATCAACGAGCCGGGCCTCGGCTACCGCTTCGAGCCCTGAGCCGCGCGGCCGAGGCAGAACCGGCGCACCGGCTCGGTCGGCACCGATGCCGCGAGCTCCGCATACTCGGCCGCGGCCTCCGCGCGGCGACCGGTGCGCCACGCGAGGTCGGCGAGCGCGAGCCGGGCATCGACGGCCGCATAGGGCGCCGCGCCGGCGGCGACCTCCCGCAGCTCCGCCTCGACCCGGCGCAGCGTCGCGGTCCGCTCCCCCGACGCCGCCCCGAGCAGCGCTCGCTGCTCCTCGGCGGCGAGCCGCGCCACGATCACCGACGGCGCGCCCCACACCCGCTCGAGCGCCCGGTAGAAGCCCACCACCCGGTCCCAGTCGGTCGCGGCGAAGCTCGGCGCCGACGTGTGCAGTCCCGCGATCGCCGCCTCGAGCACGAACCGGCCGTCGCCGTGGTCCGCGGCCGCGGCGGCGTCGTCGAGCCCGGCGGCGATGAGCCGTCGGTCCCACACGGATCGGTCGACCTCGTCGAGGGGGATCGCCGCCCCGTCGGCATCCAAGCGGCCCGGCCGCCGGGCGAGGCCGAGGCGCACGACGGCGCGCAGCCCGCGCACCTCGGCGTCGTCGGGATACTCGGCCACGAGCGCGTCGGCGATCGAGAGCGCCTGCCGACCGAGGTCGTCGCGCGGGGTCTGCGGATCGAGCACGTCGCGGTGGGCGACGGTGAACATCCCGGCGACGGCGGCGAGCACGACCGGCAGCCGCACCCGCCGTTCGGGCGCCTCCGGCACCTTGAATCGGCCGCGCGCCTCGGCGAGCGCCTGCTTCGCGCGGGTCAGCCGCGCGGCGGCCGCCGTGCGCCGCACCCCGAGGTGGGCGGCGATGCGCGCGACGTCGAGGCCGCACACGACCCGCAGCGCGAGCACGAGCCGCGCCTGCTCGGTGAGCGCCGGATCGCAGGCGACGAAGAGCAGCGCGAGGCGGTCGTCGATCGGGTCGGCGCCGTCCGGGCGGGCGATGCCCTCCGTCGCGTCCACGCCATCCCATCGCGCTGCCCGCTCCCGCGCGGACGCGCCCTCGGTCTGGACGTAGCGCTGCTCGACGGCCGCCTTCCGCCGGTCGTCGAGCCACGCGCGCTTGCCGACCGTCGTGCACCACGCGCTCAACGACCCGAGCGGTGCGCCGCCCCCGCCGGCCTCGGCGACCGCCCGGGCGACGGCCTCGGCCGCGTACTCCTGGGCGTCGTCGAGGCTGCCCGTGTAGGCCGCCAGGGCGCGGACGATCCGCGGCCAGGCGTCGACGAAGTCCTCGCCGAGTGCGGCGACCGACGCCTCGTTCACGAAATCGGGAACACCTTCCGCCACTCGATGTGGCCGCCGGTCGGCACGAGCGCGGCGATGCGGCGAGCGGTCTCCTCCTCGTCGACCTCGACCATGTAGAAGCCGGAGACGACTTCGCTCGTGTCCGGGTACGGCCCGTCCGAGTAGACGGCGTCGCGCTCGGCCGCGTCCCCGTCGCCGGGGGTCACCCGCCCGCCGTGACGGGCGTTCTGCAAAGCCGCGGCCCCGACGATGCGCGCTCCGAGCCGCGCGACGGCCTCCTGGAAGGCCCGATGCTCGGGGAAGTTGGTCGACGGGTCCCCGCCGGGCACCCCGCTCGCGGCGTCGAGATAGGCGTCCGAATCCCAGTCGGGCTCGTGGATGAGATAGACGTACGTGTCGGTCATGGCGTGCTCCCCTGTCCGCGCCCTCGCGGGCCGTGACGGCCTTCGTCACACCATGCTGACGTGCTCGCCCGCCGGAATTCGACATCGCCGCACAACCAGGCCGCTCGACACCGACGCATCCCCGCCGGTCGAGCAGCGACGCACCCCGCCGGTCGAGTAGCGACGCAGGAGCGTATCGAGACCACGCAACCGGCGCCGATACGACGCTCCGCACCTACTCGACCAACGGCCCCGCGCCTACCGCCCCACGAGCCCGTCGAGCACCGCGAACCAGTGCGCAGGCGTGGCCGCGTCGAACGGCGCCTCGCCGGCGCGGGCCGCGGCGAGCACGGCATCCGCGTCGGCCTCGACCTTCGCGACGAGCTCGTCGGGGTAGCCGAACAGCTCGCGATGCTCGACGAGCTCGTCCTGGTCGACGATGACGTGCTCGCCCGTGCGGAGGCGCAGCACGTCGAGGTCGAGGTCGATGAGCGCGGCGACCGCGACCCCGTCGGCGTCGCGGAAGAGCTCGGGCTCGCTCGTGAGATCGACGTACACCTCGGTGTCATCGTGGTCGCGGTTGAACGTCGCCGCCCACCCGGCCGCCGGGAACAGCGACACGCTCCCCCAGCCCGCGGTGAACGAGCGCCCCGGCCGCTCGTAGTACGTGCCCTCCGGGAACCCGACCCAGAAGCCATGCGCGTCGCGGCCCAGCCAGACGCCGGTCTCGGCCTCCCAGTGCCGTCCGCCGTCGTACTTGCGGAAGCGCAGCAGCACCTGTTCGCCGGGCACGAGGTCGAGCGCGTCGGGCGCAATGGGGGCGTCGGTCATCCGGCCAGCGTAGGCCCGCCCGGCATCCCCGCAGGCGATGCCGCCTACCCTGGAGGGGTGGAGTGCGCGTATTTCGATGCGGGGGTCTGCCGCTCGTGCAGCCTGATGGGCCGCCCCTACGACGCGCAGCTCGCCGACAAGCAGTCGCACGCCGAGGAACTGCTCGCGCCCTTCGGCGTCGGCGACTGGCTCGCGCCGGTCGCGAGCCCCGAGGCCGCCTACCGCAACAAGGCGAAGATGGTCGTGGGCGGCACGATGGATGCCCCGACGATCGGCATCCTCGACGCCGACGGCCACGGCGTCGACCTCGAGGCCTGCGGCATCTGCTCCCCCGGCCACCGGGCCGCGTTCCCCGTGCTCGCGCGCTTCATCGGACTCGCGAGGATCGCGCCGTACGACGTGCCGAGCCGGCGCGGCGAGCTCAAGCACCTCATCCTCACCGAGTCGCCCGACGGCGAGCTCATGATCCGCTTCGTGCTGCGTTCGACCGAGCCGGTCGGGCGCATCCGCAAGCACCTGCCGGCCCTGCTCGCCGAACTGCCGAACGCGCGCGTCGTGTCGGCCAACATCCTGCCCGAGCACAAGGCGGTGCTCGAGGGCGAGCAGGAGCTCGTGCTCACCGAGCACGACACCCTGCCGATGCGGCTCAACGACGTGACGTTGCACCTGCGACCGCAGAGCTTCTTCCAGACGAACACCGTCATCGCGGAGGCCCTCTACGGGGAGGCGCGCGATTGGATCCGCGACCTCGCCCCGGACTCGGCGTGGGACCTCTACTCGGGCGTCGGGGGGTTCGCGCTGCACCTCGCGTCCTCCGCGGGCACGCCGACGGGCACCGAGGTCACCGGCATCGAGACGAGCGTCGAGGCCGTCGCGAGCGCCGAGCTCTCCCGCACGGACGCCGCGCTCGAACGGGTGCGCTTCGCCGCCGGCGATGCCACGGCCTTCGCGCTCGGCGCCGCGCCCCACGAGGTGCCCGACCTCGTCGTCGTCAACCCGCCGCGGCGCGGCATCGGCGCCGAGCTGGCCGCCTGGCTCGAGGCGTCGGATGCCTCGCACGTGCTCTACTCGAGCTGCAACGCCGCCTCGCTCGCCCGCGACCTCGCGGCCATGCCGAGCCTCCGCCCCGTCAAGGCGCGCGTCTTCGACATGTTCCCGCAGACGACGCACTTCGAGGTCATGGTGCTGCTCGAACGCCGCCTCCAGCCGGTCGAGTAGCGACGCAGGAGCGTCTCGAGACCACGCGACGGTCTCGATACGGCGCTGCGCGCTTACTCGGCCGACGGGACCATCCGCCGGTCGAGGAGCGACGCAGGAGCGTCTCGAGACCACGCGACGGTCTCGATACGGCGCTGCGCGCCTACTCGACCAACGGGATCGGCGCTGCGCGCCTACTCGACCAACGGGATCGACGCTGCGCGCCGACTCGACCGACGGCGCCTACTCCGCCGGCAGGGTCGCGGTCAGTCGAGCGAGCTCCGCGAGCCGCGCCTCCCGCGAGCGCGGCACCCCGGGCACGCCGGGCCGCTGCTGGTCCGGGCGCGGACCGGCCAGCGGCCGGTAGTCGACGCCGCGGGCATCCAACCAGTCGAGATAGCCGGGCAGGCGCGACTCGAACCCGGCCGCCGGACGCCCGTTCCACGCGACCTCGGCGAACGCACCGAGCCGTGGGAAGACGGCGTAGTCGAGCCGCTCGCGGGTGTCGAGGTGCTCGGTCCACACGTTCGCCTGCACGCCGATCACCCGATCGGAGAACCACGCCGGCGCATCGGCCGGCACCGGGTCGAACGACGCGACATCCTCGAGCGAGAGGACGGTGCCGACCGGGATCGGCTCCTCCGGCGCATCCGACTGCCGGTAGTCGAGGTAGGTCCAGAGGTCGGGGCAGAGGATGACGTCGTGGCCGAGCCGCGCGGCGAGTCCGGCGCCGACCGGCCCGCGCCACGAGGCGACCACGGCATCCGCCGCCGGCGCGGCGCCCTCGAGCATCTCGTCCCAGCCGAGGATGCGGACGCCGCGGCGACCCAGCCGGTCGGCGAGCGCGCGCAGGAACCACGCCTGCAGCTCGTGCCCGTTCGCGAGGCCGCGCTCGGCGAGGAGCTCGTGCGTGCGCGGGTCGGCCTCCCACCGGGACTTGACGGCCTCGTCGCCGCCGATGCCGACGAGGTCGCCGCCGAACACGTCGACGACCTCCTCGAGCACGTCGCCGACGAACGCGACGGTCGCCGCCTCGGCGTTCAGCACCTCGTCGGTGATCCCGAAGCGCGTCCACGGCTCGCGGTTGCGGGCGGCGACTTCGGCCGGGTCGCCGACGCCGAACTCCGGGTAGGCGGCGAGGATCGCCTTCGCGTGGCCGGGCACGTCGATCTCGGGCACGAGCCGGATGCCGCGGGCCGCCGCGTAGGCGACGAGGGCGCGCAGCTCGTCCTGCGTGTAGTGCCCGGCGTGGTGCCGGCCGTCGAGGCCGGCATTCGGCCCGTGCCCGAGCTGCGACGCCGAGCGCCGGCCGCCGACCTCGGTCAACTGCGGGTACCGGCGGCTCTCGAAGCGCCACCCCTGGTCGTCGGTGAGGTGCAGCTGCAGCACGTTGAGGCCGTGCGCGGCGAGGAGGTCGATGAACCGCTCCAGCTCGGGCAGCGGTCGGAACCGGCGCGCGACGTCGAGCATGACCCCGCGCCACGCGAACCGCGGTTCCCCGTCGAGCCGTAGCGGTGCGCGATCGCCCGCGGCCGTGCTCACTTGCCGGCGGCGAGTTCGGCGGCGCGGGCGATGGCCGCGGCGGTCGCCGAGTCGAACGTCTGCCCGAAGCCGGCGGTCTCGAAGACGGCGATCGCGCGCTCGGTGGTGCCCTTCGGGCTCGTGACACGACGGCGCAGCTCGGCGGGCTCCTCGCCCGTCGCCGCGAGCAGTTCGCTCGCACCGCGGAACGTGCCCTGCACCATGAGCGCGGCCTGCTCGGGCGTGAAGCCGAGGTTCACCGCGGTCGCGGTGAGCTGCTCGATGAGGAAGAACACGTACGCGGGACCCGAGCCGGAGATCGCCGAGAGCGCGTCGATCTGCGACTCCGGCAGCACGATCACCTCGCCGACCGTCTCGAAGAGGGCGACGGCGAGCGCGAGGTCCTCCTCGCCCGTGCGGCTGCCGCCCGCGACGCCCGTGACGCCCCGGCCGACGAGGGCGGGCGTGTTCGGCATCGAACGCACGACCGAGACGTGGGCCGGGAGGATCGATTCGAACGTGTCGAGCGTGACGCCTGCGGCGACCGACACGACGACCGCGCCCTCGTCGAGGGAGCCGGCGATCTCGCGGAGGAGGTCGGGGACCATGGCCGGCTTCACCGCGACGACGACGAGCTTCGCCCCGGCGACGGCGGAGCGGTTCGCGTCGGCGTCCTCGTCGGTCGCGTAGGCCGTGATGCCGTCGCGGCCCGCGTACGCCGCGGCGGCCTCGGCGCTGCGGTTCGTCGTGCGGATGCCCTCGACCTCGACGCCGGGGCGCGTGAGCCCCGCGATGATGGCGCCGGCCATCGATCCGGCGCCCAGGAAGGCGACGACGGGCAGGGTGGTCGGGGACTCGCTCATCCGCTCATCCTATGGATGCCCGCAGCCCGGCGTCGTAGTGCGAGAGCCGTCCGGCGGCGCTCGTAGGATGATCGGCATGAGTGCTTCCGGCGGCAACAGGGCCATCATCGCGGCGTTCGCCGCGAACCTCGGCATCGCGATCACCAAGTTCATCGCGTGGGCGGTCTCGGGGTCGGCTTCGATGCTCGCAGAGGGCATCCACTCGGTCGCCGACTCCGGCAACCAGCTCCTCCTGCTGCTCGGCGGCCGGCGGGCGAAGAAGGCCGCCGACGCGGAGCATCCTTTCGGGTACGGACGCGAGCGCTTCGTCTACGCGTTCGTCGTGTCGATCATCCTGTTCTCGGTCGGCGGCGTCTTCTCGATCTACGAGGGCGTCGAGAAGCTGACCCACCCGCACGAGCTGACGAACGTCTGGGTGCCGATCGTCGTGCTGCTCATCGCGATCGGACTCGAGTCGTTCTCGCTGCGCACGGCGATCCACGAGTCGCGGGCGGTCAAGCCGAAGGGCCAGAGCTGGGTGCAGTTCGTGCGCCGCGCGAAGGCGCCCGAGCTGCCCGTCGTGCTGCTGGAAGACGTCGCGGCGCTCATCGGCCTCGTCTTCGCCCTGCTCGGCGTCGGCCTGACGGCGATCACGCACAACCCGATCTTCGACGCCCTCGGCACGCTCATGATCGGCACGCTGCTCGTGGTCGTCGCGATCGTCCTCGGCATCGAGACCAAGAGCCTCCTCGTCGGCGAGGGCGCGAGCGACGCCGATGTGCAGGCCATCGAGGCCGCGATCATGGACGGCCCGGAGATCGAGAAGATCATCCACATGAAGACCCTCTACCTCGGCCCCGACGAGCTGCTCGTCGGCGCGAAGCTCGGCTTCCCCGCGGAGCTCAAGCTCGGCGAGGTCGCCCTCGAGACGAACACCGTCGAGGAGCGCATCCGCGCCGCCGTGCCCGCCGCCCGGGTCATCTACATCGAGCCGGACGTGTACCGGGACCCGAACGCCGTCGCCCCCTCGACCGAGGCGATCGTCATCAAGAGCGTCGACTGACGCGCGCCCGCATATCCTGAGCCGATGCCCGACCGCACCGCCCTCGTCCTCCGTCACGACCTCGAGATCGGCCTCGGCAATCTCGCCGCGACGCTCGAGTCCCACGGCTACGCGATCGACGTCGTCGACGTCCCGACGGCCGACCTCAGCGGCCTCGACCCGCTCGCCGCCGACCTGCTCGTCGTGCTCGGCGGCGAGGAGGGCGCGTACGAGACCGACCGCTTCCCCTACCTCGTCGACGAGATCCGGATGCTCCGCGCCCGCATCGCCGCCGAGGCCCCGGTGTTCGGCGTGTGCCTCGGCGCCCAGTTGACGGCCGCCGCCCTCGGGGCCCGGGTCTACCGCGGCCCGGCGAAGGAGGTCGGCTGGCGCTCGATCCGACCGACCGACGCGGGCTTCGACTCCCCCGTGCGCCACGTCTTCGGCTCGCCGATGATGCAGTGGCACGGTGACACGTTCGACCTGCCCGAGGGCGTCACGCGGCTCGCCGGCAACGACGCGTACGAGAATCAGGCTTTCGGCATCGACGGCTGGCTGCTCGCCGTGCAGTTCCACCCCGAAGTCGACGCGCAGATCGACGCCGCCTGGCTGGCGCGCTGGGGCCACGAGCTGCCCGAGCTCGGCCTCGACCTCGACGAACTGCGCGACATCGGCACGATGCGCCGCCCCGCCGCGCAGGTCGTGTCGGCGGCCATGCTCGGCGAGTTCCTCGACGGACTGCCCGCCCGCGCCGCCTGACCCGGCCCCCTCAGCGCCGGGCTTCGAAGAACTCGACGAGCAGGGCCGAGGATGCCTCGGCGTCGACGCCGGCGTAGACCTCGACGCGGTGGTTGAGGCGCCGGTCGCGCAGCACGTCGTAGACGCTGCCCGCGGCGCCGGCCTTGTCGTCCCACGCCCCGAAGACGACCGTCGGGATGCGCGCCGCGAGGATCGCACCCGCGCACATGACGCACGGCTCGAGGGTGACGACGAGCGTCGCGCCTTCGAGCACCTTGTCGCCCGCCGCGGCGGCGGCCCGTCGGATCGCGAGCACCTCGGCGTGCGCGGTCGGGTCGCCGAGCAGTTCCTTCTCGTTGTGCGCGGCGGCGACGACGCTCCCGTCGGGGCCGAGCACGAGCGCGCCCACCGGCACGTCTCCGGCGGCTCCCGCCGCGCGGGCCTCGTCGAGGGCGAGCCGCATCCAGTCGGCGTGCATCGAGGAGTGCTGCACGGCTGCTCCCTTCCGGTTCCGCCGCGGCCCGCTCGAGCCGAGAACCGCAGGTCCGCGCGTCGATCGCGCTGGGCGCGCGCCCAGGGCGCGTCGCTAGGATCGAGCCTATGCGAGTCCACGTTGCCGACCACCCGCTGATCACCCACAAGCTGACGGTCCTGCGCGACGTGCAGACGCCGTCGGTGACGTTCCGTGAACTCGTCTCCGAGCTCATGACCCTGCTCGCCTACGAGGCGACCCGAGACGTGCGCGTCGAGTCGGTCGGGATCACGACGCCGGTCGCGCCGACCACGGGCGTGCGCATCGCCGACCCGAAGCCGCTCATCGTCCCGATCCTGCGCGCCGGGCTCGGCATGCTCGACGGCATGGTGAAGCTCCTGCCGAGCGCCGAGGTCGGCTTCCTCGGCATGGCCCGCAACGAAGAGACGCTGCAGCCCACGACCTACGCCGAACGGCTCCCCGACGACCTCTCGGGACGGCAGTGCTTCGTGCTCGACCCGATGCTCGCGACGGGCGGCTCGCTCGCCGCGGCGATCAAGTTCCTCCTCGACCGCGGCGCGACCGACGTCACCGCGATCTGCATCCTCGCCGCCCCCGAAGGCCTCGCGGCCGTCGAGGCGGCGACCGAGGGGCTCGACGTGAAAATCGTGCTCGGCGCGGTCGACGAGCGCCTCAACGAGAACGGCTACATCGTGCCGGGCCTCGGCGACGCGGGCGACCGCCTCTACGGCACCGTCTGACACGGCCGGAGCTCCGCTCCTCGGACCCCGTCCGCGAGACGCCACGACGTCCCGCGCGGCGGGGTCCCGTCGTCTCCCGCGTCATCTTCGATCGCAGAACCTTCGGCCCTCGCGGCGCCTTCGCGCGAGAAGTTCTTGCGATATTCGATGAACTCCTTCCTCATCGCAGGCTCTGCGATCATGACGAAGAATGTCGTCGCACGTCGCCGACCGACGCTCGACATGGCGCATCGCATTCGGCGACACACGTCCGGTGGGGGACGTCACCGTTTGACACCTGCGACGACGTCGGCTTGACTGCCACCCATGACCGACAACGCGCGAAACCTGACCGCCCCCGAGGCGAACAGGACCGCCCCCATGATGATGGCCGGCGGGGCCGTCATGTGTTGTCGAATGTGCCGCTGACCGCGAACCCGAGTTCCACCGTCCGGCCTTCCGCCCGCTGATCCGCGCGGGCAGGCCGCCGAGGTCGCATCCGGCACCTCGTTCCACGACCCCGATCGGGTCGGTATTCCGCGCACCCCGGCGTCCCGGCCGGCGCGCACCCGCGCATCCCGTCGATGCATCCCTCGCAGAGGACACTCCCATGACGATCACGCTTCCCAACCTTCCCGCCGCCTCGACCACCGCCTCGACCGTCGAGGCCGACCTCGCCGAGTTCGCGGAGCTCACCGGCCTGCTCGGCCAGCTCGGCGCCGCACCGGCCCGCGCCGCGCACCCCCGCCTCCCCGGTGCCGGCGTCACGCCGCTCGCCGCCCGCCCGCGCCTCTCGACGCCGCG
>NZ_WSTA01000017.1 GCF_009789225.1 Agromyces seonyuensis | reverse complement strand
CGCGCTGCCGGCGCCCCTCGCCGAGGCGGCGGACGCGGCCGACGGCACCCTCGTGGCCGTCGCGCGCGCGGGACGCGCGCTCGGTCTCCTCGAGCTCCGCGACGAGCCCGCCGAGGGCGCGGCCGACGCGATCGCCTCGCTCCGTGGTCTCGGGCTCCGTCCCGTGCTCCTCACGGGAGACCGCCGGGCACCGGCCGAGCGGCTCGCCGCCCAGGTCGGCATCGCCGCCGACGACGTGCGCTGGGGCGTCGACCCCGAGGGCAAGCTCGCCGAGGTGCGTTCCCGGCAGGCGGCGGGGGAGCGGGTCGCGATGGTCGGCGACGGCGTCAACGACGCGGCCGCGCTCGCGGCATCGGATCTCGGCATCGCCATGGGCGGCGGCACGGACGCGGCGCTCGCCGCGAGCGACCTCGCACTCGTCCGCAGCGACCCTCGTGCGATCCCGGAAGCGGTCTCGCTCGCCCGCGCGACGCTCGGCACGATCCGCGGCAACCTGTTCTGGGCCTTCGCCTACAACGCGCTCGCGATCCCGCTCGCCGTGCTCGGCATCCTGCCCGCGGCGGCGGCGGCGGTCGCGATGGCGGCCTCGTCGATCTTCGTCGTGCTCAACTCGCTGCGCCTCGCGCGGCGCTGACGGGCGCACCCCTCCCGGGTCGCCGCGGCGACGCTCGTCGCGGGCGGCCTACTCCTCGCCGTCGTCGTCGACGTCCGCGGCCTCGGCGGCACCGGTCGCTTCCGGGGCGCCGTCGCCGAGGTCGACGCGTCGTTCCGCATCGACGCCGAGCGGCTCGTCTTCGAGCGAGTCGTCGACCGGTCGGTCCTCGTCGGCCGCCGCGAGCGCGTACTCGTGCTCGAGCTCCTCGGCTTCGAGGTCTTCGTCTTCGGGCGTGAAGCCGTCGCCCGTCCCCACGAGTCCTGACATATCCTCAGTGTAATCCCGTGGGTTCGCGGCGTCCGCGTGTCCCGTGGTGCGAAGGTGAGGATTCGGGGCGTAGAATAGTCGACGCCTGACCGGCTCGTTCCCGTGGTCGACGGCGTGCGAACTGCACGCGGTGCTCGACCGCCCGCCGCGTCCGCGGCACCTTCAGCGGAAGCCGCGACCCGACAGTGCTCCATCGAGCCGCAGGCCGTTTCGTGCGGCACGGCTGCGCGCGACGGACCGGAAGCGGTCGCGCGAGGGGCGCGGCCCGAGACTGGAGGACCATGGCTCAGACGAGGCAGCGATCGCGCGTGCGATCGCGCGACGACGACGCCCCCGTCATCCCGATCCTCGCCCGCAAGGTGCGCGAGGTCGAGGCGAAGGCCCAGAAGGGCCGGCTCGGCCCCACGAACCGCACGAAGTTCCAGGTCATCGCGCTGCTCATGCGCGAGGAGCGCGCCCGGGTGAAGGCCGACGGCGAGATCGGCGAGGCCGCCCGCGCCGAGCTGCTGAAGCGCCTCGACGGCATCGCCCAGATCCTCGCACGCACCGCGGCGCGCGACACCAGCCTCATCGCCCTCCTCGAGCCCGACGCCTCCGTCGGCCAGGTCGCGCAGCGCTTCCGCCGCGACTGGCTGCTCGAATCCGGCGCGGAACTCAGCCCCGACGAACTCATCATCACCCGCGACCCCGAGCCGACCCCCATCCAGCCGGCCGCGAACCAGGTCGTGCCGGCGTCGGTGAAGTCGTTCCACCTCGCGAACCCGTTCCTCGCCCCCGACCTCGAGAGCGCTCCGGAGCCGGCCGTCCCGGTGCGCCGCCTCGCGAACTGGGAACTCCTCGGCCCGCTCTTCAAGTCGTTCGAGCAGGGCGCCGGCGGCCGCGCCGCGAGCATGGAACTGCCGCCCACGCCGAAGGTCGACCGGCTCTCGCCGCGCGGCCTCGAGCTCATGCCCCACCAGGTGCGCTTCATCGAGTCGGCGCGCGAGGGCCACCGCACGTTCCTCCTCGCCGACGAGCCCGGCCTCGGCAAGACCGCGCAGTCGGTGCTCGCCGCCTCCGTCGCCGACGCGTACCCGCTGCTCGCGATCGTCCCGAACGTCGTCAAGATGAACTGGGCCCGCGAGGTCGAGCGCTGGACGCCGCACCGTCGCGCCACGGTCATCCACGGCGATGGCGCTGGTCTCGACGCGTTCGCCGACGTCATCATCGTCAACTACGACGTGCTCGATCGGCACATGTCCTGGCTCGGCGAGTACGGCTTCAAGGGCATGGTCGTCGACGAGGCGCACTTCATCAAGAACCTGCAGTCGCAGCGCTCGAAGAACGTGCTCGCCCTCGCCGACCGCATCCGCCAGCGCACGCCCGGCCACGACCCGCTGCTGCTCGCGCTCACCGGCACCCCGCTCATCAACGACGTCGACGACTTCCGCGCGATCTGGCGCTTCCTCGGCTGGATCGAGGGCGACAAGCCGTCCGCCCAACTGCTCGGCAAGCTCGAGGAGAACGGCCTCACCCCGGCCGAGCACGGGTTCTACCCGGAGGCGCGGCAGACGGTCGTCGACCTCGGCATCGTGCGCCGCCGCAAGGTCGACGTCGCCGCCGACCTGCCCGCCAAGCGCATCGCCGACCTCCCCGTCGAACTCGACGACGAGCTCGGCCGCTCGATCCGCGCCGCCGAGCGGGAGCTCGGCCACCGCCTGCTCGCACGCTTCACCTCCCTCGTCGAAGCACGGGGCCTGCGCCGCGGCGACCTCGACGACGACGTGCGCGACCAGCTCATCCGCGCGGTCGCCCACTCGGAGCTCGAGGAATCCAAGTCCGCGAAGTCCGGCGAGAACGTCTTCACGATGGTGCGCCGCATCGGCCAGGCCAAGGCCGGCCTCGCCTCCGACTATGCGGCGCAGCTCGCCCGCTCGGTCGGCAAGGTCGTGTTCTTCGCCAAGCACATCGACGTCATGGACCAGGCGGAGGCCGCGTTCGCGGCACGCGAGCTCAAGACGGTCTCGCTCCGCGGCGACCAGTCGGCGATCGCCCGCCAGGCGGCCATCGACGCGTTCAACAAGGACCCCGAGGTCTCGATCGCGGTCTGCTCGCTCACCGCGGCAGGCGTCGGCGTGAACCTGCAGGCCGCCTCCAACGTCGTGCTCGCCGAGCTGTCGTGGACGAGCGCGGAGCAGACGCAGGCCATCGACCGCGTGCACCGCATCGGCCAGGACGAGCCCGTGACGGCATGGCGCATCATCGCCGCGCACACGATCGACGCGCGCATCGCCGAGCTCATCGACGCCAAGCAGGGGCTCGCCGCGCGCGCCCTCGACGGCGTCGACGTCGAGCCCGGTTCGGCCGACTCGGTGCAGCTCGACGCCCTCCAGCACCTGCTGCGAGCGGCCCTCGACGGCACCCTGTGAGGTTCCCGCTAGGCTGACCGATGTCGCCGCTTCCGATGACGCCGGCGGCGACATCATCACCATCGACGACAGGCCACGGGAGTCGAACCAGAAATGAAAATCGGAATCCTCACCAGCGGCGGCGACTGCCCCGGACTCAATGCGGTCATCCGCGGAGCGGTCCTCCAAGGCGTCATCGAGCACGACACCGAGTTCGTCGGATTCAAGTGGGGGTGGAAGGGCGTCGTCGAGGAGGACTTCGTCCCGCTCGTCCGCCACGACGTCCGCGGTCTCGCGCGTCAGGGCGGCACCATCCTCCACTCGTCCCGCACGAACCCCTTCGAGGGCGAGGGCGGCGGCCCCGAGAACATCCAGCGCATGATGGACCGCAACGGCATCGACGCGCTCATGGTCATCGGCGGCGAGGGAACGCTCACCGCCGCGCGCCGGCTCTGGGACGAGGGCGGCATCAAGGTCATCGGCGTGCCGAAGACCATCGACAACGACCTCGCCGCCACCGACTACTCGTTCGGCTTCGACACGGCCGTCGAGATCGCCACCGAGGCGATCGACCGCCTCCGCACGACGGCCGACTCGCACGGCCGCTGCATGGTCCTCGAGGTCATGGGCCGCCACGTCGGCTGGATCGCCCTGCACTCGGGCATCGCAGGCGGCGCGCACGCCATCCTCATCCCCGAGCACCCGCAGTCGATCGAGCAGATCGCCGAGTGGGTCGAGTCGGTCCGCGACCGCGGCCGCGCCCCGCTCGTCGTCGTCGCCGAGGGCTTCATGCTCGACGGCATGACCGAGGCGTACTCCGACAAGGGGCTCGACGCCTTCAACCGCCCGCGTCTCGGCGGCATCGCCGAGCAGCTCGCGCCCATGATCGAGGCGGCCACCGGCATCGAGTCGCGCGCCACCGTCCTCGGCCACATCCAGCGCGGCGGCGCGCCCACCGGCTACGACCGCGTGCTCGCGACGCGCCTCGGCATCCACGCGGTCGAAGCCGCCTACGACGGCGCCTGGGGCGAGATGGTGACGCTGCGCGGCACCGAGATCGAGCGGGTGAGCATCGCCGAGGCCACCGGCGGGCTCAACGTCGTGCCGGAGAGCCGCTACGCCGAGGCGAAGATCTTCTTCGGCTGAGCGGCGACGTTCCATGGGCTTGCCGCAGGTGTGCGTGGTCTACGTGCTGCGCGAACGCGGCGGCCGCACCCGGGTGCTCCTCGGCCGCAAGCGCGAGGGGCTCGGTGCGGGCCGCCTCGTCGGCCCCGGCGGCAAGCTCGAACCGGGGGAGACCCCGGTGCAGGCCGCGGTGCGCGAGGTGCGCGAGGAGGTCGGGCTCGAACTCGACCCCGCGCACCTCGAGGCCCGCGGCCGGCTGACGTACACGTTCCCGACCCGGCACGCCTGGTCGCAGGAGTCCCACGTGTTCGTGTGCCGTACGTCCGCGGGGGAGGCGACGCCGTCGGACGAGCTCGATCCCGAGTGGTTCGACCTCGACGCGGTCCCCTACGCCGACATGTGGGACGACGCGGCGCGCTGGCTGCCCGGGGTGCTCGCCGGCGGCGTCGTCCGGCGCGCGTTCGAGTTCGCGCCCGACCTCGCGCACGTCGCGCGCGAGCTTCCGATCGGCTGAGGATCGGCCCGGGAGGGCATCCTCCGTTTGACCTCTCGGGCGGCCCGTGAAACCATCGACCGGTTGCACGGCTCCGCCCGTTTCCGCAACCGAACTTTCCTGAACGATCGACGAACTCCTCGATCGCGACCTCGAACGAAAGACGCCGGTGGAACTCACCCTCATCGTCGTGCTGGTCATCGCGCTGGCCCTGTTCTTCGACTTCACGAACGGCTTCCACGACACCGCGAACGCGATGGCGACGCCGATCGCGACGGGCGCGCTGCGCCCCAAGACGGCCGTCACGATCGCCGCGATCCTGAACCTGATCGGCGCCTTCCTCTCGACCGAGGTCGCCAAGACCATCTCGGGCGGCATCATCCGCGAGGGTGAGAACGGCATCGCGATCGGCCCGGAACTGATCCTCGCCGGCCTCATCGGCGCGATCATCTGGAACATGCTGACGTGGCTGCTTGGTCTGCCGTCCTCCTCCAGCCACGCGCTCTTCGGCGGGCTCATCGGCGCGGTGATCGTCGGCGCCGGCGTCGCCGCCGTCGACTTCGGCGTCGTCATGTCCAAAGTCATCCTGCCCGCGCTCCTCGCGCCGCTGACCGCCGGGCTCGTGGCGTACACGGCCACCAAGCTCGCCTACGCGATCACCCGGCGTTACGACGGCAAGCCCGACGGGCGCGACGGCTTCCGCTACGCCCAGATCTTCTCGTCCTCGCTCGTCGCGCTCGCGCACGGCACGAACGACGCGCAGAAGACGATGGGCGTCATCACGCTGACGCTCATCTCGGTGAACCTGCAGGCGCCCGGCACCGGCCCGGAGTTCTGGGTCATCACCGCGTGCGCCCTCGCGATCGCGCTCGGCACGTACGTCGGCGGCTGGCGCATCATCAAGACCCTCGGCACGGGCCTCACCGACGTCAAGCCCGCGCAGGGCTTCGCGGCGGAGACCTCGACGGCCGTCACGATCCTCGCCTCGAGCCACGTCGGCTTCGCGCTCTCGACGACGCAGGTCGCCTCGGGCTCGGTCATCGGGTCGGGCCTCGGCCGCCGCGGCTCGAAGGTGCGCTGGCGCACCGCCGGCAAGATCGGCCTCGGCTGGCTCCTGACGCTCCCGGCCGCCGGCATCGTCGGCGCGATCGCCGCCTACGTGGCGAGCTTCGGCATCGTCGGCGTCGTCCTGGATGCGGTGGTCGGCTCCGCCGTGATCCTCTTCATCTTCCTGTGGTCGCGTCGCGGCGAGAGCGAGCCGCGCGGCGTCGTCTCCGAGGTCGCGGACTCGGGTCTCGCGGTGAAGATCAAGAAGAACCCGAAGCCGATCAAGAAGGCGAAGTCCAAGTCATGACCATCGACTGGGGCGCCTTCGGCGTCGTCCTCATCGCCGCGCTGATCGTGACGGCGATCGTCGTCTCGCTCTACTCGCTCGGCCTGCGCCTGCTGACGGTCTCGGGACGCACCCCGATCGTCGCCCCGGCGGAGTTCACCGACGCGATCGCGATCATCACGCCGGCAGAGCTCGAGAAGGCCGAGAAGCGCGCGGCGAAGGCCGCCCGCAAGTCGCCGCTGACGGAGCGCGAGAAGCGCTTCGCGTACCTCGGCGCCTACGGCTGCTTCGGCCTCTCGGCGCTCGCCGTGCTCATCGGGATCTGGCTGATCGTCGGCGAGAACGTCATGCACCACCTCGGTCTCTGAGGCTGCCCGGTCCGGCCGAGTCGCGGAGCGGGACTCGATCCTGAGAGTTCCTCGGCGATATGGTGCCGATATGACGAGTTCGACCGAGCAGGGCTCCGAGGCGCCGGAGCGCCGGGTCTCCGGGTTCGACCGGTACTTCGAGATCACCGCCCGCGGCTCCACGCTCTCGACGGAGATCCGCGGCGGCGTGGTCACCTTCGTGACGATGGCCTACATCGTCATCCTGAACCCGATCATCCTGTCGTCGGCGCCGGACGTCGACGGCGACGTGCTCCCGTTCGCCGCCGTGTCGGCGTCGACCTCGCTCACCGCGGGGGTCATGACGATCCTCTTCGGCGTCATCGCACGGCTCCCGTTCGCGTTCGCCGCTGGGCTCGGCATCAACTCGTTCCTCGCCGCCTCCGTCGTCGGCGAGCTCACCTGGCCCGAGGCGATGGGCCTCATCGTGATCAACGGCCTCATCATCGTGCTGCTCGCGGCGACCGGCCTGCGCAAGCTGATCTTCGACGCCGTCCCCGTCGAGCTCAAGCTCGCGATCACGGTCGGCATCGGCCTCTTCATCGCCTTCGTCGGGTTCGTGGATGCCGGATTCGTGACATCGACCGGGGCGGCTTCGCCGCCGATCACCCTCGGCGTCGACGGCTCGATCGCGACGATCCCGACGCTCGTCTTCGTCGTGACGCTGCTGCTGACCGGCGTGCTCGTCGCGCGCAAGGTGCGCGGCGGGATGCTCATCGGACTCGTGTCCGGCACAGTCATCGCGATCGTCCTCGAATCGATCCTCCACCTCGGGGCCGCGACCGAGAACCCCGGCGGCTGGGGGCTCTCGGTGCCTTCGCTGCCGACGCAGCTCGTCGCCTGGCCGGACCTCTCGCTCGTCGGCCAGGTCGACCTGCTCGGATCGTTCCAGCGCGTCGGCGGGATCGCGGCGTTCATGTTCGTGTTCACCCTCGTCTTCACGAACTTCTTCGACGCCATGGGCTCCTTCACGGGGCTCTCGCGCGAAGCTGGCCTCGCCGACGAGCACGGCAACTTCCCGCGCCTGCGCCAGGCGCTGCTCGTCGAGGGCTTCGGCGCGATCGCCGGCGGGGCGACGAGCTCCTCCTCGAGCACCGTCTTCATCGAGTCCGGCTCGGGCATCGGGGAGGGTGCGCGCACCGGCGTCGCGAACCTCGTGACGGGCTTGCTGTTCTTCATCGGCATGTTCTTCACGCCGCTCGTCTCCATAGTGCCGACCGAGGTCGCGGCCGCCGCGCTCGTCATCGTCGGCGCCATGATGATGTCGCAGATCGCGCGCATCGAACTCGTCGACTTCACCGTGCTGCTGCCGGTCTTCCTGACGATCGCCGTCATGCCGCTGACGTACTCCATCGCCAACGGCATCGGCGCCGGCTTCATCAGCTGGGTGGTCATCCGCACCGCAGCCGGCAAGGGGCGCGCGATCAGCCCGATCCTCTGGGTCGTCGCGGCCGGCTTCGTGATCTTCTTCGCGCGCGGTCCGATCGAGTCGCTGCTCGGCCTCTGAGCATGCCCGGGGCCGGGCCCGCCCGGCCCCGGGCGGACGCAGCGTCGACCCGCGGTCATCCGCCCGCGTCGAGGATGCCCGCGAGCGACGGATGCCCGCCTCAGGACGTGCCGCGCGCCTTCGCAATCGCGTGCATGACGTGGTAGATCACGATCGCGGCGATGGTGCCGAGCGCGATGCCGTTGAAGGTGAGCGTGCCGAGCTGGAGCGTGAAGTCGGCGATGGCGATGATGAGCGCGGTGCCCGCCGTGAACTGGTTCACCGGCTTGGAGAAGTCGACCTTGTTGTCGACCCAGATCTTGATGCCGATGATCCCGATGAGGCCGTAGAGGGCCGTCGTGACGCCGCCCAGCACGCCCGGCGGGATCGTGAAGATGACCGCGCCGAACTTCGGCGAGAGGCCGAGCAGCACCGCGACGCCGCCGGCCACCCAGTACGCGGCCGTCGAGTAGACGCGCGTCGCGGCCATGACGCCGATGTTCTCTCCGTATGTGGTCGTGCCCGAGCCGCCGAAGAAGCCCGCGATGGTCGTCGCGACGCCGTCGGCGAGGAGCGCCTTGCCCGTGGACCGGTTGATGCTCTGGTCGCCCGTCATCTGCGCGACGCCGCGGATGTGCCCGACGTTCTCGGCGATGAGCACGAGCACGATGGGCACGAACGCGGGCAGGAGCCCCCAGATCGCGGCGTCCGCGAACGGGTTCGCCGGCAGGTGGAACTCGGGCAGCCCGATCCATGCGGCGCTCTCGATCGGCGCGAAGTCGATCTCGCCCTGGATCGTCGCCGCGAGGTAGCCGACGAGCACACCCACGAGGATCGAGAGACGGCCGAGGAGGCCGCGGAAGAGCACCGCGCAGATGAGGACCGCGGCGAGGGTGATCGTCGCAGTGAGCGGCGCCTGGGTGAAGTTGTCCCGCGCCGCCGGCGCCAGGTTGAAGCCGATGAGGGCGACGATGCTGCCCGCGACCACCGGCGGCATGAGCGCGTCGATCCAGCCCGTGCCCGTCCAGATGACGATGGCGCCCACGATCGCGAGCAGCAGGCCGACCGAGACGATGCCGACGAGGGCCGCGCCCATGGGGTCGGCGACGCCCTCAGCGGACATCGCCGCGACGATGGGGGCGATGAACGCGAACGACGAACCCAGGTAGCTCGGCACCCGGTTGCGCGTGATCGTGAGGAAGAGCAGCGTGCCGATGCCGGAGAAGAAGATCGTCGTCGTCGGCGGGAAGCCCGTGAGGATCGGCACGAGGAAGGTCGCGCCGAACATCGCCACAATGTGCTGCGCGCCGAGCCCGATCGTGCGGGGCCAGCTGAGTCGTTCGCCGGGGGCGACGATCTCGTCGGGGCCGACGTTCCGGCCGTCGCCGTGGACGGTCCAGGGTAGCTGCATCCGGATCTCCTGTGCTCGGTGGTGCTCTCAATATGGGGATGCGGACCGCAGGCCGCAACGGGGGGTTGTCCGCATACCGTCGGGGAACGGGCTTGCGTAGCGTCGAAGCCGCACTCGGAACCGTTCCGGGGCATTCCCCAACGAGGAGCATCCCATGACCACCGTCAGCCCGAACGCGACCGCCGACACGTACGGCACCGCGCCCCGCACCGCGGCGGGCGACGAGCCCCGCGGCTTCAGCGTCTCGAGCCTCGTGCTCGGACTCGTCTCGATCGTCGCCGGCTTCACCTTCATCGTCCCGATCGCCGGCCTGGTGACGGGCATCCTCGGCCTCAAGCGCGAGCCCGCCGGCCGCACGATGGCGATCTGGGGCATCGTGCTCAACTCGGTGATGCTCGCGGGCGTCATCCTCTTCGGCCTCGCCGTGGCGGCCCTCGGCCTCCTGGCGCTGCCGTTCGCGTTCATCGGCTGAGCAGTGCGGGACGACCCGGGGCGGTGCCGATCCGGCGCCGCCCCGGTGCCGTTCACGGACGGCGGAAGGGGCATGCGAGTGCGACTACCCTCGAATGCATGACCGCCATCACCGTCAGCGTCGACGGGGCGACGCGCATCGAGACCGACTCGCTCGGTTCGATCGCCGTTCCCGCCGAGGCCTACTGGGGCGTGCACACGATGCGCGCCGAAGAGAATTTCCCCATCTCCAAGCGACCGATCTCGGTGTACCCCGAGTTCGTCGTAGCGCTCGCGCAGGTGAAACTCGCCGCGTGCCGCGCGAACCTGGAGCTCGGCGTGCTCGCGCCCGACAAGGCCGCGCTCATCGACGAGGCCTGCCGCCGCATCATCGCGGGCGAGCACCACGACCAGTTCGTGGTCGGCGTCGTCCAGGGCGGCGCCGGCACCTCGACGAACATGAACGCGAACGAGGTGATCGCGAACCTCGCGCTCGAGCTCGGCGGCTACGAGAAGGGCCGCTACGACGTCATCCACCCGATCGACCACGTCAACCGCAGCCAGTCGACGAACGACACCTACCCGACCGCCCTCAAGGTCGCGCTCATCGCGATGGTCAAGAGCTTCCTCGACGAGCACGCGCTGCTGCGCGACGCGTTCGACGCGAAGGGCCGCGAGTTCCACGACGTGCTGAAGGTCGGCCGCACCCAGCTCCAGGACGCCGTGCCCATGACGCTCGGCCAGGAGTTCCATGGCTTCGCCACGACGGTCGAGGAGGACCGGGAGCGGCTCTACGAGCTCATCCGCCTGCTCTCCGAGGTCAACCTCGGCGCGACCGCGATCGGCACCGGCATCACCGCCGAACCCGGCTACGGCGCCGCCGCGATCCGCAACCTCCGCAAGATCACCGGCCTCGAGATCGTCGCCGCCGACGACCTCATCGAGGCGACGAGCGACGTCGGCGTCTTCATGTCGCTCTCGGCGGCGCTCAAGCGCGCGGCGATCAAGCTCTCGAAGATCTGCAACGACCTGCGGCTGCTCTCCTCGGGCCCGCAGGCGGGGCTCGGCGAGATCAACCTCCCGCCGCGCCAGGCCGGGTCCTCGATCATGCCCGGGAAGGTCAACCCGGTGATCCCGGAGGCCGTCACCCAGGTCGCCTACGCGATCGCCGGCTCCGACCTCACGATCACCATGGCCGCGGACGGCGGGCAGCTCCAGCTCAACGCGTTCGAGCCGATCATCGCCCACTCGCTGTTCCAGTCGATCACGTGGCTGCGGCAGTCCTGCCGCACGCTCCGCATCAACTGCATCGACGGCATCACGGCGAACACCGACCGGCTCGCCGAGATGGTCGCCTCGAGCGTGGGCGTCATCACCGCGCTCATCCCGTTCATCGGCTACCAGGAGGCGTCGAAGCTCGCCAAGCTCGCCCTGCTGACGGGCCGCCCGGTCGCCGACCTCGTCGTCGAGGCGGGGCTCATGAGCCGCGAGGACGTCGAGCGGCAGCTGCGACCGTCGAAGCTCTCGGGCCTGCAGCCCGTCACGCAGGCGATTCCGGTCGTGAAGCTGAAGGCCGAGCCCGCGGAGTGAGGCGTGCCGGTCGGGCGACGCCGCATCCCGCGGTCCGTCCGACCGGTCACTCAGACCACCCGGCAGTGGGTCGTCAGCGAGCCGATGCCGACCACCGAGACGGTGACGGTCGAGCCGTCGCCGAGGAATACCGGCGGCTTGCGCGAGTAGCCGGCGCCGCCGGGGCTGCCCGTCGAGATGAGCGTGCCGGGCGGGATCGTCGCGGACTTCGAGAGGTAGGCGACGATCTCGGCGACGCTGCGCACCATCTCGCCCGTCGAGCCGTCCTGCAGGATGCGGCCGTCGACGTTCGTCGTGAGCCAGAGGTCCTGCGGGTCGGCGACCTCGTCGGCGGTGACCACGACCGGCCCCGTCGGCGTGAACCCGTCGAACGACTTGCAGCGCGACCACTGGGCTTCCGAGAACTGGATGTCGCGGGCCGTGATGTCGTTGACGACCGTGTAGCCCCAGACGCAGTCGAGGGCGTCGCGCTCGGCGACGTTGCGCGTCGGCCGGCCGATGATGACGCCGAGTTCGGCCTCGTAGTCGACCTGCTGCGTGAGGTCGTCGGGCCAGGTCGTCGTCTGGCCGTGCCCGGACAGGGAGTTCGGCCACAGCGCGAAGACCGTCATCGCGGTCTCGCTGCGCAGCTTCAGCTCGCTCGCGTGCGCGGCGTAGTTGGCGCCGACGGCGAGGACGTGCGGCGGGCGCAGGACGGCGGAGGCGTGGCGGAAGCCCTCGACGGGGCGGAGGACGGCGCTGCCGTCGGCGGTGGCGCGGTCGACGTGCTCGCGCACCGCAGCCAGTCCCTCGTCGCCGCGCTCGATGAGCTCCTGCAGGTCGAGCGGCGCGTCCGGCATCGATTCGTCCAGGAAGAGCGCGTGATCGCCGAGCACCACGACCAGTCTGGGCTCGGGGTCGCCGTCGGTCCGGAGGTGCGCGAATCTCACGCTCTCCACGGTAGTGCCGACGAGGGGGCGGGAGCCGTCGACCTCCGGGCTCCGGAACGCGGGCGGATGTTGTGGGAATCCGCAGTTGCGGTGCCCGGGATGCGCTGAGCGACGCGCGTCGTAGCCTGAACGGATGACTCCGTCGACCGCGCCGCAACCCGCCGATCCGAGCCTCCTCGCGGAGATGACGGGGGCGGGGCTCGACGTCGCGACCGATGCCCGGTCCCTCGAGGCGGCCCGCGCCGACAAGTCCGGACAGCGCGCGACCGGTCGCCCGATGGCGCTCGTGCGGGCGCATTCGGTCGCCGACGTTCAGCAGTGCCTGCGGATCGCGCACGCACGCGGCCTCCCCGTCGTGCCCCGCGGTGCCGGCACCGGGCTCGCGGGCGGCGCCATGGGCGGAGCCGGGCGGCTCGTGCTCGACCTCGCCGGGCTCGACCGCATCCTCGAGATCGACGCGGCCGACGGCATCGCCGTCGTCGAGGCGGGCGTGCTCAACGGCGACCTGAACGATGCGCTCGCACCGCTGGGGCTCTGGTACGCGCCCGACCCGGCGAGCCGCGCGATCTGCTCGATCGGCGGGAACATCGCCACGAACGCGGGCGGGCTGCTCTGCGCCAAGTACGGCGTGACGCGCGAGGCGGTGCTGGGCCTCTCGATCGTGCTCGCCGACGGCACGCTGCTCCGCACGGGGCGGCGCACCGTCAAGGGCGTCGCCGGCTACGACCTCACCGCGCTCTTCACCGGCTCGGAGGGCACGCTCGGCGTGATCGTGGAGGCGACCGTGCGGGTGCGGCCGCTGCCGCCGGGCGCTCCGGTGACCGTCGCGGCCGCCTTCCCCGACGTCGAAGCCGCGGCGAGCGCGTGCAGCGCCGTCACGGCGGCGCGGCTGGCCCCGTCGATCCTGGAACTGATGGGCGCCGATGCCTTCTCGCGCGTCGCGGACTTCCTCGGCCCGGATGCCCTCGCCGGCACGCCGGCGGCCGACGTCGCCCCGGGGGAGTCGTTCGTCGTCGCGCAATGCGACGGCCGGGGCGCCGCCGAGGAAGCAGCCGGGGTGCTCGCGGCCTTCGCCTCGCACGGCGGCCGAGTGGAGCTGACCGAGGATGCCGCGACGGGCGAGCGGCTCCTCGCGATCCGCCGCGCCTTCCACGGCGCCCTCGAAGCGCGGGGGAGCGTGCTCATCGAGGACGTCTCGGTGCCGCGCTCCGCGCTGCCGGCGATGTTCCGGGCGATCGAGGCGATCAGCGCGCGCACGGGCATCCCGATCCCGACGATCGCGCACGCGGGCGACGGCAACCTGCATCCGAACTTCGTCGTCGAGGGCGACGAGCCCGACGATGCGGTGTGGTCGGCGGCCGACGAGCTCTTCCGCGCGGCGCTCGCGCTCGGCGGCACGCTCACGGGCGAGCACGGGGTCGGCGTGCTCAAGCGGCGCTGGCTGGCCGACGAGCTCGGGCCCGAGCAGGTCGAGTGGCAGCGCCGCATCAAGTCGCTCTTCGACCCGAGCGGCATCCTCAATCCGGACGTCATGTTCGAGCCGGGCATGTCCTAGGCTCCTGACTGTGGGGCAGGGGGCGCACGCGGCGGAGCCGGATCAGTCGGCGTGGATCGATGCCGTGCGCTCGGCCGCACGTCGTCGTACCTCGCGCGCGCGCGGCGTCTGGGTCGCGGGGGTCGGCATCGCCCTGACGGCCGTCGTCGCCGTGCTGCTGCTCGTGTACTTCATCTCGGGCATCGGCTTCTTCGGGGTCGCGGTCTCGTTCCTGCTGGCGCTCGTGCCGCTCGCGATCGTGCTGTTCTCGATCCGCTGGGTCGACCGGTGGGAGCCGGAGCCGCGCTGGGCGCGCTGGTTCGCGTTCCTGTGGGGGGCGGCGGTCTCGGTCGCGGCGGCCCTCATCTTCGACGCGTGGGCGCAGTCCGCGTTCGGCCGCATCGCGGACGACGATGCGACGGCCCGCTTCCTCTCCACGGCGATCCAGGCGCCGATCGTGGAGGAGGGCGTCAAGGGGCTCGGCGTGCTGCTCATCTTCCTCGTCTGGCGCACGAACTGGGACGGCCCGCTCGACGGCGTCGTCTACGCGGCGACGGTCGCGGCGGGCTTCGCGTTCAGCGAGAACATCCTCTACTTCGCCGACGCGCTCGGCCGAGGCGGGGACGCCCTCGGGGCGACCTTCGTCATCCGCGGGCTGTTCTCGCCGTTCGCGCACGTCGTCTTCACGGCGTGCGTCGGCATCGCCCTCGGCTGGGCCGCGAGACGCGGACCAGCCGTCGTCACGGGCGCCTACCTCGTCGGCCTCCTCGGGGCGATGCTGCTGCACGGCGGCTACAACGCCGCGCTGCTGCTCGTCGACGACTACCCGACGTACTACGCGGTCGTGCAGGTGCCGCTCTTCGTCGCCGTCATCGCGTTCGTGCTGCACCTGCGCACCACGGAGGCGCGCACGACCTTCGACCGGCTCGCCGAATACGGCGAGGCCGGCTGGTTCACCCCGGGCGAGGTGCGGATGCTCGCGACGACCGAGGGCCGACGGAACGCGATCGACTGGGCCGCCGCGCTCCGCCCGCCGCGGGCCGACGTCATGCGCTCGCTCATCGCCGACTCGACCCACCTCGCGTTCACCCGGCAGCGGATGCTCGACGGCGGCGACGACCTCGCCGCGCGCGCCGACGAGCGCGCGCTCCTCGACCGCATCGAGGACGCCCGGATGCGTCTGCTGGCCTGACGTTCGGGTCGCGAGCGCACTCGTCGGTCGAGGAGCCGGCGCGAAGACGGCGTATCGAGACCTCGAACGGTGCCGCCCGGACTCGGTGCGCCTCGTCGCACGACTGACGGGGCTGCCGGCGGGCGATATGAAACCCGCCCGACGGTGGTGTGGCAGTGCCGACAGCCGACTCGATCGGGCGGGTTCGTACAACCAGGATCCGCAGTGTTCGCGCTCCGCGCAACCGGTCCCGGACGAGCGGCCCCGCGTTGCCGCATCCGCCCGATGTGGGCTTGACTGGGTGCATGACCGATACGAACAGCAAGCCCGAGATCGACGCTCCCGAGGGCCCGGCGCCCGCGGAACTCGTGATCGAAGACATCGTCGTCGGCGACGGCGCTGAGGCGACCGCGGGGTCGACCGTCGACGTGCACTACCTCGGCGTGGAGTACGAGAGCGGCGAGGAGTTCGACTCGTCGTGGAGCCGCGGCCAGTCGGTGAACTTCCCGCTGAACCGCCTCATCAAGGGCTGGCAGGAGGGCATCCCCGGCATGCAGGTCGGCGGACGCCGCAAGCTCACCGTGCCGCCGGCGCTCGCCTACGGCCCCGCGGGCGGCGGCCACCCGCTGTCCGGCCAGACCCTGATCTTCGTCATCGACCTCAAGGGCGTCGCCTGAGCGACACCTCGTGACGTCGGCCCCGGGAGTCCGCTCCCGGGGCCGACGCGCGTCCCGCCGCCGGCGCGGCTAGCATGGCGGGGATCCGCCGACCCGAAGGACACGACGAAGTGACCGACTCCCTGGGCGCTGCCGCCCGTGCCGGGCGCGAGCCCGCGCCGACCGACCTCGACGCGGCCGCCCGCCCCGGCCTCCCGATGCTGCTGGCGTTCCTGCCGTACCTGCTCGTCGCCGGGCTCCATCTCGCCTGCATCGCGGGCGGCTTCGACGAGGCCGCCCGCCTCAGCAAGTACCTGCTCATGCCCGTGCTCGCCGGCTCGGTGCTCGTCGCCGTGCGCCTGCGCCGCCCGGCCCGGCCCGCGGCGGTCGCGCTGCTCGTGGCCGGCATCCTGGCGTCGTGGGCGGGGGACTCGCTGCTCACGTTCGACGGCGGGGTGATGTTCGTGGTCGGGCTCGGAGCGTTCCTGCTCGCCCACGTGGCGTACATCGCGGCCTTCGTCGTGCTGGGCCGCGGCGCCCGCGCGCGCCGTCTGCCGCCGTGGACCCTGCTGTACCCGATCGCGGTCGTCGGCCTGGCGATCTCGCTGTGGACCGGTCTCGGGAGCCTTGTCGGCCCGGTGCTCGTGTATGCCGGAGTTCTCGCGACAATGGCGGCCATGTCGGCCCGGCTCACCCCCGTGCTCGCCGCCGGCGGCGCGCTGTTCCTCGTCTCGGACAGCCTGCTCGCCCTCGACCGCTTCGGCGACGGCTGGTACGCGTTCGCCCTCAACGGCCTCGTCGTGATGCTGACCTACACCGCGGCGCAGGGCCTCATCGCGATCGGGGTCGTGCAGGCGGCCGCGAACGACGCGTCGGCTCGACCGTCTGCTGCACCCGGTCGACGAGGCTCCGCCACGGTCCGGTGAGCTGCCCCTCGCCGAGGGTCGCCTCGTGCGACGCGCAGGAGATGCGGTAGACGTAGCGGTCGGGCGTCGGGGCGGTCGACGTGGCCGTGCGCCACGGCAGCGACCGGAGCAGCCCGTCCCACTCGTCGGCGTCGGGCTGCGCGCCGACGTCGACGCGCCACTCGGTGCGCAGGCCGGCGAGCCCGCCCGATCGCACGACGACGACATCCATGGCACGGATGCTACGCGCCGATGCCGCGAGTCGGCCAGATTCCGGCGCGCTCAACGGGCCGGTTCCGCCGCGGCCACCGGCACGCCGACGGTCTCCCAGCCGGAGCGCACCGCTGCGGCGATCGCCGAGCCGACGCCGTATCGACGGACGGCCGCCGCGATCGTGAGGTCGGCGAACGCGGCGAACTTCGCGTTCTCGGCGAGCTCGCCGGAGACGAGGACGTCGTACCAGACGCGCCCGACGCCCTCCCACGCGAACCCGCCGGCCGCGCGCGCGGCGAGCGCGAACGCGCGGTTCGGGATGCCCGAGTTCAGGTGCACGCCGCCGTTGTCCTCGTCGGTGTCGATGAAGTCGTCGAAGTGGGCGGGCTGGGGGTCGCGGCCGAGCACGTCGTCGTCGTAGGCCGTGCCGGGCTCGAGCATCGAGCGGAGGGCCCTGCCCTCCACGGCATCCGTGAAGACCTCGGCGCCGACGAGCCACGAGGCGGTCTCGGCGGACTGCCCCCGCGCGTACTGCTCGACGAGCGAGCCGAAGACGTCGGCGACGTGCTCGTTGAGGGCGCCGGACTGGTACTCGTAGCGGAGCCGCGCGGTGTGCTCGACGACGCCGTGGGAGAGCTCGTGGCCGATCACCGTGAGCGAGTTCGCGAAGCCCGCGAACACCTCGCCGTCGCCGTCGCCGAAGACCATGCGGGCGCCGTCCCAGAACGCGTTGTCGTAGTCGCGGCCGTAGTGCACGCTCGCCTCGAGCGGCATGCCCCGGCCGTCGATCGAGTCGCGGCCGTAGACCTGGTCGAACAGGCGATGCGTGTCACCGAGACCGTCGTAGGCGTCGTCGACCGCCTCGTCGCCCGTCGCGCGCTCGCCCTCGCGGCGCACGAGGCGGCCCGGGAGTCGCGTGGTGCCGCCGGCGTCGGAGATGCGGCGGTCCGGCTGCGAGGGGGAGTCGGGCAGCGCGTAGGACTGCGACGGGTCGAACGGGCGCACCGGTGCGGGTTCGCTCGGCGCCCCGGCGCGCAGCGAACGACGGGCCGCGGCCGCGGCCGTCGGGTAGTGGTCGCCCGCGGCGGCGACGCGGCGGAGCAGGTACGGGGGCACGATCGCGTAGGGCATGCAGGCATGGTGGCAGCCACCGCCGACGTCCCGGCACCCGCGCGGCGGCGCGCCGCGCATGGCAGGGTGGACCCGTGCCCGCGCCGACGCCCGACACCACGCTCCTGCCACCGCCGCCCTCGCTCCGCGATGCGCCCGCGCGGCTCGGGCCCGCGCTGCTCGTCGTCGGGGCGGCCGTGCTGCTCTTCGGGGTGCAGGTCGTCTGGGCGGGCTGGATCGCGCTCGCGCTCGGCGTCGCCTGGGCACTCCTCGTGGACCGGCGCGCACGGGCATCCGGCACCCGGGTCGGGCTCGCCCGCGATCTCGGGCTCATCGCGATCGGCCAGGCGATCATCTCGACGATCTCGGTCGAGGCCGACATCTCCTGGGGCAACATCGCGCGCATGGGCATCGTGCTCTCGCTCGCCGTGGCGGTGCCGTTCCTGCTGCAGCGCTTCGTCTTCCGCGATCGCGGCCTCGACCGCATCCGCTTCCCCTGGCGGGCGACCTGGCCCTGGACCCGTGTGCAGTGGGCGTACCTCCTGGGCGTGACGTTCGCCGGCTGGCTGATCCTGCCGTTCTACTTCATCACGAGCGGCGTCTACACGAACTGGCCGACGGTGACCGAGCCGTCTGAGATCGCACGGCTGTTCGTCGGCGTCAACGCCGTCGGCACGTGGGACGAGCTGTTCTTCATCTGCACGGTCTTCGCGCTGCTGCGGCGCTGGTTCCCCGACTGGCTCGCGAACCTGCTGCAGGCCGTCGTGTTCGTCTCGTTCCTCTGGGAACTCGGCTACCAGTCGTGGGGCCCGCTGCTGACGATCCCGTTCGCCCTCGTGCAGGGCTGGACGTTCCGCCTCACGAAGTCGCTCACCTACGTGCTGACGGTGCACCTGATCTTCGACCTCGTCGTCTTCCTCGTGATCGTCTACGCGCACACGGGCGTGCCGCCGATCTTCCTGGTGCCGTCCCCGCTGGTCGAGTAGCGCCCCCGTCGGTCGAGTAGCGAAGCGTATCGAGACCCCCGTCGGTCGAGTAGCGAAGCGTATCGAGACCCGTCGGTCGAGTAGCGCAGCGTATCGAGACCCCGTCGGTTGAGTGCCCGGCGGTCGAGAAGCTCACTGGCTGGAGGAAGTCGTCGGCGCACGGGAAGGGTGGTCACGGGGCCCCGATACGGCGCTGGCGCGCCTACTCGACCACCGGAGCCGACTCCTCGATCTCAGCGTGCAAGTGCCAGTATCCGGCTTCCTCGCCGGGCTCGAGCGCTGGGCTCCTCGTATCGTTTGTCGAGGTAGTGGAGAAGCAATACGAACCCGCAGCGTGCGACGCAAGGCCCGCCGATAGCATCGCCGCATGCGCATCGTCGTCTCCGGCACCCATGCGAGCGGCAAGTCGACGCTCGTCGACGCGTTCGCCGACCGGCATCCGGGGTTCGAGGTGCTCGCCGACCCGTTCGAGTTCGTCGACGACGCGGGCGACGAGCCGGATGCCGGGGTGTTCGCCGCGCAGCTCCGCATCGCGAGTGCGCGGCTCATCGCGCTCGCGCCGGCGGAGCGGGCGATCGCCGAGCGCGGGCCGCTCGACTTCCTCGCCTATCTCGCGGCGCTCGACGCGCTCGGGCGGCCGGGGCGCGCGGGCGCGCTGTTCGAGCAGGGTGTCGATCTCGCCGCGCGGGCCATGTCGAACGTCGACCTGCTCGTGCTGCTGCCGTTGGAAGCGGGCATCCGCGTGCCGGAGGACGAGGATCCGGAGCTCCGCGCGGCGATGGACGGCGCGCTGCTCGACCTCGCCGACGACATCGACCTGACCGGCGGCGCGCGGGTCGTCGAGCTGGGCGGGAGCCCGGCGGCGCGGCTCGCCGGGCTCGAGGCCGAGCTCGGGTGAGCCCGGGCGTCCGTGCTCAGTCACCGACGCGGATGCCGAGCCGCTCGGCGAACGCCTCCGTCGGGAGGCCCGCCTGGAGCCCCGGGATCGTCGCGCCGGCGAAGCCGTCGAGGCCGGACCTCGCTGGTCGAGTAGCGAAGCGTATCGAGACCTCGCTGGTCGAGTAGCGAAGCGTATCGAGACCCCGGCGGGGGAAGGCGGGTCGCGGGGTCTCGATACGGCGCTGCGCGCCTACTCGACCGGCGGAAGGGGTCGCGGGGTCTCGATACGGCGCTTCGCGCCTGCTCGACCAGCGGGAGGGCGGGTCGCGGGGTCTCGATACGGCGCTTCGCGCCTACTCGACCAGCGGGGGCGGTGCGCGCCTACTCGACCGGCGGGGGCTCGACCGGCGGCGCCGGCTCCTCGACCTCCGCGCCGTGGTGGCGGAGCCAGTCGAGCAGCACGTGGGCGTGATTGACGAGGCGGTCGCGCGCGCCGAAGAGCAGGGTCACGTGCGCATCGGAGGCGCTGCGCGCGAGCAGATCCGCTGCGGCCGGGTTGTCGTCGAGCTCCGCGCGGTAGCGCGCCGCGAACTCGTCGAAGCGGTCGGGGTCGTGGTGCCATTCGGTGCGGAGCTCGGGGGAGGGCGACACGTCCTTGGCCCACTCGTCGAGCTCGGCGCGCTCTCTGGAGACGCCGCGCGGCCACAGCCGGTCGACGAGGATCCGGGTGCCGTCGGCCGGGTCGGCCGGGTCGTAGATCCGTTTGATCGCGAACACCATGCCCCCTCTCTACCGCAGTTGCGGGGCATCCGACGAGCATCGGCCGATGCTGCGGCCGACTCGCCGATCGTCCGTTCCGCTTGATTGTCGAACAAAACGAGGACTAGGCTGAACGTGCCTAATTGTTCAACAATAATGACGCACCTGAGCGCGACGCGGCCGTCCGTTCGGGCCCGCCGCAGGAGCCGCCGACGGTCACCGACCGTCGGACGAAGGGAGTCGACATGACGATCACCACGCCGAGCCGCAGCCGGGCGAGCGGAACCGAAGGGCTGGACGCCTGGGAGGGATTCGCCGAGGGCGCGTGGCAGCACGGCATCGACGTGCGCGACTTCATCCAGCGCAACTACACGCCCTACGAGGGCGACGCGGCCTTCCTCGCCGGCCCCACCGAGCGCACGCTCGGCATCTGGTCGAAGCTGACCGAGCTGTTCCCCGAAGAGCGCGAGCAGGGCGTCTACGACGTCGACACTCGCACCCCCTCGAGCATCACCGCCCACGCGCCCGGCTACATCGACGAGGGCAACGAGCTCATCGTCGGCCTCCAGACGGATGCGCCGCTCAAGCGCGCCATCATGCCCTTCGGCGGCTGGCGCATGGTCGAGGGCGCCCTCACGACCTACGGCTACGAGGTGCCGGACGACCTCCGCGATATCTTCACGAAGTACCGCAAGACGCACAACGACGGCGTCTTCGACGTGTACCCGCCCGCCGTCCGTCGCGCCCGCAGTTCCCACATCGTCACCGGCCTGCCCGACGCCTACGGCCGAGGCCGCATCATCGGCGACTACCGCCGCGTCGCCCTCTACGGCGTGGATGCGCTCATCGCCGCCAAGCAGGGCGAGCGCGCCGAGCTCGACGCGAAGTTCTCGAGCGAGGACGTCATCCGCGACCGCGAGGAGAACGCCGAGCAGATCAAGGCCCTGCGCGAGCTCATCGCGATGGGGGAGTCGTACGGCGCGGACCTCCGCCGCCCGGCTCGCGACGCCCATGAGGCCGTGCAGTGGCTCTACCTCGCCTACCTCGGCGCGGTGAAGGAGCAGAACGGTGCCGCGATGTCGATCGGCCGCAACGCGACCTTCCTCGACGTCTACCTCGAGCGCGACCTCGCCGCCGGCCGAATCACGGAGGAGTTCGCGCAGGAGCTCATCGACGACCTCGTCATCAAGCTGCGCATCGTGCGCTTCCTCCGCACCCCCGAGTACGACGCGCTCTTCTCGGGCGACCCGACGTGGGTCACCGAGTCGATCGGCGGCATCGGGGAGGACGAGCGACCGCTCGTGACGAAGAACTCCTTCCGCTACCTCCAGACGCTCTACAACCTCGGGCCCGCGCCGGAGCCGAACCTCACCGTGTTCTGGAGCGACCGACTCCCCGACGGGTTCAAGCGGTTCTGCGCGCAGGTCTCGATCGACACGTCGGCCATCCAGTACGAATCGGATGACGACATCCGCGCGCTCTGCGGCGACGATGCGGCCATCGCGTGCTGCGTGTCGCCCATGCAGGTCGGCAAGCAGATGCAGTTCTTCGGCGCGCGCGTGAACATCGCGAAGTCGCTCCTCTACGCCATCAACGGCGGCCGCGACGAGATCACCGGCAAGCAGGTCGCCCCGGCGACCGCGCCGATGTCCGGCGACGTCCTCGACTACGACACCGTCTGGAGCGCCTACCTCGGGCTGCTCGACTGGCTGGCCGGCACCTACGTCGAGGCGCTCAACTGCATCCACGCCATGCACGACAAGTACGCGTACGAGCGCCTCGAGATGGCCCTCCACGACGGCGACGTGCTGCGCACCCTCGCGTGCGGCATCGCAGGCCTGTCGGTGGCGGCCGACTCGCTCTCGGCGATCAAGTACGCGACCGTCCGCCCCGTGCGCGACGAGCACGGCCTCATCGTCGACTACGTCACCGAGGGCGATTTCCCGACCTTCGGCAATGACGACGACCGCGTCGACGAGATCGCCGCGGCGATCGTGCACGAGTTCATGGAGCGGGTGCGGACGTACCCGAGCTACCGCGGCGCGACCCACACGCAATCGGTGCTGACCATCACCTCGAACGTCGTCTACGGCAAGGCCACCGGCAACACCCCCGACGGCCGCCGCGCGGGCGTACCCTTCGCCCCCGGCGCCAACCCCATGAACGGCCGTGACACCCACGGGATGCTCGCGTCGGCGCTCTCGGTCGCGAAACTGCCCTTCGACGAGGCGCAGGACGGCATCTCGCTCACCAACACGGTCGTCCCGCAGGGACTCGGTCGCACGACGGACGAGCAGGTGACGAACCTCGTCGGCCTCCTCGACGCCTTCACCGGGGAGGGCGGCTACCACGTGAACATCAACGTGCTGAACCGCGAGACGCTCCTCGACGCCATGGAGCACCCCGAGGAGTACCCGCAGCTGACCATCCGCGTCTCCGGCTATGCGGTCAACTTCGTTCGCCTCACGCGCGAGCAGCAGCTCGACGTCATCAGCCGCACCTTCCACCAGGCCTGATCATGAGCGTCGTGCGACTGCCCTCGCGGGGGCTGCCCCCCGTCGAACTCGACCGCACCGAGCGCCTGCTCGCGCGGCGGTCGGGCGAGGTCGCGAGCGTCCACTCGTGGGAGCTCGTGACCGCCGTGGACGGTCCCGGCACCCGGCTGACCGTCTTCCTGGCCGGATGCCCGCTGCGCTGCAAGTACTGCCACAATCCCGACACCTGGTACGAGCGGGACGGGCGGCTGACCGAGCTCGAGGAGATCGTGCGGCTCGCCGAGCGATATCGTCGGGTCTTCGACGCCACGGGCGGCGGCGTCACGATCTCCGGCGGCGAGCCGCTGCTGCAGTCGAAGTTCGTGGAGCGCCTGTTCCGCGAACTGCGCGAGCGCGGCATCCGCACGGCTCTCGATACGTCCGGGTATCTCGGTCGACGGGCATCCGACGCCTTGCTCGCCGACACCGACCTCGTGCTGCTCGACGTCAAGTCGGGGCTGCCCGAGACCTACCGGGACGTCACCGAGCGGGAGCTGGCGCCGACCCTCGAGTTCGGGAAGCGGCTCGCCGAGCGCGGCACCCGGGTGTGGGTGCGCTTCGTGCTCGTGCCCGGCCTCACCGACGCGTGGGAGAACGTGGAAGCCGTCGCCGACCTCGTCGCCGGCTGGGACAACGTCGCGCGCGTCGAGGTGCTGCCGTTCCATCAGATGGGCCGCGACAAGTGGGCGAAGCTCGACCGGCCGTACGCGCTCGACGACGTGCGTCCGCCCGAACCCGCGCTGATCGACCGGGTGCGGTCGCAGTTCCTCGCCCGCGGGCTGACCGTCCACTGAGCGCAGGGCGCCGAGCCGGGCGACCGACCTGGCCGCCGCCTGTGGGCGTTCGTCACGAGCTGGAAACACTGGTAGACTCTTCAGGTTGCCGTCACGACGGCCGCGCACGAAGAGAGCCCCGGACAACAGGTCCGGAGCAGCGCGCAACGAGAGAAAGGGGATCCCTCTATGGCACTGGATGCAGACGTCAAGAAGGCGATCATCGAAGAGTACGCGACGCACCCCGGTGACACCGGGTCCCCCGAGGTCCAGGTCGCGATCCTGACCAAGCGGATCAAGGACCTCACCGAGCACCTCAAGGAGCACAAGCACGACCACCACTCGCGTCGTGGCCTGCTCCTCCTGGTCGGTCAGCGCCGCCGTCTGCTCGGCTACCTCGCCGATGTGGACATCAACCGCTACCGTTCGCTCATCGAGCGCCTCGGCCTGCGCCGCTAAGTCCTCCTCGAGAGAACACGGCTCTTCGGGATACCGCGAGCTTCTTGCGAACGCCCCCCGCCGCCTTCGGGCCGCCGGGGGCGTTCGTCGTTTCCGGACGACCGTGCCGGCGCCTACCGGGGCCGGAACTCCGGCGCCCGCGCCGAGTCGTCCGGCCGATAGCGCAGATCGCCCGAGGGCCACGGGAAGAGCTGGGGCAGCCACCACAGCGCCGTGCCCCAGAGCCAGATCGCACCGACGACGAGCCAGCCGCGCCACTCGGGTGCGGCCTCCCACAGCGCGAGCGGCGCGGCCGCGGCGAGCGCGGCGACGAGGCACGTCTCGAGCAGTACGCCGATGCCGATGCGGGCGACCCGCGGCGCGTTCGGTGCACGGCCGGTCAGCCAGCCGAGCGTGAGGGCGAGGGCCGCCGCGAGCCCGAGCAGGCCGCCGGCCGCCGCGGGCAGCCACGGCGCGGACGGGAGTCCGATCGAGCCGAGGACGCCCGCCGCTCCGAGGATCGCGCCCGCGAGGGCGTACCCCCAACGGCGCCAGCGGCCGCGCGCGTGACGGACCCGCGGGCGGTTCGCCCGCAGGCCGGGCAGCGCCGCGAGCACGACCACGAGGATCGCGAGCAGCCAGGGCAGGGCGGGCGGCAGACGGTCGAGCAACGGCAGGATGCTCCATGCGTGCAGCGCGTCGAGTGCGACCAGGAGCGCGGTCGCGGCGGCCGGTGCGGCGATCCAGCCCGCGCCGGTCGAGACGGGGCCGACGAGGTACTGCCGCTCCGGATCCAGCGTCTTGAGGACGGCCTCCCGTTGCGAGCGGGTGCGGCCGACGGCGGCTGCGGCGATGCCGAGCGCGAGGGCGCAGAGCAGGAGCTGCGCGGTCGCGGCGACGAGGTCGAGCCCCGCGCCCGCGGGCGGTGCGAGCACGACGATCGGGGCGACGGCGAGCGCCGCGACGACGGCGAGCCGCGGCGGATCTGCGACGGCCGGCACGACCGCGAGGGCCGGACGCAGCACCCAGACGACGGCGCGGGCGAACGCGCCGCGCTCGAGCGCGAGCGGCAGCAGGCGCACGAGCCGGGAGAGCACGGCGACCCGGTAGCCCGCATCGAGTGCGGGCAGCCCCGCGCGCTCCTCGTCGCCGAGGTCGGGCTGTCGGACGGCCGGCGTCGCGGCACTGCCGTCTGCGGGGCCGGCCGCAGGGACCGATCCGGCGCGCTGCCGGACGAGCGAAGTCTGCACGGCGACGCGCTGCGCGAAGCGGGACCCCTCGTCCGCGGCGGCGGACGCCGATCCGTCTCCGGCGCCGAGGCCGTCGAGGATGCGGACGATGCCGGCGGCGGCGTCCAGTCGGCCCCACCACCAGTCGTCGCTGCGCCAGTCACGGCTGAGGAACCCGGCGAAGTTCGCGAGCGACGCGCCGCCGAGCTTCGTTGTCGGCAGCAGCCGCTCGGTCTCGACGACACGCGCGACGTAGGGCACGACGCGTTGCGGCCCCGGACTGGCGAGGTCGAGCAGGTCGGCGTGGGGCAGCCCGAGCAGCGCCCGGAAGCCCCGACGCGCCTGGCGTTCTCGGAGGGCTGCCGCATCGACGCCGGGAACGGCCCGGGCGAGAGCGATGTCCGTCTCCTCGGCGGTGATCTCGTCGTAGCGCAACGAGGCCAGGTTCAGCGGGATGCCGCGGACGGCGATCGTCGGCGCGAGGTCCGGGGCGGCGGACTCGAGGCGGCGCAGCGCCGCCCAGGGCGTGGCCTCCCAGGACTCGGCGCCCGACTCGGCGACGGCGTCCGAGAGTTCGCGCAGTCCGGCGACGAGCCGGTCGTAGGCCGGGTCCCACTCGACGCCGACGTTCCGCCGGAGCCACTCGGCGGCGAGCGCGGCCGGGTCCGGCGCGGTGCAGCCGGCGACGGCGTCGAAGAGCGCGCCGTCGCGCTCGGCGAGCGCGAGCGACATCCGTCGGCCCAGTTCGTCGCGGAGCGAGGCGCGGAGCCCGGCGGCGACGCGATCGTCGAGACCGGGGATGCCGCCCGGCGATCGTTCCGCGGCCCCTTCGATCGCCCGGATCCAGGCGAGCAGGGTGCGGCACGCGTCGACACGGGCCTGCGGGCCGAGGCGGATCGCCGCGCGCTGCCAGGGCTCGGCGGTCGCGTAGGACGTGTGGAAGACGCGCTCCAGTGCGAGCAGCCCCGACCGGTCCCACGGGGCGATGCGCCGCCGGCCCCGGATGCGGGCGGTGAGCTGCCACCGGGACGGCTCGGCGAGCAGTTCGGCGAACTGCTGCGCGTCGGCGGTCGCCCGGGTGCGCAGGTACGCGGCGCCGAGGTCGTCGGGGTCGGGCCGGCCGCGGGCGAGGAGGACGCCGAGCGGGGCCTCGCGCATCCGCTCCGTGGCGAGCCGACGGCGTAGGCGATCGACCTCGTCGACCTCCTCGTCCTTGGACTCCCGCCCGAACATGCGCCCGAGGCTCGTCAGCACGGTGCCGAACAGCGCGGACTTCGGGTCGGCCGAGGTCGGCGGGGCGCCGTTGCCGGGTCGGATCGGCGGCAGGCCGTCGTAGCGGGCCGGCGGGCGCAGCCCGGCGAGGTCCGGTTTCGGGCTCGGGTCCAGGTAGACGAGCATCCGGGTGACGGCGCCGTCGGCGACGCGATCGAGCACCGTGCGCATCGCCCGGTCGATCGGCACGTTGTCGGTCGCGCCGCCGTCGACGACGCGGAACGGGTCGAGCCGCGGATGCTGGTAGCTGGGGCGGAGCTCGCGGTGGGCGTGGAACGCTCTGCTGAAATCGAGCGGGTGCGCCGGTCCGGGGATACCGGACAGGCGCGCATCCGCGGGGACGCGCAGCGGCGCGGTCGAGTAGATCTTGGCGGGCTCGAACGCCCCGGGGAACGAGGAGGTGCTGCGGGCGGCGTAGGCGAGTCGGTCGAGGTCGTCGTCGACGCCGTCCGGATCCTCGGTGGAGGCGCTGGGCAGCGGGATGCGGCGGCGCTCCCGTTCGGCGTCGCCGGTCTGCGAGCCGCCGACGAAGTGGAAGTGGGCGCGGCCCTCGCGCGTGCCGCGTTCGGACTCGCCGGCGGTCTCGAGCATGGTCGCCGACAGGTCGATCGTGAGCCGGGTCGGACGCACCGAGTCGGGCACCGACTGCTCGGCCCGGATGGACTCGAGCGCGTCGCGGGCGGCCTTCCAGAAGAAGCCGTCGCCGTCGAGGACCGAGTCGATGCGGGTCGTGCCGGAGGGGCGGAGCAGATCCCAGACCGCGCCGGCGCGCTCCCAGAGGTCGAAGACGCCGTCCATCGTGGAGCCGCCGAGCTGGGCGACGCCGAAGAGGACGGCGTTGAGGCCCCCGGCGCTCGCGCCCGCGAGCACGTCGATCTCGACGCGGTCGTAGCCGTGCCGGTCGAGCAGCTCCGCGTAGCGGCGTGCGCGCTCGAGCTCCTCGGGGTCGTCGCCGCCGTAGTACGCCGCACGAGGACGCCCGCGTCCGCCGTCGGGTTCGGGAGAGCCCTCGATGATGCGGATGCGGCGGAGCACGTCGAGCTCGGCGACCGCGCCGCCGATCCAGACCGCGAGGCTCACGCCGCCCTTCATCGCGAGGGCGATGCGGAGGCGCCGACGGTGGTAGCCGTCGCCGGTCTCGTCGAACACCGACGTCGCGTCGATCGCGCTCGCCGCGAAGTGCGACCCGGGGCGGAGGGTGCGCCAGGCGAGTTGCGATGCTCCAGCCGGCCGACCGTCCATGAACCGCCCCCATCCGCGCCGACCCGAGGTACTCTCCCGCGGATTCTAGCGAGGGATGCGGGGTCGGGCGCGAGAGCGTCGGGGCGGTTCGAACGAAGTCGCGACCGGGTCGGCGGCCGTCGCCTCAGTCCTGACGCGCACGGTAGGCGCGCACGGCCATCCGGTTGCCGCATTTCGTCGAGCAGAATCGCCGCGACGCGTTCTTCGAGAGGTCGACGTAGAGGCTGCCGCAGTCCTCGGCCTCGCAGTCGCGGAGACGGTCGGTCTGATCCGCCCGGATGACGTCGACGAGGGCGAGCGACGCTTCGACGAGGATGCGCTCGGCGAGCGGCGCCTCCCGGCTGGTGGCGTGCAGGTGCCAGTCGAGGCGGTCGTGGCGGGCCAGCTGGGGCACGGCGTTCGACGAGGCGAGGATCAGATTGACGGCGTCGACGAGTTCGTCGCGATCGAGCATCCAGAGTTCGCGGAGCCGGGTGCGTGCCGCGGCCACCTCGGCGAGCTCGGCGGCGTCGCCGTCGCGTCGGCCGGCGTAGTCGTAGTCGTCGAGGAGGGCCGTCAGCCGGGCCGGGGAGCCCAGTTCGTCGGCGCCCGATTCGGATGCTTCGGGGGCCGTGTCGGAGAGGGCGACGACGAACGCGAGCCCGACGATCGTGTCATGGGTGAAAAGCATTTGACTCCTGACGGCCCGGGGATTTACCGTCATGAGCATAACCACCTTCGCCCATGACGGGCGCCGCCGCCCCGGTCGGGCGAGTTCGAAAGGGCACCCCGTGTCGAAGGGCGTTCTCGGCATCATCCTCGGCCTCGCCGCCGGCCTCGCGTTCGGCGTCGGCGGCGTCTTCGTCAAGCCGCTCCTGGAGGCCGGTTGGTCGCCCGGTGCGGCAGTTCTCGCGCGCATCACCGTCGCCGCGCTCATCCTCGCCGTGCCCGCGCTCATCGCCCTGAAGTGGGATCTGCGGCCGCTGTGGAAAGCGCGCTGGATCGTGCTGCTCTACGGCCTCGTCGCCGTCGCCGCGGTGCAGTTCTTCTTCTACGCCTCGCTCTCCCGCATCCCCGTCTCGATGACGCTGCTCATCGAGTACCTCGCGCCCATCGCCCTCGTCGGCCTCGTCTGGGTCCGTACGCGCCGTAGCCCGCAGGGCATCGTCATCCTCGGTTCGCTCCTCGCCCTCGGCGGCCTCGTGCTCGTGATCGGCCCCGGCGGCGGGACGCTCGATCCGCTCGGCCTGCTCTTCGCCGGCATCGCCATGATCGGCGTCTGCGTCTACTACACCGTCGGCGAGAAGGCCGGCGACCTCCCGCCCATCGCCCTCATCGCCGCCGGCTTCGTCGTCGGCGCGATCGCCCTCGGGCTCGTGGGCGCGACCGGACTGCTGCCGATGGAGGCGAACTTCGGCGAGGTCGCCTTCCTCGGCGGCGCGGCTCCGTGGTGGGTGCCGCTCGTCGTGGTCGGCGCGCTCTCGACGGCGTTCGCCTACTTCGCGGGCGTCACCGCCATCGGTCTGCTCGGCACCCGAGTCGCCGCCTTCCTCGGCCTCTCCGAGGTCGTCTTCGCCGCGGTCGCGGGCTGGCTCCTGCTCGGCGAGGCGCTCGGCGCGCTGCAACTGCTCGGCGGCGCGCTCATCCTCGCGGGCATCGTGTGCGTCCGGCTCGAGCGCTCGCGCGTGCCCGAGCAGGTGGATGACTCGCCCGCGCCCGCCGTCGAGCTCGGCGCCCAGCCGGTGCCGATCACCGCGGCCATCCCGATCGTGACCGCGACCTCCGTCGTCCCGAGCCCGGGCGTCGACGCGTCCGCCGCCCCGACCGAGGGGCGCACCCCGCCGACCGCCGAGATCCCGATCGTGCCGAACGCGGCCGCCGCCCTGCCGACTGCCGCCGTCAGGATCGCCGGAGCCTAGACGGATACCCTGGAGCGTATGAGCGCCCCCCGACGCGTCCCCCTGCTTCGCTGGG
Organism: Agromyces seonyuensis; assembly: GCF_009789225.1. Taxonomy (GTDB): domain Bacteria; phylum Actinomycetota; class Actinomycetes; order Actinomycetales; family Microbacteriaceae; genus Agromyces; species Agromyces seonyuensis. The sequence goes on along the minus strand of NZ_WSTA01000017.1, from coordinate 25,597 downwards.
AGCCACTCCCGTTCCTCGTGCTCCTCGTGCTCGCCCTCGGCACCGGGGTCGTCCGGCCCGACGGGCCCGCGCCCCTCTTCTGGGCGTACAACGCGCTGCTCGTCGCGGTCGTGATCTGGGTCCTCGTCGTCGTCCTCCGGCCCGATCCCGCGCGCAATCCCGACCGGTGGGGCTCGTTCGAGAGCCTCGAGCACGCCGAGCTCGTCGACGCGCCCGCGGCGGTCGACCGGGAGCTGCAGACGCTCGTGCCGGTCGACGTGCAGCGTCGGCAGTCGAAGATCGACCTCGCCCGCATCGCGGCCGGTCCGTCGCAGCACGCCGTGCTCGTGCCGCGCTCCCGGCGCTGGCTCAGCCCCCGCTACCGCGTCGGCGTCGTCCTCGAGGGCGGCGGCAAGCCGCGCCAGGGCGGGTACCTGCAGCCCGCCGCCGACGAGCGCCGTCGCGAGCAGCTCGACGCGCTCGCGCAGCAGGGGCGCTACGTCCGCGTCCCGGTGCGCATCACGGGCGACCAGCAGCCCTACGGGCTCGACCTCGACCTCTCGGGGCTCGACGACCTGGACGCGCTCGACCCCGCCTGAGCGCGCCTGAGCGCGTCGGTTCGCGCCGAGCCGCGCGCGGCCGATAGCCTCGCCCGGTGCGAACCCGACGCCGAACCGCGCGCACGAGCGCGCGCTCCGCCCTGACCACCATCGCGCTGGCGATCCTCGTGCTCCTCGCCTGGTACCTGCTCGCCGAACCCGACGGTTCGAGCGGCGCCGATCCGGGCGACGGCCCCGTGGTGGATGCCGGCGGCGACGGCCGCGACTACGAACGGGATCTGTTCGGCCACGGATGGCTCGATCCCGACGGCAACGGCTGCGACGCCCGCAACGACGTGCTCGCCCGCGATCTCGCGTCGATCACTCTCGACGGGGACGGGTGCACCGTGCTCACGGGGATTCTCGACGACCCGTACACCGGCTCGCAGATCGCCTTCGCGCGCGGCGTCGACACCTCGGCCGCCGTACAGATCGACCACGTCGTGCCGCTGTCCTACGCGTGGCGGCACGGCGCCGACGAGTGGGACGAAGGCCTTCGCGAGCGCTTCGCGAACGATCCCGAGAACCTGCTCGCGGTCGACGGCCCGGCGAACAACGCCAAGTCCGACTCGGGACCGGGGGAGTGGTTGCCCGGCGACGCCTACGTCTGCGCGTACGCGGACCGGTTCGAGGCCGTGCTCGTCGAGTACGGCCTCACGATCGCGCCCGAGGACGAGCGCGCGCTGAGCTCGCTCGCCCCGGGCTGCCGCTGACAGCGGCCGGCCGGCGGGTCAGTAGCGCCCGGTGAGGGCCTTGCTCTTGATCGCCTCGAACTCGCCCTGGGTGATGACGCCGCTGCTCAGCAGCTCTTGGGCCTTGGCGATCTCCTCGGTCGGATTCGCCGCGGGCCGCGGTCGGTAGTCGTCGTCCTCGTACACCGCGCTGCGACGGCTCTGCGAGCGCTCGGCCATGCCCTGGCCTCGGGCGATGAGGTACACCAGGCCCGCGATGACGGGCACGACGATGAGGAAGAGCAGCCACCCCGCCTTGCCCCAGCCGCCGAGGCTGTGATCGCGGAACACGTCGATGATGATCCAGATGATCGCGAACAGATACGCGATCTCGATGAAGATCCAGATCATCAGCCAGAACCAGTCCCACAGCGACTCGAACACGATTTCCCCCTCGATCGGGGGTCCGTCGTTCGCGGCCCCCACGCCACACCGTAGTGCCGGGGATCGGCGGGGCGATAGCGCCGCGCGGTGGGTTCCGACTGCGTCGAACGGGCGCTTCGGATCAGGAGGCGTCGACCGGCGTGGCCGCTTCCTCGGCCGCCTCGGCGGCGGAGAGCTGCGCGCGGACCTGGTCCATGTCGAGCGCCTTGACCTGCGTGATCAGGTCGTCGAGGACGGGCTTGGGCAGGGCCCCGGCCTGCGCGAAGACGCCGATGCCGTCGCGGAACGCCATGATCGTCGGGATCGAGGTGATGTTCATCGCGGCGGCGAGCTGCTGCTGCGCCTCGGTGTCGACCTTGGCGAACACCACGTCCGGGTGCTCCTCGCTCGCGGCCTCGTAGTGGGGTGCGAACATGAGGCACGGTCCGCACCAGGCGGCCCAGAAGTCGACGAAGACGGTTCCGCCCTCGAGGATCGTCTGCTCGAAGTCGTCCAGGGTCAATGCGACGGTGGCCATTGCCCCAGCGTACGGCCGTTCTCCGTGAGCTCGGCCAGGTTCGGCGATGCGGACGCTGAAAGCGAACAGTCCGGCCACCCTCGAGCGGGCATCCGGGCGAGTGCGGAAGACGTCGGCGCGCACGCTCGCTATCGTGTCCCCGTGACGGCGCACGAATCGCTCCGAGGTGCGAACGGGCCGGCAGAACTGGATGCCGGGATCCCCGATCTGGATTGGCGCGCGCTCCCCGCGGGGACGCGGCGCTCGTTCTTCGAGGCGCCGAGCGGTCCGCTCGCGCGCATCGAGCACGGGCCGGAGAACGGGCAACGGGTGCTGCTCGTGCCCGGCGCCACCGGCTCGAAGGAGGACTTCCTCCTGATGCTGCCGCTGCTGGCGGCTGCCGGCTACCGCGTGGAATCCTTCGATCTCGCCGGCCAGTACGAGTCGGCCGAAGCCGGTCCCGAACGCCTCGGCAGGGAGTCCTACGACGAACGGCTGTTCCTCGACGACCTCCTCGCAGTGCTCGACGACGGCGACGTGCCGGGAACGGAGCGCCGGCCGGTGCACGTGCTCGGGCTCTCCTTCGCCGGCACGCTCGCCCAGCTCGCGCTCCTCCGCCGGCCGCGACGCTTCGCGAGCCTCACGCTGCTGAGCTCGCCGCCGCTGCCGGGGCAGGCCTTCCGCGGCGTGAAGACGATCGGACCGCTCAGCCGCTTCACGACCCCGCACCAGGGGGCCGCGCTGATGCTCTGGGGCGTGCGCAACAACCTCAACAAGGTGCCGCCGGGGCGGCTGCGGTTCGTGCGCGAGCGGTTCGACCTCACGAGGCGGGCGAGCGTCGACGACATCATCGGGCTGATGATGCGGACGCCGGATCTCCGCGATGCGGTGCGGGCGGCGCGCATCCCCAAGCTCGTCGCGGTCGGCGAGCACGATCTCTGGCCGATCTCCGACCACGAGGCGTACGCGAGATCGATCGGCGCGGACCTCGCGGTCTACCCGACGGGGCACTCGCCGTGCGAGACGACCCCGCACCAGCTCGTGCGGGACCTGCTGGCGCTCTACGCCTCGGACGCGGACGTCACCGCCCGCTAGCGCGCCACGGCGCGGCCCCGCGGCGCTCGCGGGCGCGGCGGTGCAGCGGCCAGGCGCGCTGGAGGACGGCGAGGGTGTGGAAGGCCATGCGCACCCGCCGGAGGAAGCCCGGCCAGGTGTCGAACGGCCGCGCCGAGATGCCGACGACGAGATCGCGATCGCGGACGACGTCCATGCCCGGGCGCAGCATCCACGCCAGGTCGAGGTCGTCGTGCAGGTCGGCGCGGTCGCGGTGCACGACGTCGCGGAGCTCGAGCCAGGCGTCGCGGCGCAGCCCGAAGTTCGAGCCGAAGACCGGCGGATGTCCGAGGAGGAGGCCGCAGAACCAGAAATAGCCCCCGAGGTAGACGTTCGTGCCGAGCCATCGCACGATCGGCCCGTTGCCGTAGAAGACGCCCGAGTCCGTGACGACGGTCGGCGAGTCCTCGGCGTCCATGCGCCGTTCGAGTTCGGCGAGCCAGCCCTGCGCGGGCAGCGAGTCCGCGTCCAGTCGGGCGAGGTAGTCGCTCGTGGCGGCGTCGAAGCCGGCGCTGGAGGCCGGCCAGATGCCGCGCCGCGGCTCGTCGACGACGCGGGCGCCGCCGGCGCGGGCGACCTCGGCGGTCGTGTCCGTCGAGCCGTTGTCGACGACGATGATCTCGTCCGGGGCGCGCGTCTGCAGGGCGATGGCGCGCAGGCAGCGCTCGAGGAACTCGGCATCGTTCAGGCTGGGAATGACGATCGCGATCGTGCTCATCGCGTGCGAGTCTATGGGCGACGCACGTCCCGGACGGTGCGGAGGCCTCGCGCTCGTGCGGACCCGGCTGGCAGCATGGCCGCATGAAGACGCTCTTCCTCGTGCGGCACGCCAAGAGCGACTGGGGCGACCCGGGGCTCGCGGACCATGATCGACCCCTCGACGCGCGCGGCCAACGGGACGCTCCGGCGATGGGGCTCCGACTCGCCGAGCGTCACGTCCGACCCGACGTCATCCTGACGAGCACGGCGCTGCGGGCGCGCACGACCGCCGCGGCGATCGCCGGCGCGCTCGGGCTCGACGGGCTCGTGGTGGAGAAGCGCTCGCTCTACGGGGCGTCGTCGCGGGGCATCCTCTCGGTCGCCGCGGGACTGCCGTCGGAGGCGGAATCGGCGATGCTCGTCGGCCACAACCCCGGCATGAGCGAGGCGGTGTCGGAGCTCTGCGGCGAATGGCTCGAACTGCCGACCTGCGCCGTCGCGGAACTCGTGCTCGACGTCGGCGATTGGGCGGAGGTCGTCGAGGGCACGGGGGAACTCGCCCGACTCTCGGTTCCGGGCGATCGATGAGAGTCCCTTCATGAACGGCCGGAATTCAGCCCGTTCATAGCCGGAAGGCATCCGAAGGTCAACCCTGGTACTGAGGATGGCTCAGGGCTAGCGTCGCCTCCCGAGCGCGTCGTCGGAGACTCGCTCGGAACGGAGAGAGATGTCCAGATCTGCACCCCTTCCCCGTCGGGCCAAGCTGCTGGCGACCGCATCCGTCGCGGTCCTCGCACTGGCCTCGGTGCCCACGGGCGCCGCGATCGCCGCACCCTCCTCGAAAGCGTGCGACGTCCGCTCCACCGATTCCGTCTCGAAGCTGCTCTCGTGCGTGAGCGCGAACGGCGTGATCGGCCATCTCCAGGAGTTCCAGAAGATCGCCGATGCCAACGGCGGCAACCGCGCCGCCGGGCTGCCCGGCTACGACGCGAGCGCAGCCTACGTCCAGAAGGTCATGAAGGCGGCCGGGTGGAAGGTGTCGACGCACACCTTCGACTACACCTACAACGGGCCGTCGACGCTCACTCAGCTCGCCCCGGCTCCGGCGACGCACGAGAGCGAGTCGATGACCGGCACCGGCTACGGCACCGTGGAGGGGATCGTCATCCCCGTCGACGTCGTGCTGGGCCAGCCGAACTCCACGGCGGTCACGAGCGGCTGCGAGCCCGAGGACTTCGCGGGGCTCGGCTTCGACGCGCCGGGATCCCAGATCGCCCTCATCCAGCGCGGCACGTGCGAGTTCGGCGTCAAGGCGCAGAACGCGCAGGCCGCGGGCGCGGAGGCGGTCATCGAGTTCAACCAGGGCAACACGCCCGAGCGCTCGGGCGTCCTGCTCGGCACGCTCTTCGGCGTCAACACGGAACCGCTCGAGATCCCCGTCGTCGGCGCGAGCTATGCGGCGGGCGAGGCCCTCGCCGCCGCCGGCTCGACCGCGACCGTCGTGACGCCGGAGCCGGAGCAGCGGCCGCAGACCAATGTCATCGCGGAACTGCCGGGCAGGAACCCGAACAACGTCGTGATGGCCGGTGCGCACCTGGACTCCGTCTCGGCGGGGCCGGGTATCAACGACAACGGCAGCGGCAGCGCCGCGCTGCTCGAGATCGCCCAGAAGATCGGCAAGCTCAAGCCGCAGAACACCGTCCGCTTCGCGTGGTGGGGCGCAGAGGAGGACGGCCTCCTCGGATCCCAGGCGTGGGTCGACAGCCGGACCCAGGCCGAGCTCGACAAGATCGCGCTCTACCTGAACTTCGACATGGTCGCCTCGCCGAACTACATCCAGATGGTGTACGACGCGGACCAGTCGAGCTGGCCGGCCCCGGTGGACGTGCCGGCGGGCTCGACGGCGATCGAGGACCTCTTCGAGCGGTACTACACCGCGCTGAAGGTGCCCTACGACGACGCCGAGTTCAGCGGCCGCAGCGACTACGAGGCGTTCATCCTGGCGGGCATCCCGTCGGGCGGGCTCTTCACCGGCGCCGAGGTCGTCAAGACCGAGGAGCAGGCGGCCATCTGGGGCGGCGTCGCGGGCGAGTCCTACGACCAGTGCTACCACCAGGCCTGCGACACGATCGAGAACATCGACAAGAAGGCGCTCTACACCAACCTCGGGGCGGTCGGGACGGCGGTGCTCGAGTTCGCCGGCTCGACCGAGGCGGTCAACGGCGTGCGCGGCGACCGCATCACGGTCGGCGACTTCCTGCCGAAGACTCCGGCCGGACCGGAGCTCACCGTGAACAACCCGGGCGGCGGCGGTCTCGGCCACGACCACTCGCACGGACCGGGCGACGCATCCTGATCGCCGGATGATCCCGGGAACGGGGCCCGTCGCGTGAGCGGCGGGCCCCGTTCCCGTGCGTGCGCCATTCGTCCGCGAGGTCTGCGACGGCGGGGAATAGAGTTGCGCCGCGCTCGGTTCAATGCAAACGTATTGAACGAAGCGCGCAACGCGATTCGCCGCAACCCTGGCCCAGGAGGCTGAAAATGCAGTTCGGAATCTTCTCGGTATCGGACATCACCGAGGACCCCACGACGGGCGTCACGCCCAGCGAGGCGGAGCGCATCCGGGCGATCACGACGATCGCGAAGCACGCCGAGGAGGTGGGCCTGGACGTCTTCGCCCTGGGCGAGCACCACAACCCGCCGTTCTTCTCCTCGTCGCCGACGACGACCCTCGCCTACATCGCGGGCCAGACCGAGCGACTCCAGCTCACCACGGCGACCACCCTCATCACCACGAACGACCCGGTGAAGATCGCCGAGGACTTCGCGATGCTCCAGCACGTCTCCGGCGGTCGCACCGATCTCATGCTCGGCCGAGGCAACACCGGCCCGGTCTACCCGTGGTTCGGCAAGGACATCCGTCAGGGCCTGCCCCTCGCCGTCGAGAACTACGAGCTCCTGCACCGCCTGTGGCGCGAGGACGTCGTCGACTGGGAGGGCCGCTTCCGCACCCCGCTGCAGGGCTTCACCTCGACGCCGCGACCCCTCGACGACGTGCCGCCGTTCGTGTGGCACGGCTCCATCCGCACCCCCGAGGTCGCCGACCAGGCCGCCTACTACGGCGACGGGTTCTTCGCGAACCACATCTTCTGGCCCGCCTCGCACACGCAGCGCATGATCGCCCTCTACCGCCAGCGCTTCGAGCACTACGGGCACGGCACCGCCGCGCAGGCGATCGTCGGCCTCGGCGGCCAGGTCTTCATGGGCAAGACCTCGCAGGCGGCCAAGGACGCGTTCCGCCCGTACTTCGACAACGCCCCCGTCTACGGCCACGGCCCGACGATGGAGGAGTTCACCGAGCAGACCCCGCTCACCGTCGGCAGCCACCAGGAGGTCATCGACAAGACGCTCGGCTTCCGCGAGTACGTCGGCGACTACCAGCGCCAGCTCTTCCTCGTCGACCACGCGGGCCTGCCGCTCAAGACGGTCCTCGAGCAGCTCGACCACCTCGGCGAGATCCTGCCCGCGCTGCGCGCCGGCTTCGCCGAGGGCCGCCCGGCCGACGTGCCCGACGCGCCGACCCACGCCTCGCTGGTCGCCGCGAAGTACGGTGACGCCGAGCCCCGTCAGCCCCGTCCGCGTGCGAACCGCGGCGACAACGTCACCGGCGGCTCGCCCTACCAGGACACCTCGGCGAAGCCCGCCGAGCCCGTCGGCCGTTCCGGCTCGGCATTCGGCCCGGCCGCGACCCGGACGGAGGCCGTGCGATGACGACCAAGCGCATCGTCGTCGTCTCCTCGGGGCTCTCGACGCCGTCCTCCACCCGTCAGCTGGCCGACCGGCTCGCCGACGACACCGCGACCGAGCTGCGCGAGCGCGGCGTCGAGGCGGAGTTCCAGTTCGTCGAGCTGCGCGACCTCGCCCACGACATCGCCAACCACCTGCTGCTCGGCTTCGCGCCGCCCAAGCTCGAGGCGGTGCTCGAATCGCTCGGCCGCGCCGACGGCCTCATCGCCGTGACGCCGATCTTCACGACGAGCTACGCGGGCCTGTTCAAGTCGTTCGTCGACCTGATCGACCCCGACGCGCTGACCGACCTGCCGGTGCTGCTCGGCGCGACCGGCGGCACGCCGCGCCACTCGCTCGCGATCGACTACGCGATGCGTCCGCTGTTCACCTACCTGCACGCGGTGCCCATGACGACCGGCGTCTTCGCGGCGACGGGCGACTGGGGCACCGGCGGCGACGGCGTGCGCTCGCTGCCCGACCGCATCCGCCGCGGTGCGAGCGAGTTCGCCGAGGCGGTCGACCGTTTCGACCGCACGGCCGTGCACGGCGACCCGTTCGCCCTCGACCGGCCCATGGGCCACCTCCTCGGCGGGCTCGCGGGGGAGTAGGTCTCCGGCACCTCGCGGCGGGCGGGCATCCGAATCGGGATGCCCGCCCGCCGCGTTCCTCTGCCCGGAGGCGACCGGCCGCGGACCGGACGGCGACCATCGGGTGAACCCTCGGCGATCAGCACCGCCACGGGCGCCGGACGGGCGCCAGACCGCGCATCCTGGCCTCGTGCGCGTGATCGTCTTCGCTGAAACGTTCCTCCCGCAGGCCAACGGCGTGGTCAACTCCGTGGTCCAGGTGCTGCGTCGACTCGACGCCCTCGGGCACGACGCCCTCGTCGTCGCACCGGCGCCGCCCGTCGGGCATTCCGCACCCGACGCCCCGTTCGGCGCCGAGCTCGCCCTCATCCCGTCGGTCGCACTGCCCGGATATCCGGAGGTGCGCCTCGCGCCGGCGACGCCTCGGCGCCTCGCGCCGATCGTGCGCCGCTTCGGCCCCGACGTCGCCCACCTCGCCTCGCCCTTCGTGCTGGGCGGGGCCGGAGTGCGGGCGAGCGCCGCCGCCGGCGTGCCGACCGTCGCCGTCTACCAGACCGACGTGCCCGGCTACGCCCGCCGATACGGCGCCGCGCCGGCGGAGGCCGCGCTCGCCCGTCGCGTCGCGGACATCCACGGCCGGGCCACCCTCACGCTCGCGCCCTCGACGGCCGCCGTCGCCGATCTCGAACGCCTCGGCGTGCCGCGCGTGCGCACCTGGGGTCGCGGGATCGACGCCGAGCGCTTCCGCCCCGAGCGACGCAGCCGCGCCTGGCGGGCGCGGAACGCCCCCGGCGGGGAGACCGTCATCGGCTACGTCGGCCGGCTCGCCCCCGAGAAGCAGCTCAGCGACCTCGCCGCGCTCGCCGGGCTCCCGGGCACCCGGCTCGTCATCGTCGGCGAGGGTCCCGAGCGGAGCCGGCTCGAGGCGCTCCTGCCCGAGGCGGTCTTCCTCGGACGGCTCGACGGCGACGCGCTCGCCGAGGCGGTCGCGGGCTTCGACGTCTTCGTGCACCCCGGCCCGCACGAGACGTTCGGACAGACGATCCAGGAGGCCCTCGCGAGCGGCGTGCCGGTCGTCGCCGTCGGCGCGGGCGGTCCCCTCGACCTCGTCGACGTCTCCCGCACCGGATGGCTCTACGAACCGGGCGATCTCGCCGGGATGCGCGCGCACGTCGCCGACCTCGTGGGCGACGCGGCGAAGCGCCGGGCCTTCGGCGAGGCCGCCCGCGACGCGATGCGCGGCCGCGGCTGGGACCGGCTCGTCGACGAGCTCGTCGAGCACTACGCCGACGCGATCGAGCTCGCGCGCGCGGGCGACGCGCGCTTCCTCACCGCCGTCGGCGGCATCCCGGAGCCGCAGCCGGCGGGGCTGCGTCCCGACCGATTCGTCGCCGTCGGCGATTCGCTCACCGAGGGGCTCGACGACACCAGCCGGCAGGCCGACGGGCAGTACCGGGGCTGGGCCGACCGGCTCGCAATGCTCCTCGCGCTCTCGCGCGGCGCGGCGGGCGACTCCGCCGGCCAGGATGCGCCGCCCCTGCGCTACGCGAACCTCGCCGTGCGCTCCCGCCGTGTCCGGGACGTCGTCGACGAGCAGATCCCCGCCGCGATCGGCCTCGGCGCGGACCTCGTCGCCGTGCTCGTCGGCGGGAACGATCTCGTGAAATGGCGGGCCCGGCCCGACGCGCTCGCCGCGCGCCTCGACACGGGCATCGCCCGGCTGCGCGACGCCGGGGTCGAAGTGCTCCTCGTGACGGCGTTCACGCCGCCGAACCCGCTCGTCGCGCGACTGCAGCCGCGCTTCGCGCGCTTCAACCGGGCGCTCGCCCAGATCGCCGAACGGCGAGGATGCCGCCTGCTCGACTTCGGGGCGCACCGCGAGTTCCTCGACGAGCGCGTCTGGTCGCCCGACCGCGTGCACCTCGGCTCCCGCGGGCACCGGCTGCTGGCCTACCGCGCCGCCGCCGTCCTCGGCGTGCCCGATGCCGCGGCCCTCGCCGCGCTCGACGACGCGCTGCACGACGGCGACGGCGACGACCCGCTGCCGACTCGCGAATGGGTGCGGCGCCACGCCGCCCCCTGGGCCTGGCGCCGCCTCCGCGGCCGCACCGCCGGCGACGGGATGTCCGCCAAGCACGACCGGCTCATCGAGCTGCGGCCGGGCGACGGCGCGCGGGCGCCGCACGAGACCACCTGATCGCCTGGCGCGCCCCTCGCCCGACGGCGGCGTGGGCGCCGCACGAGGCATCCGAACCCCCGATCGGATGCCTCGCGCGGCCGTTCCCTCAGCCCTGCGGCAGCAGGCCGAACTCGGCCAGTTCCGCGTCGTCCAGCAGGCGCGAGCGGATCAGGAACCGCTTGCCCTCGGGGGCCTCGACCGAGAACCCCGAGCCGCGCCCGTCGACGACGTCGATCGTCAGGTGCGTGTACTTCCAGTACTCGAACTGGAAGGCCGACATGAACACCTCGATCGGTTCGAGCCCGTCGATGCGGAGTTCCCCCAACCGCACGTCGCCCGGGCCCGTGCGGAACATCCCGACGGGGTAGCACATGGGCGAGGACCCGTCGCAGCAGCCGCCGGACTGATGGAACATGAGCGGGCCGTGGGCCGCGGTGAGCCGGCGGAGGAAGTCGCCCGCCTCCGCCGTCACCGCGACCCGCGACGTCCCGGACTCACCGGTGCCCACGGCATCCGCCGATCAGAAGAAGCCCATGGGGCCGTCGGCGTACGACACCAGGAGGTTCTTCGTCTGCTGGTAGTGGTCGAGCATCATCTTGTGGTTCTCGCGGCCGATGCCCGACTGCTTGTACCCGCCGAACGCGGCGTGCGCCGGGTACTGGTGGTACGTGTTCGACCACACGCGGCCGGCCTCGATGGCGCGGCCCGCGCGGTAGAGCTGCGACCCGTTGCGGCTCCACACGCCCGCGCCGAGGCCGTAGAGCGTGTCGTTGGCGATCGAGATGGCGTCGTCGTACGTGTCGAACGAGGTGAGCGCGAGCACGGGCCCGAAGATCTCCTCCTGGAAGATGCGCATCGAGTTGCGCCCCTCGAACACCGTCGGCTGCACGTAGTAGCCGCCGGCGAGGTCGCCGCCGAGGTCGGCGCGCTCGCCGCCGGTGATGAGCTTCGCACCCTCCGCCTTGCCGATCTCGATGTAGCTGAGGATCTTCTCCAGCTGGTCGTTCGAGGCCTGGGCGCCGATCATCGTCGACAGGTCGAGCGGGTCGCCCTGCTTGACCTTGCCGACCCGCTCGAGGCCGTCGGCGACGAAGCCGTCGTAGATCGAACGCTGCACAAGCGCGCGCGACGGGCACGTGCAGACCTCGCCCTGGTTGAGGGCGAAGAACGTGAAGCCCTCGAGCGCCTTGTCGTAGAACGAGTCCTTCGCGTCGGCGACGTCTTCGAAGAAGATGTTCGGGCTCTTGCCGCCGAGCTCGAGCGTGACGGGGATGAGCCGCTCGCTCGCGTACTGCATGATGAGCCGGCCCGTCGTCGTCTCGCCCGTGAAGGCGATCTTGCGGATGCGCGGGTGCGAAGCGAGGGGAGCGCCGGCCTCGAAGCCGAAGCCGTTGACGACGTTGAGCACGCCGTCGGGCAGCAGGTCGCCGATGAGGTCGATGAGCACGTGGATCGACGCCGGCGTCTGCTCGGCCGGCTTCAGCACGACGCAGTTGCCCGCGGCGAGCGCGGGAGCGAGCTTCCACACGGCCATCAGGATCGGGAAGTTCCACGGGATGATCTGCCCGACGACGCCGAGCGGCTCGTGGAAGTGGTACGCCACCGTGTCCTGGTCGAGTTCGGCCGCACCGCCCTCCTGGGCGCGGATCGCGCCGGCGAAGTAGCGGAAGTGGTCGATCGCGAGCGGAAGGTCGGCGGCGAGCGTCTCCCGGACGGGCTTGCCGTTCTCCCAGGTCTCGGCGACGGCGAGCGCCTCCAGGTTCGCCTCCATGCGGTCGGCGATCTTGTTCAGGATGACCGCCCGCTCCGCGGGGCTCGTCTTCCCCCAGGCGGGGAACGCGGCCCAGGCGGCATCCACGGCCCGGTCGACGTCGGGCGCGGTGCCGCGCGCGATCTCGCAGAAGCCCTGGCCCGTGACCGGGGTGATGTCCTCGAAGTACTGGCCGGAGGCGGGGGCGACGTACTTGCCGCCGATGTAGTGGTCGTAGCGCGCTCGGTACGAGACCACGGAGCCGTCCTCGCCGGGGCGGGCGTAGACGGTCGGGGCGTCGGCGGCGGGGACGTCGTCGGGCTCGGCGACGGCGGAGGGATCGGCGGTGAGGGTCATGGGAAGGCTCCTTCGACTTCGCATGCGCACCGGGTGTGCGCCGATCTGGACGCTACGGGCGGCGACGTTGCAGTCCGTTGCACGCCGTCGGTCGAGGAGCGCACCTGAGCTGGTCGAGGAGCGACGAAGGAGCGTCTCGAGACCGCAGAGGCCCGACCAGGTCTCGAGACGCTTCGCTGCTCGACCGACGAGACCGCTAACCGAGTTCGCGCTCGATGCGCTCGAGCGCCGCGACCGCGATGGCGCGCTTCGGCGAGAGCCGCGGCAGCGCGTGGAGGGCCGCGCGCCACACTTCGGCGTCGTCGCGCCCGCGGTCGCGCCCCCACGCGAGCAGCAGGTCGGCCGAGCCCGACTCGAGCAGCGCCTCGCGCAGCCCCGCGGCGACGTCGGCATGCAGCTCGGCGACGCCGGGCGACGCGGAGCCGGGCAGTGGGCCGCCGCCGAACGCCTCTACGGCCGCGCGGTGCGCGCCGCGGCGCTGCAACTCGACGACGCCGCCGAGGTCGAGCTCGAGTTCCGCGCCGAGCCGGTAGGGGCGGGCGAGCGGTCCGAGTTCCGGGGCGACGCCCGCGAGTGCGCGACGCAGCCGCACGATCTCGGCGCGCAGGGTCACCGTCGAGGGCGCGTCGCCGTAGACGAGGGCGGCGAGCGCCTCCGCGCCGATGCCGCCGCGATGCCAGGCGAGCAGCGCGAGGAGCTCGGAGTGCCGGGCGCTCAGCGTCGTGCGCTCGCCCGTCGCGCCGACGAGCTCGCCCGTGTCGCGCCCGAGGATGCTGAGCCGCGCCGCTCCCGTGCGCCGCGTCGGCTTCGGGCGGGATCGCGCCGGCCGGCGCAGCCGTTCGATGAGGAGCTCCCGCTCGACCGCGGCGGCCGTGGCCACGAGCAGCGGCAGCACGTGCGCGGCCGCCGCGTCGGAGCCGCCCGTGACGTCGAGCACCCCGATGAGTTCGCCGTGCTCCGGGTCGTGCACCGGCACCGCCGTGCAGCTCCACGGCTTCACGGTCTCCGCGAAGTGCTCGTCGGCGCGGATCTGCACGCCGCGGTCGACGGCGAGCGCCGTCCCCGGCGCGCTCGTGCCGACGGTCGCCTCGCTCCAGTCGGCGCCCTCGACGAATCGCATGCCCTCGGCCTTCGCGCGGAGGCCGGGGTCGCCCTCGACCCAGAGCAGCCGGCCCCGCGCGTCGCCGACCGCCACGAGCACGCCGGATCCGGGCTCGGCGTCCTGCACGAGGAGCCGGCGCACGACGGGCAGGGCCGCGGCGAGCGGATGCGCGGCGCGGAGGTCGTCGAGGGCGTCGGCGTCGAGGTCGAGCGGGGCGGCGGCGAGCTCCGGCTCGAGCCGGGCGGCCCGCGCCCGCAGCCACGACGAGGCGACGAGGTCGCGCAGCCCGCCGGGCTGGGGCGCGCTCGTGCGCTCGGGCATCCTCGCCTCCGATCGCCGTCGATCCGATTCCGGCGTCATCCTAGGCAGGTCGCGCCGGGATCCGACAGCCCCCGACCGGGTTCGCGGTCCCGACCGCGCGGAGCGGAGGGCGACCGTGCGCCGCGAATCGGGGCGCGATCAGGCCCGACTGCTAGGATCGACGGCGGAGCAGCGACGGAACGCTGGTCTCCTGCAGTGGCCTTCCGATCACCGGCTCGACGAGTCGGGCTCGGCGGACTTCTCCGGGTTACCAGCACCGGCGTCGCCAGACGCCCGTTCCGCCGATCTGCTCCGCGTTCGAGTCGTGCCCGCACGGGGTGCGACGTTAAACAAAGGAGAGAGACCTCTTGGAAGGTCCTGAAATCACGTTCGCCGAAACGGTCATCGACAACGGCCGCTTCGGCACCCGCACGATCCGATTCGAAACCGGCCGTCTCGCCCAGCAGTCGCAGGGCTCCGCGGTCGCCTACCTCGATGACGAGACGATGCTGCTCTCGGCGACGTCCGCCTCGAAGCAGCCGAAGGATCAGTTCGACTTCTTCCCGCTCACGATCGACGTCGAAGAGCGCATGTACGCCGCGGGCCGCATCCCCGGCTCGTTCTTCCGTCGCGAGGGCCGCCCCTCGACCGACGCCATCCTGACCTGCCGTCTCATCGACCGCCCGCTGCGCCCGTCGTTCGTCGACGGTCTCCGCAACGAGATCCAGGTCGTCGTGACGGTCCTCTCGATCGCCCCCGACGAGCTGTACGACGTGCTGGCCATCAACGCCGCCTCCATGTCGACGCAGATCGCCGGCCTGCCCTTCTCCGGCCCGATCGGCGGCGTCCGCGTCGCACTCGTGCCGACCGAGCCGGGCAAGGGCCAGTGGGTCGCGTTCCCGAAGTACTCCGAGCTCAACGACGCCGTGTTCAGCATGGTCGTCGCCGGCCGCGTCGTCACCGACGCGAACGGCGTCGAAGACGTCGCGATCATGATGATCGAGGCCGAGGCGACCGACACGTCGTTCGAGCAGATCCGCGCCGGCGCGATCAAGCCCGACGAGACGGTCATCGCCGAGGGCATCGAGGCCTCGAAGCCCTTCATCAAGCAGCTCGTCGAGGCGCAGGCGAAGGTCGCGGCCACCGCGTCCAAGCCGACGGCCGACTACCCGGTCTTCCCGTCGTACTCCGACGAGGTCGGCGCGTTCGTCGCCGAGCTCGCCTCGGCCGAGCTCGCCGGCGTTTACCAGATCGCCGACAAGATCGAGCGCCAGAACGCCGACGACGCCCTCAAGGCGCGCGTCAAGGAGGCCGTGGCCGCCAAGGTCGAGGCCGGCGAGCTGCCCGCCTCGGCGAACAACCAGGTCTCGGCCGCCTACAAGTCGGCGACCAAGAAGGTCGTCCGCGGCCGCGTCCTCTCCGAGGGCGTGCGCATCGACGGCCGCGGCCTCGCCGACATCCGTCCGCTCGACGCCGAGGTGCAGGTCGTGCCCCGCGTGCACGGGTCGGCGATCTTCCAGCGCGGCGAGACCCAGATCCTGGGCGTCACCACGCTGAACATGCTCAAGATGGAGCAGCAGATCGATTCGCTCTCGCCCGAGACGAAGAAGCGCTACATGCACAACTACAACTTCCCGCCCTACTCCACGGGCGAGACGGGTCGTGTGGGTTCGCCGAAGCGTCGCGAGATCGGCCACGGCGCCCTCGCCGAGCGCGCGCTCGTGCCGGTGCTGCCGAGCCGCGAGGAGTTCCCCTACGCGATCCGCCAGGTGTCCGAGGCCCTCGGCTCCAACGGTTCGACGTCGATGGGCTCCGTCTGCGCCTCGACGCTGTCGCTGCTCAACGCGGGCGTGCCGCTGAAGGCGCCCGTCGCGGGCATCGCGATGGGCCTCATCTCCGAGACCGACGAGTCGGGCGAGACGCGCTACGCGGCCCTCACCGACATCCTCGGCGCCGAAGACGCCCTCGGCGACATGGACTTCAAGGTCGCCGGCACGTCGGAGTTCGTCACCGCGATCCAGCTCGACACGAAGCTCGACGGCATCCCCGCCTCGGTGCTCGCCGGCGCGCTGACGCAGGCGAAGGACGCCCGCACGACGATCCTCTCGGTGCTCAACGCCGCGATCGACGGCCCCGACGAGATGGCCCCGACCGCGCCCCGCGTGATCTCGGTCCAGATCCCCGTCGACAAGATCGGCGAGCTGATCGGCCCGAAGGGCAAGACGATCAACGGCATCCAGGACGAGACCGGCGCCGACATCTCCATCGAGGAGGACGGCACCGTCTACATCGGCGCCGTCGACGGCCCGTCGGCCGAGGCCGCCCGTGCCCAGGTCAACGCGATCGCCAACCCGACCAACCCCGAGGTCGGCGAGCAGTTCCTCGGCACCGTCGTGAAGATCGCGACCTTCGGCGCGTTCGTCTCGCTCCTGCCCGGCAAGGACGGCCTGCTGCACATCAGCGAGGTCCGCAAGCTCGCCGGCGGCAAGCGAGTCGAGAACGTCGAGGACGTGCTCGGCGTCGGCCAGAAGATCCTCGTCGAGATCACGAAGATCGACGACCGCGGCAAGCTCTCGCTCGCGCCGGTCGTCGCCGAGGAGGAAGGCGCCGAGGCTCCCGCCGAGGCCTGATCCGCCGAGATCGACAGATCCGCGGAACGCCCGTTCCGACTCCGGTCGGGGCGGGCGTTCTGCATGTTCGATCCGCGGATGCCGCGGTGCGGCGTCAGCGGAGGGCGCCGGCCCGCTCGCGGACGGCGCGCACGACGTCGGCGGGGGCGGCCTCGAGCGCCGGGCCGTGGCCGGGGATCACCCAGCGGGCGTCGAGGTGATCGATGGCCGCGAGCGATTCGAGCGCGGTCGCCGGATCGTCGGTGAACGGCGCCGGCTGCGGGCCGCGCTCGCCGGTCAGCACATGGCCGGTGGTCAGTGCGTCGCCGACGAAGAGGGCGCCGACGGCGGGCACGTGCACCGCGACGCTGCCGGGGGAGTGGCCGGGCAGGCCGATGAGCACCGGGCTGCCGGGCAGGTCGAGCACGTCGCCGGCACGGACGGGGACGACCTCGGCGGGATGCTCGAGCGTGAAGCCGCGTTTGCGGAGGCCGTAGCCGATGAAGCGTGCGAGCGGGCCGATGCGGACCTTCCCCCAGGCGGGCTTGGTCGACTCCTCGCCGCGGGCGCGTGCGGCGTCGGCCTCGTGGACGTAGACCGCCGCGCCGTAGTCGCGGCGCAGTCGCTCGGCGATGCCGACGTGATCGGAGTCGCCGTGGGTGAGCACGACGCCGCGGATCTCGTCGGCGCTGCGGCCGATGCGCTCGAGCTCGGTTTCCAGTTCGGCCCAGTGGCCGGGCATGCCGGCGTCGACGAGGGTGAGGCCCTCGTCGGTGACGATGAGGTGGATGGCGACGAGATCGCCGCCGATGCGGTGGAGTCCGGGTGCGAGTTCCATGATGGCTACGATAGTTAGCCATGATGGCTACGCGCAATAGCTATGATCAATTCGTCCACCCCGAACGAAGGAGACGAGCATGCCGGCACCGGTGCGCACCACGAACGCCGAGATCGTCGCCGTGGCGCGCGACCTGCTCGAAGGGGGCGGACCCGATCGGATCACGATGCAGGCCGTCGCCGATCGCGTCGGCGTCAAGGCGCCCTCGCTCTACAAGCGCGTTCGCGATCGCGACGCGCTCCTGGCGCTCGTGGCCGACGCCGCGCTCGCCGACCTGCGCGTCCGCGTCGCCGCCGCGACCGGCGAGCGCGATCCGCGCGACGCACTGGTCTCCCTCGCCGGTGAGATCCGCAGGTTCGCCCACGAACGGCCCGAATCGTTCCGCTTCGTCTTCGCCCCCGGTGCGGGCGACGGCCGGCGCGAAGCCGCGCTCGCCGAGGCGGCGGCGCCCTTGCTCGAGGTCACGACCGCGCTCTGCGGTCCGGCGGATGCGCTGCCCGCGGCCCGCACCCTGACCGCCTGGAGCACGGGCTTCCTGCTCATGGAGCTCACCGGCGCCTTCCGGCTCGGCGGCGATGTCGACAGGGCCTGGGAATGGGGGCTCGAACGCCTCGTGCTCGCGATCGCCGGCCCGATCGCCAGGCTGACAGGCGGGTCGATCGGCGCGGTGCGATGAACTTTCGATAACGGTCGTCCGCGTCGACTACGGCGCGCACCCCGGCCCCGAATAGGATCGGGGGCAATCCTTGGGGGAGGAGAACGACGTGGGGGATGACGCAATCGGCTCGGCGCCGATCGGCTCGCAGCCGATCGAGACGCAGCCGATCGAGACGCAGCCGATGAGCACGGTCGAGATCGGCGAGCAGCTCAGCAGTCTCGACGTGGAGGCCGCGACGCTCGTGCGACGCTCCGGCCGGCACCGCGCGCCGGACGCCGATGAGCGCGTCGAGTACGTCGACACCAACCTGTTCTCCGGGCCGATCGCCGTCCAGCGGCGTTCTGCCATCGCCGACACGGGCATCACGGTGCACCCGCTGTGCCTCGGCGGCAGCACGTTCGGCTGGACCCTCGACCCCGAGGCCGCGTTCCAGGTGCTCGACCGGTTCGCGGGCATCGGCGGCGACTTCGTCGATACCGCCGACTCCTACGCGGCCGGGCGCAGCGAACTCATGATCGGGGCGTGGCTGAAGAGCCGGCGCCAACAGGGGCGGGTCGCGGTCGCGACGAAGATCGGACGGCACCCCGACGCGCCCGGTCTCTCGCCCGCGAGCATCCGGGCCGGTGTGGATGCCTCGCTCTCGCGCCTCGGCATCGAGCGCATCGACCTGCTCTACTTCCACGGCGAAGACCCGGCGACCCCGCTCGGCGAGAGCCTCGGCGAGGTCGACTCCCTCATCCGCGCCGGCAAGGTCCGCGCGATCGGTGCGAGCGACTTCTCGCCCGATGCGCTCATCGAAGCCCGGGTGCTCGCCGCCAACGGACTGCCGCGATTCGAAGCCCTCACCGTCGAGTACCACCTCATGCAGCGCCGCGCCTACGAGGGCGCGCGCGAGCTCGTCGCGCACGCGCAGGGCATCGCGGTCCTGCCCTACTTCGCCCTCGCCGGCGGTTTCCTGGCGGGTGCGGTGCGCCGACGCGCCGACATCCGGCACGACGCCCGCGGCTCGCGCGTCGCCCGGCACCTGAACCGTCGCGGGCACCGCGTGCTCGGGGCACTGGACGCCGTGGCGTTCAAGCACGGCGTCGAGCCGGCGACCGTCGCCCTCGCGTGGCTCACCGCCAAGCCGGGCGTCGTGGCGCCCGTCGCGAGCGCCGCCGATCCCGAGCAGGTGGACGCGCTCATGGCGGCCGCATCGCTCCAGCTCAGCCGCAGCGACCTCGTCGAGCTCGATCGCGCCTCCGCCTGACTCCGGTCCGACCGCCCGGCCCGCTGTCGGGCCCCCTGCCGTAGGCTGGACGGGATGAACAGCGCCGTCGCACTCCCGCTCGAAACGACCGAACTCTCCTTCCGGGCGGCCGGCGACTCGCTCGTCCGACGCACGCTCCTGCCGAGCGGCGTCCGCGTCCTCACCGAGGCCGTGCCGGGCGCGCGCAGCGCCACGATCGGCTACTGGGTGGCCGTCGGTTCGCGCGACGAATCCGGCCCGCACGGCACGAGCGCCGGCAGCTACGGCTCGACGCACTTCCTCGAGCACCTGCTCTTCAAGGGCACGCCGACGCGCACTGCGCTCGATCTCGCGGTCGCGTTCGACGAGGTCGGCGGCGAGCACAATGCGCTCACGGCCAAGGAGTACACCTGCTACTACGCCAAGGTGCAGGACCGCGACCTCGGCATGGCCGTCGACGTGCTCGCCGACATGTTCACCTCCTCGACCCTCGACCCGGTCGAGTTCGAGAACGAGCGCGGCGTCATCCTCGAAGAGCTCGGGATGGCGGGCGACGACCCGGCCGACGTCGCGGGGGAGCGCCTGTTCGAGTCGGTCTTCGGCGACCACCCGCTCGGGCGCCCGATCGGCGGCAACCCCGACACGATCCGCGCCGCGACCCGCGATGCGGTCCACGAGCACTACCGCGCCAACTACCGGCCCCAGGACCTCGTCGTGACGGCCGCGGGCGCGGTCGACCACGACGCCCTCGTCGCCCGTCTGCAGGACGGTCTCACCGCGGGCGGCTGGGACCTCGGCGTCGCAGGCTCGCCGGTGCCGCGCCGCGTCGGCGTGCCCACGTCGTACTCCCGCGCCGCCGCGCTCAACCTCACGCATCGGCCCAACGAGCAGGTCAACCTCTTCCTCGGGATGCCCGGCTTCGCCGCCGGCAACGACCGCCGCCATACCCTCTCGGTGCTCAACGCGATCTTCGGCGCCGGCATGTCGAGCCGCCTGTTCCAAGAGGTCCGCGAGCGTCGCGGCCTCGCCTATTCGGTCTATTCGTTCGGTGCGGGCTACTCCGACGCCGGCATGTTCGCGATGTACGCCGGCTGCACGCCCGGCAAGGCCGGCGAAGTCGCGAAGATCCTGCGGGGCGAGCTCGAGCGGCTCGCCGAGCACGGCGTCACCGATGTCGAACTGCGCCGCGCATCGGGTCAGCTCGGCGGCGCCTCGGCACTCGCCCTCGAGGACTCCGATACGCGGATGTCGCGGCTCGGCCGTGCCGAGCTCACCCTCGGCGAGTTCACGGACCTCGACGAGGGGCTCCGCCGCATCGCCGCCGTGACGGCGGAGGACGTCGCCGCACTCGCCGCCGATCTCGCCGCGGGCCCGCTCTCGATCGCGGCGGTCGGCGCGGTCGGCGCCGAAGTGTTCGACGGGGTCGCCGACCCGTCCGGCCCGGTCGTCGAGGAGTCCGCGGGCGTCGCGCCCGCGGCAGCCGCCGCTCGGGCGGGGGAGGCGCACGCATGACCCGGTTCCTCTACCTCGTGCGCCACGGCGAGCAGCTCGACGCCGAGCACGGTCTGCCCGACGGCCCGCTCTCCCCGCGCGGCCGCCGCCAGGCGCAGCTCGTCGCCGAGCGGCTCGGCGGGGTGCCCTTCGACGAGGCCTGGTATTCGCCGCTCACCCGCGCCGCCGAGACGGCCGCGATCATCGCCGAGAAGATGCCCGCCCTCGAGCCCGAGGAATCCGCCCTGCTCTTCGATTGCGTGCCGAGCGGTCCGGAGCAGGACACGCCGAGCGTCTACGACGGTTTCTTCGGCGGCGTCACCGAGGCGCAGATCGAGGCGGGCGCGGCGCAGATGGCCGATGCCACGGCCGAGTTCCTGGGCGCCGGCAATGGGGCGCACCACCAACTGCTCATCACGCACAACTTCGTGATCGCGTGGTTCGTGCGCGAGGTGCTCGAGGCGCCCGAGTGGCGCTGGCTGACGCTCAACCAGGCGAACTGCGGCCTGACCGTGCTCATGCAGCGGCCCGGCCGCCCCTGGAGCGTCGTGACCCACAACGACCTCGCCCACCTGCCCGCCGAACTCCGCACGGGACTGCCGGAGCCGTACCCGATCTGATCGGCGGTGCCGCGATCGGGGTGCGTCAGTGCTCGGCGTCAGAGCTCGAGCAGGTACCAGTCGGTCGCGTTGGGGTTGTCGTTGTACGCCGGGATGCTCCGGAAGCCCATCGACCGGTAGAGCCTGCCCGCGGCTTCGAGGCTCGCATTCGTGTCGAGCACGACTTCGGTCGCGCCGAACTCCCGCGCCCGCTCGATCAGCTCGGCGAGCACCGCGCGGCCGCGGCCGCCGCCCCGTCGCTCGGGGCGCACCCACAGGTGCTTGACCTCGTAGCGCACGGACGCATCCCCGGCCGGCAGCAGCCGCACGCCGCCGAGGCCGACCGACGGGACCATGCCGTCGCCGGTCTCGAGGTCGGCGATGAGGAGCACGCCCGCCGGCGGGGCGAAGGTCGCCTCCGAGGGGAACACCGGGCGGTAGGCGCCCGGGCCGCCCGGGAAGCCCGCCGCGCGTTCGGCGAAGTACTCGGCGAGCATCGCGACGGCTTCGGGGTCGGTCGCGGAGACCTCGCGGAAACGCAGCATCCTCCGAGCCTACGTCGGCGCAGCCCACCTGAACGCGGGGCGGGTGCGTCCGGGCTGTGAGTCCGGCGCGGCTAGGCTGGAAGGCGTGATTCGCGTGGCGGTGACCGGGGCCTCCGGTCGTATGGGGCGGCTCGTCGTCCGGCTCGTCGAGGAGGCCGACGACCTCGAACTGCATGCGGCGCTCGGCTCGGCCGACCCGCTCGAGCGGATGCTCGGCGCCGACGTCCTCGTCGACGTGACGGTCGCGCACTCAAGCGCCGAGATCGTGCCGTTCGCCGTCGATGCGGGCATCCCCGTCGTCGTCGGCACCTCGGGCTGGTCGCGCTCGCGCATCGCGGGCATCCGGCAGCAGGTCGAACGCCGTCTCGCGGCCGACGAGCGCGCCGCCGTGCGGTTCGTGCCGAACTTCTCGCTCGGCAGCGTCCTCGGCACTGCGTTCGCGCGCCTCGCCGCACCGTACTTCCCCTCGATCGAGATCCTCGAGGCGCACCACGCCGGCAAGGTCGACTCGCCCTCGGGCACGGCCGTGCGCACGGCCGAGCTCATCGGCGAGGCCCGCAGCGAGCTCGGCCCGGTGGCCGCGCCGCACGCCGACCAGCGCGCCCGGGGGCAGCTCGTCGCCGGCGTGCCGGTGCACTCGATGCGCCTCTCGGGCCTGCTCGCCAAGCAGGACGTCGTCCTCGGCGGCGACGGCGAGACCCTGACGATCACGCACACGACGTTCTCGGACGCCTCGTACGAGGCCGGCATCCTGCTCGCCGTCCGGTCGACGGTCGATGCCGCGGGCGTCGCCGTCGGGCTCGACGACCTGCTCGGCCTGCCCGGTTCGGAGTGACGTGAAGACCGCGCGCATCGCCGCCGTCGTCATGGCGGTGCTCCTCGCCCTGTACCTGGCCCTCGCCGGTTGGCGGGCGGTCCAGTTCATCCTGACGGGGGAACCGGTCGCCGTGATCATGGGCGTCGCCCTCATCGTGCTGCCGATCATCGCGGCGTGGGGGCTATGGCGCGAGCTCTCCTTCGGGTGGCGCTCGCAGGAGCTCGTCAAGCGGCTCGATGCCGAGGGCGGCCTCGACCTCGGCATCGCGGCGTCCGCGAGCGGTCGTGCCGACCGCACCGCCGCGACCGAGGCGTTCCCCCGGTTCAAAGACGCGGTCGAGGCGTCGCCGGAGTCGTGGCGCGACTGGATGCGCCTCGGGATCGTCTACGACGCCGCGGGCGACCGCAAGCGCGGCCGCGAGGCGGTGCGCACCGCGATCAGGCTGTCGCGCCCGCCGCGCTCCGACGACGCGACGCGCTGACGAGGGCGTCGACCGCATCCTCGATCGTGGGGTGCGCGAACTCGTAGCCGTCGGCGACGAGCCGCACGGGGGAGACCTTCTGGCTCGCGAGCAGCAGTTCGTCGGCGGCGTCGCCGAGCGCGAGCCCGAGCACCTTCTCGGGTACGACGAACGCGTGCGGGCGATGCATCCGCTCGGCGAGCGCACGGGTGACCCGGTCGGCGGTCGCGGGCGTCGGCCCGGCGAGGTTCACCGGCCCGGCGAGCTGCGAGGTCTCGAGCAGATGCAGGATCGCGCCGACCTCGTCGTCGAGCGAGATCCACGGCCAGTGCTGTCCGCCGAGGCCGATGCGGGAGCCGAGCCCGAACTTCGTGAGCGTGCGCACGGGAGCGAGCGCGCCGCCGGCGCCGATCACGAGACCGGTGCGGAATTGCACGGTGCGCGTCGCGCGCGGGGCGAGGGCGGCGGCGGTCTCCCATCGGGCGACGAGTTCGGCGAGGAAGCCGTCGCCGCGCGGGGACGACTCGACGAGCAGTTCACCGGGACGATCGCCGTAGTAGCCGACGGCCGAGGCGCTGAGGAAGACGCTCGGCGGTCGCTGCGCCTTGCGCATCGCGTCGGCGAGCGTGCGCGTCGCACCGAGTCGGCTGTCGATGAGCTCCTGCCGGTACGACTTCGTCCAGGGCAGTTTGGCGAGCGAGGCGCCCGAGAGGTTGACGACGGCGTCCGCGCGGTCCATGACCGTGAAATCGAGGATGCCGGAGGCCGGCGACCAGCTGGACTCGTCGGCCGATTCCGCGCGGCGTCGCACGAGCCGTACGACGTCGTGGCCGTGCTCGCGCAGCCGCGCCACGAGGGCGGTGCCGATGAACCCGGACGCGCCGGCGACGAGCACCCGCATCAGGCGAGCGACGCTTCGAGCGTGATCGGGATGGCCGCGAGCGCCTGGGAGACCGGGCAGTTCGCCTTCGCGTCCTCGGCGATCGCCGCGAACTGCTCGTCCGAGACGCCCGGCACCGTCGCATTGACGAGCAGGTGCGAGCCGAGGATGCCGGTGCCCGGTTGGAACGTGACGGCCGCGGTCGTCTGGATGGCGGTCGGTGGGAAGCCCGCCTGCGTCAGCGCGTTGGAGAACGCCATCGAGAAGCACGACGAGTGGGCCGCGGCGATGAGCTCCTCGGGGGTGGAGGTGCCGACGCCGCCCTCGGCGCGGGTCTTCCAATCCACCCGGAGTTCGGCGGCCTGCGACGAGTCGAGACTCACCGTGCCCTCGCCCTCGAACAGCGTGCCGTTCCAGACGGTCGTCGCCTCGCTCGTGATCGCCATCTCGGGCCTCCTCGTCTCCGTGCGGTGGGCACAGCCTAGCGAGACGACCCCCGTCCGGGGGAGAGCGGGTTCAGGCGTGCCGGATGACCCGTGCTCGCACGAGCAGCAGGTAGAACTGGCAGCCGAGGCAGTAGCCGAAGGCCGCGTTGAGGAACGCGGCGAGGAAGGCGACGGCGGCCGCGATCGGCACCGCGGCCGGGAGGCCGAGGGCGCCGAGGACGACGCCGACCGCGGTCACGGCGAAGCCGACGCCCTGCGCGAACGACGGCGGACGCGGGTCCTCGAGCTCGGCGGGCGGGGCGAGCCGCGGGCGGATGAAGCGCTTGAAGAACAGCCCGTACGGGTGCTGCTCGATGCCGCCGAACGCGCCCCACGCGAACAGGAGCGCGAGGAGCACGAGCAGCGCCCACGCGGCGACGATCGCCTCGACGAGCCCGAGCACGACGACGACCAGCAGGAGCGTCGCGGTCACGGCGGCGCCGAAGCGCGGGCCGCGCGGGTCGATCTTCGCTCGCGCGGAATCAGGCTGCGACATGGGGGCTCCCGCTCAATCGGTCGAGGTGCGCGCGGACGGCCTCCGCGCGGGGCAGGCCGCCGATGCGGGCGACCGGCGTGCCCGCGGCGTCGAGGATGAGGGTCGTCGGCGTCTGGAGGACGCGGAAGTGCGCGGCGATCTCGGGGGCGTCCGTCAGGTCGACCTCGACGCGACGGACGCCGGCGTAGTCGCCGGCCACCTGGTCGAGGCGGCGTGCCGCCCCGCCGCACTGGGCGCAGAACTCGCTCGTGAACTGCACGAGCGTCGCGGCTTCGCCGAGGTCGTCGTCGGAGAGGCGCAGGGCGTGAAGGGTCTCGCGGTGCGGCTCGTGGCCGGCCGCGCCGCGGACCGCCCGAGCCCGCCCGGCGCGTGCGCGGCCGACGAGGCCGATCGCCGTGGCGACCGCGACGAGGGCGGCGGCGGCGG
>NZ_WSTA01000169.1 GCF_009789225.1 Agromyces seonyuensis | reverse complement strand
CCGTCGGCGATCCGGATGCGCACCCGGTAGGTCTCGGTGGGCGCATCGGGATCGCCGACGGCGACGGGAATGGCGAACATGCCCCCGGACCCGCGCCATTGGCCCCATTCGCCGACGGCCTGCGTGATCGGCGCCGCGACGTCGACGCCCGCGGCGGCGCGGATCGTGTCGAGCTGGTTCGCGGTCAGACGCGGCACGCCGGGGGAGAGGAGTGTGTTCGGCGGCAGCCGCAGCGAACCGTCCGCCACCACGCTGTCGTCGCTGTCCTCGCCTCCCTCGGTCGGCTCGCCGTCGGGGCCCGCAGCGAGGGCTTCGGATGCCGCCGCCTCCGGCAGGGCGCGGACCAGGAGGTCGTACACGCCGCGCTCGGCGGGGGTCGTCCGCAGCGCGGCTTCGAGCCCCACCGGCACGAGGGCGGAGGCGGCGACGGACAGCGCGAGCGCCGCCGCGGCGAGCAGCCGCAGTCGCTCGGCACGGAGGAAGCCGCGCACGCGGCGGGTCGTCC
>NZ_WSTA01000168.1 GCF_009789225.1 Agromyces seonyuensis | reverse complement strand
CCCCCCCCCCTCCCCCAGGCGCGAGCCGCCCTCCCGGGTGCCTAAGTGCCTGGTGTTCGGACGTGTGCTCTTCCGTTCCCCGCCCGCCGGCGGCTCGACCAGGCGCGCTCGCTCGGCGGGCCCACGGAGTCGCTCGCGGCGCTCGAGCGCTGGTGCGGCCTGTTCGGGGTCGCCGTCCCGTGCGCGGACGGGCCGCCGGCCGTGTCCGCCGCGACGGACGAAGGGTCGGAGGCCGTGGATGCCGCCGCGCGACGGCTCGGCGATCTCGAGGCCGCGATGGCCCGAGCGGTCGAGGGCGATCTCGACGGCGCGCTGCGCCGCCTCCAGGATCCTCGGAGCGCCGCCGACCCCGACCTGCGCAGCCCGCTCGCCCGCGCCGAGGTCGGGGTGCTCGAGGTGCTCGTGCTCACGTGGTCCGGCGACTTCGCCGCCGCGCAGCGCCGGTTGCTCGCGGCCGCCGCCGACGGGCCGCTCGCGCTCCCGCTCGCCGGGCTCGGCGTCGCCCT
>NZ_WSTA01000167.1 GCF_009789225.1 Agromyces seonyuensis | reverse complement strand
AAGCCCGGCCCCAAGGCCCCCGCGGCGCCCGCCGCCCCGGCTCCGGTCGACGAGCCCGCGCCGGCCACGGCGTCGGTCCCCACGGTCGCCGAGCGTCAGGCGCAGGCCGAGGCCAAGGCCGCCGAGCAGGCTGCCGCGAAGTCGGCCCCGGCCGCCCCTGAGGCCGCCTCCGGCGCGCCCAAGCCCGGCGCAGCCGCGCCGAAGCCCGGCGGCGCCCCCAAGCCGAGTTCTTCGCGTCCCGGCAACAATCCCTTCGCGTCGTCGCAGGGCATGGGCCAGCGCCCCGCCCAGCCGCGTCCCGGCAACAACCCCTTCGCGTCGTCGCAGGGCATGGGCCAGCGCCCGTCGCCCGGCAACATCCCGCGTCCTCAGCCCCCGCGTCCCGGTTCGCCGCGCCCCGGCGCTCCGCGTCCCGCGGGTGCCGGTCGTCCCGGCGGCCCCGGTCGTCCCGGCGGTCCCGGTCGTCCCGGCGGTGCCGGCGGCTTCCAGCGCCCCGGCGGCGGCGCCGGCGGCTTCCAGCGCCCCG
>NZ_WSTA01000166.1 GCF_009789225.1 Agromyces seonyuensis | reverse complement strand
TCAAGCACGTGCTCCTCGAATCTGCTCGTCGTCGCGCTCGCCGCGGCGGCCGGCGCCGTGCTCCTCGCGACCCGCGGCCTGCCGGCCGGCGCACCCGATGCCGTCTCCGCCACCACCGCCGGCACCGGCACCGGCACCACCGGCACCACCGGCACCGCCGCTACCGTCCTTTCCGCCGAGTGGGTCGGCGATGCGGGTCGGTACTCGCTCGCACCCGCAGCACCGACCCGCTCGGAGCAGGCGGGGGCGTCCTCGCGGGAGTCGGCCGGTGAGGCACCCGACGTGGACGACCGGGGCGAGGAGAACCCGGACGCGGAGGAGACGCCGACGCGCGCCGCCGATCCGGCGTCGTGGGACGCCTACCGCCGCCCGGAGGAGGCGAGATGAACCGCGCGGACCGGCAGTTGCGCCATGCCCGCGCCCGCGGGGTCCGTGCGGCGGCCGCGGAGCGGCGCTCGACCGAGCGGGCGCGGTCGACCCGCCGCGTGCGCGGCTTCCTCCGTGCCGAGCGACTGCGGCTGCTCGCCGCGGCGGCGCTCGCGCT
>NZ_WSTA01000165.1 GCF_009789225.1 Agromyces seonyuensis | reverse complement strand
CGGGGTGCGGTTGGAGCGCGTCGCCGGCCCCTGCCGCCGCGCCCGGCTCCGCGGCCGTCAGCGCCGGCCCCGTCGCCCGCACGTCGAAGCCGACCTCGACGCGAGCCGAGAGCTGGACGCGGGGCACGGCGTCGCCGCCGACGAGCGCGATGCCGAGCCGCTGCGCCTCCGCGAGCATGGCCCAGAGCAGCGGGCTGTCGAACTCCTCGAGCGTCAGCCACTCGGATCCGTACCCGCCGATCGCCGGCCCGGCGGATTTCAGGGCGGCGAACTGGCCGAACCAGCGCGACTGCGCCGGGTCGATGCGGGCCGCCGACGCCTGGAAGGCGATGTTCTGCCAGGTGAGACCGTCTTTCACCCACGCCCCGCGGTCGCTGCGCACCATGGGCCGCAGGCCGATGCGGTCGACATGCACGGCTCGCTGCGCGGGCTCGTCGCGCGGTCCCTGCCACTGGCCGGGCCGGCGCACGAGCTTGCGCCGCGGCTCGAACTGCAGGCCGAGGGTGCGGAGGCCGCCGTCCTCCGGCGCCCCGTCGTCGGCCCGCGCGGCCGACCCCGGGGAGGCGATCGCCGCATCCGGCCGGGCGCCCGCGCGGCCGAGCCGGGCGAGCCCG
>NZ_WSTA01000164.1 GCF_009789225.1 Agromyces seonyuensis | reverse complement strand
GCCGCCGCCCTGATCGGCGCGGCCGTGTGGCGCGTGCACGCCGGGATCGCCGCGACTCGGAGCCCCGCGGTCCGCCGCGCCGCCACGCTCGCCGTCGCCGGGCTCGGGCTCGGGGCGGCCGCGTCCGGCATCGGGGTGATCGTGAACGCGACGCTCGCCGTCGCGGCGAACCCCATCGCGGCATCGGGCACCCGTGAGCTCCTGCTCGGCGGCATCAGTGCGCTCGTCGTCGGCGGTCCGACGTGGTGGCTCCAGTGGCGTCCGCTCCGGCGTCCCGACCCGGAGGAGGCGGTGGCGGTCGGCCGGCGCGTGTTCCTCATCGCGGTCTTCGGGGCGAGCGCGATCGTCGCCCTCGTCGCGCTGCTCATCGTCGGGTTCCGGCTGTTCGACTTCGCGCTCGACCCGACGTCGGGGCGCGTGCTCGTCGACCGCGTCCGCGCGCCGCTCGGGCTCCTCGTCGCCACCGGACTCGTCTTCGCGTACCACTTCGCCGTCTGGCGGCGGGATCGTGCCGCGGTCGCCGCGGCGGCGGCGGCCGGCGAGGGCACGGCTCGCCGGGTGCGCCGCATCGAGCTCGTCGTCGAGGCGCCGCTCGCCGAGGAGGCGGCCCGGGCCGTCGCCG
>NZ_WSTA01000163.1 GCF_009789225.1 Agromyces seonyuensis | reverse complement strand
CGTGATGCCTAGACGACTGGAGTTCAGACGAGTGCTCTACCGACCTGCCCGCCCCGGCGGCCCCGGCCTACGGCACGCCGACCCCGCCGCCTCCGGCTCCGTCCTACGGCGCTCCGGCAGCAGCCGCCGCTCCGTCCTACGGAGCTCCCGCCGGCGGCGCGACGCCGCCCCCGCCGCCCTCGTACGGCGCCCCGGCCTATGGCGCGCCGGCGTACAGCGCGCCGGCCCCGCAGAAGACGCCGGGTCTCAGCATCGCGGCCCTCGTCACCGGCATCCTCGGCATCCTCGGCTTCGGCTGGGCGTTCCTGCTCTCGATCGCGGCCGTCGTGCTCGGGTTCATGGGCAAGAAGCGCGAGCCGCAGGCCAAGGGCTTCTGGCTGACCGGCATCATCACCGGCTTCGTCGGCATCGGCATCGCGATCATCGGGCTCATCTTCCTGATCATCATCTTCGCCGCGGCCGCCGCCGGCGGGTACAGCGACTACGGCTACTGAGCCGGCACCGCCGATGACCGACGACGCAGGGGTGCCGCCGCAGGGCGACACCCCTGCGTCGTCCCCGGAGCGCGGTCGTCGCGCGGCCGGGCGGCCGATCGAGGGCGAGGGCGCAGCGCCGGCTGCGCCGCGGCCGTCGACTCCGCCTCAGGCGCCGTCGGCCGAGCCTCCGGCCGC
>NZ_WSTA01000162.1 GCF_009789225.1 Agromyces seonyuensis | reverse complement strand
GACCGGCACCGTGGGCGTCATCGCGCCGCGCGCGGCGATCTGGGCGCTCGCGCCGCTGCGCGCCGAGACGGCCGCGGCGGCCGCCGCCTCGGGCGAGGAGGACCGGCTCTGGGTCGGCACCCCCGACGACGCGAAGGGCCTCGAGTTCGACGCCGTCGTCGTCGCGGTGCCGCCGATGCCCGGTGCGGTGAGCCCGGCGACGTGGAAGCGGCTCTACGTCGCGCTCACGCGCCCGACGCAGCGCCTCACGGTCGTCGACGCCAGCGACTTCCTCCCGATGTTCGTGTAGCGGGCGACTCAGGACGCCTCGGCGCCGAGCCGCGCGAGCCCGTCCACGAGCACGTCGACGAGCAGCCGCGCGGCGCGGGCGTCCGGGTCGAGGTCGGGGTCGTAGATCGTGACGCTCGCTCCGATCGCCCGCGGCGCGAGCACCTCGAGCAGTCCGGCGAGCCAGGCCGGACCGAGGCCGCCGGGGTCGGGGCTGTCGACCGCGGGCATCCACTCGGGGTCGAGGACGTCGACGTCGAGGTGCAGCCAGTAGCGCGGGCCGGCCGGGCCGGCGAGGAGCGCGGCCGCCTCGCCGGGGTCGAGCCGCATCGCGCGGCTCGCGGGCACGACGGCCCCGAGGACGCCCGCCGCCTCAGGTCGGGAGAGCACATGTCTGGACTCCGGAC
>NZ_WSTA01000161.1 GCF_009789225.1 Agromyces seonyuensis | reverse complement strand
CTCAGGATACGGATAACGGCTACTCCGTGTTTGAGCAGTCACTGCTGCGGTATATCGCTGCCGGGCTGGGTGTCTCGTATGAGCAGCTTTCCCGGAATTACGCCCAGATGAGCTACTCCACGGCACGGGCCAGTGCGAACGAGTCGTGGGCGTACTTTATGGGGCGGCGAAAATTCGTCGCATCCCGTCAGGCGAGCCAGATGTTTCTGTGCTGGCTGGAAGAGGCCATCGTTCGCCGCGTGGTGACGTTACCTTCAAAAGCGCGCTTCAGTTTTCAGGAAGCCCGCAGTGCCTGGGGGAACTGCGACTGGATAGGCTCCGGTCGTATGGCCATCGATGGTCTGAAAGAAGTTCAGGAAGCGGTGATGCTGATAGAAGCCGGACTGAGTACCTACGAGAAAGAGTGCGCAAAACGCGGTGACGACTATCAGGAAATTTTTGCCCAGCAGGTCCGTGAAACGATGGAGCGCCGTGCAGCCGGTCTTAAACCGCCCGCCTGGGCGGCTGCAGCATTTGAATCCGGGCTGCGACAATCAACAGAGGAGGAGAAGAGTGACAGCAGAGCTGCGTAATCTCCCGCATATTGCCAGCATGGCCTTTAATGAGCCGCTGATGCTTGAACCCGCCTATGCGCGGGTTTTCTTTTGTGCGCTTGCAGGCCAGCTTGGGATCAGCAGCCTGACGGATGCGGTGTCCGGCG
>NZ_WSTA01000160.1 GCF_009789225.1 Agromyces seonyuensis | reverse complement strand
GGCGGCGGAGACCGTCGGAGCCGGCGCGGGCGCCGGTCGCGCCGGGTCGGGGTCGGGCTCGGCGGCGGGCTTCGGTGCCGCCGGAGTCGCGGCCGGCTCCGAGCCGCGCGGCTGCACGCGGGCGATGAACTTCACCGTGACGCCGAACGCGCCGTCGAGCGCCTCGCGCACGAGCACGCTCGGCGTGCCGGGGCGCTCGCGGGTGCCGCGGAACGCCTCGACGGCCGGCTGGTCGGGGAACTCCAGGACCAGGATGTCGTCGGCGCGGTACTCGACCGGACGGCCGGAGGCGACGATGCCGGCCGCGGCCTCGTCGTGCTCGCGCACCTCCTCGACGACGTCCTCCCACGCCTCGGTCACGTCGACGATCGCAAGACCGCCGGATCGGGTCGCGGGGGCGGGAGCGGACGGAGCCTCCGCAGGCTGCGAGGCCGCAGGCGCGGCGGCAGGCGGCGCGGACGGTGCCGTGGTCGCCGGGGCCGACGGTGCCTGGCTCGCCCCCAGCGGCGCTGCGCCGACCCGCTCGGACTTCGGGGCGGGCTTGCCGAGCGAGGACGCCGGCACCATCGACGCCCACGCGGCGCTCGCGTCGACCGCGGCGTTCGTCGCGGGCGGGGTCTGCGCCTCCCCGGCCAGAGCCGGCTCGGGAGCCGGGCGCGACGACGTCGCCGCCGGCACGGCCTCGGGGCGAGACGGCCCGGCGGGGACGGGCTCCGGTCGGACGGTCTCGGGGCGCGCGAGCTCCGGCGCACGCGTCGGCTCCGGGCGCGCGGGCTCCGGGGCGCGGCGCACCG
>NZ_WSTA01000016.1 GCF_009789225.1 Agromyces seonyuensis | reverse complement strand
GCACCCGAGGCATCCTTCGCCCGCCGCGGTTTCGACGCGCGCGGCGCCGGAGCCGAGCCCGCCGCGGTGCCGGCCGAGGCGGACGGCGGCACGGGGGCGGTCGGCTGCGCCATCGCGGCGAGCGACGCGGCCACCGAGTGGTCCGGCTCGACCTCGGACTGCTCGAAGGCGCGCAGCACCGCGAGCGAGCGGGTCGGCAGATTCAGCACGTCGCCCGCGCGGTAGCGCGCCTGCCCCTCGGCGATGCCGGCCGTGTCGACGACGAGCTCCCACTCGCGGTCGGGCCGCGCGCCCGTCGGGATCGTGAAGTCGAGGGCGTCCCCCCCGTTGAAGAACAGCAGGAAGTCGACGTCCGAAAGCGGCTGTCCGCGCGAATCGCGCTGGCGGATGCCCTCGCCGTTCAGGAAGACCGAGAGCGCCTTGCCGAAGCCGGCGTCCCAGTCCTTCGGCCGCATGAGCGTGCCGTCGGGCTTGCCCCAGGCGATGTCGGGCAGCGGGCCGCCGTCTTCGCGATCGACCGGATGCCCGTCGAAGAACCGGCTGCGCCGGAACGTCGGATGCGCCTTCCGCAGCCGCGCGAGGGCCGCCGTGAACTCGATGAGCGGCTCGTCCGCGGCATCCCAGTGCACCCAGGTGAGCTCGCTGTCCTGCGCGTAGCCGTTGTTGTTGCCGAGCTGCGTGCGGCCGAGCTCGTCGCCGTGCGCGAGCATCGGCACGCCCTGGCTGAGCAGCAACGTCGCGAGGAAGTTGCGCTGCTGGCGGGCGCGCAGCCCGAGGATGCCCGGGTCGTCGGTCGGCCCCTCGGCGCCGGAGTTCCAGGACCGGTTGAACGATTCCCCGTCCCGGTTCTCCTCGCCGTTGGCGTCGTTGTGCTTCTCGTTGTACGAGACGAGGTCGCGCAGCGTGAAGCCGTCGTGGGCGGTGACGAAGTTGATCGAGGCGACGGGCTTGCGGCCGGAGTTCTCGTAGAGGTCGGCCGACCCCGTCAATCGGGCCGCGAACTCCCCGAGCGTCGACGGCTCGCCGCGCCAGAAGTCGCGCACGGTGTCGCGGTACTGCCCGTTCCACTCCGTCCAGAGCGGCGGGAAGTTGCCCACCTGATAGCCGCCGGGACCGACGTCCCACGGCTCGGCGATGAGCTTGACCTGGCTGACGATCGGGTCCTGCTGCACGAGGTCGAAGAACGTCGACAGCCGGTCGACGTCGTAGAACTCGCGGGCGAGCGTCGCCGCGAGGTCGAAGCGGAACCCGTCGACGTGCATCTCCGTGACCCAGTACCGGAGGCTGTCCATGATGAGCTGGAGCGAGTGCGGGTGGCGCACGTTGAACGAGTTCCCCGTGCCCGTGTAGTCGGTGTAGTACCGGGCATCCTTCGCCTCGAGCCGGTAGTAGGCGGCGTTGTCGATGCCGCGGAACCCGATCGTCGGGCCGAGGTGGTTGCCCTCCGCCGTGTGGTTGTAGACGACGTCGAGGATGACCTCGATGCCGGCCGCGTGGAGGGCCCGCACCATCGACTTGAACTCCTGCACCTGCTGGCCGAGCCCGCCGGTGGACGAGTACTCGTTGTGCGGCGCGAAGAACGCGATCGTGTTGTAGCCCCAGTAGTTGCGCAGGCCCTGCTCGAGCAGGGTCGAGTCCTGCACGAACTGGTGCACGGGCATGAGCTCGATGGCCGTGACGCCGAGCCGCTGGAGATGCTCGATGACGGCCGGGTGCGCGATGCCGGCGTACGTGCCGCGCTGCGCCTCCGGCACCTCGGGGTGCAGCTTCGTCAGGCCTTTCACGTGGGCCTCGTAGATGAGGCTCGACGAGTAGGGCGTGTTCGGGCGGCGGTCGCCCGCCCAGTCGAAGAACGGGTTGATGACGACCGAGAGCATCACATGGCCGGCCGAGTCGTCGTCGTTGCGCGAGTCCGGGTCGCCGAAGTCGTAGCCGAAGAGCGAGGGGTCCCAGTCGAACGAGCCCTCGGTCGCCTTCGCGTACGGGTCGAGGAGCACCTTGTTCGGATTCGCCCGCTCGCCCTTCGCCGGGTCGTTCGGCCCGTGGACGCGGTAGCCGTAGCGCTGCCCCGGCTGCACCTGCGGCAGGTACGCGTGCCACACGAACGCATCGACGTCCTGGAGTTCGACCTGGGTCTCGGTGCCGTCCTCGGCGAAGAGGCACAGCACGACGCGGTCGGCGGCTTCGCTGAAGAGCGCGAAGTTCGTGCCGCTGCCGTCGAAGGTCGCACCGAGCGGGTAGGGCGATCCGGGCCACGATTCCATTCGTCCCCCTCGAACGTTCGGGTTCGCATCCCGGCCGCCGTCGGCGACCCGCGGGACGCGTGGGCCCACTCTATTGCCCGACCGCCTCCGGTGCGCCCCCTTGCGCGGAAGCGCAACGCCGGTCGAGTAGCGGCGAAGCCGTGTATCGAGACCGTCGCACCGGGTCTCGATACGGCGCTGCGCGCCTACTCGACCGACGCGGGGCCGCCGAGCGCGGCGTCCACGATCGCCTTCGCCTCGGCCTGCACCTCGGCGAGGTGCTCCGGCCCGCGGAACGACTCGGCGTAGATCTTGTAGACGTTCTCGGTGCCCGAGGGACGCGCGGCGAACCAGGCATCCTCGGACTCGACCTTCACGCCGCCGATGGCCGCGCCGTTGCCGGGGGCCTTCGAGAGCTTCGCCGTGATGGGCTGCCCGGCGAGCTCGGTCGCGGCGATCGCGTCGCCGTCGAGTTTGGACAGGGCCGCCTTCTGCTCGGGGGTCGCCGGGGCGTCGACGCGCGCGTAGGCCGGCTCGCCGTGCTCAGCGACGAGCTCCGCGTAGAGCTCGGACGGGGACTTGCCGGTGACCGCGCGGATCTCGGCGGCGAGCAGGGCGAGCAGGATGCCGTCCTTGTCGGTCGTCCACACGGTGCCGTCCTTCCGAAGGAACGAGGCGCCGGCGCTCTCCTCCCCGCCGAAGGCGACGGACCCGTCGACGAGTCCGGGCACGAACCACTTGAAGCCGACCGGCACCTCCCAGAGGCGACGGCCGAGGGCGGCGGCGACGCGGTCGATCATGCGGCTCGAGACGAGCGTCTTGCCGATCGCCGCGTCGTCGCGCCACTCGGGACGGTGGCTGTAGAGGTACTGGATCGCCACCGCGAGGTAGTGGTTCGGGTTCATCAGGCCGCCGTCGGGCGTGATGATGCCGTGGCGGTCGGCGTCGGCGTCGTTGCCGGTGAGGATGTCGTAGTCGCCCTGGTTCGCGAGCGCGCCGGCCATGGCCGACGGGCTCGACGGGTCCATGCGGATCTTGCCGTCCCAGTCGAGCGTCATGAACGACCACTGCGGGTCGACGAGTTCGTTCACGACGCTCAGGTCGAGCTCGTAGTGGTCGCGGATGAGCGCCCAGTACGACACCGACGCGCCGCCGAGCGGGTCGGCGCCGATGCGGATGCCCGAGTCCTTGATGGCCTGGATGTCGATGATGTGCTCGAGGTCGCGCACGTACATGCCGCGGAAGTCATACGTCTCGACGGCCGAGGGCTCGGCCTGGTTCACGTCGACGAGGCCGCCCGCGATGAGCTCGTTCGCGCGGTTCGCGATCCACGAGGTGGCGTCGGAGTCCGCCGGGCCGCCGTGCGGCGGGTTGTACTTGAAGCCGCCGTCGGCCGGCGGGTTGTGGCTCGGGGTGACGACGATGCCGTCGGCCTCGCCTTCGGCGCGGAGCGCCGGGTCGTTGTTCCAGCGCAGGATCGCGTGGGAGACGGCCGGCGTCGGCACGTAGTCGTCGTACTCGTCCACGAGCACCCGCACGCCGCCCGCGACGAGCACGTCGACCGCGGTCGTCAGCGCGGGGGCGGACAGGGCGTGGGTGTCGGCGCCGATGAAGAGCGGCCCCGTCGTGCCCTGGGCCGCCCGGTACTCGACGATCGCCTGCGTGATCGCGAGGATGTGGTCCTCGTTGAAGGCCGTGTCGAACGCCGACCCGCGGTGGCCGGACGTGCCGAAGGCGACCCGCTGCGTCGACACCGACGGGTCGGGCTTGAGGTCGTAGTACGCGCGCACTAGGGCGTCGACGTCGATGAGATCGGATGACTGTGCCGGAGTTCCCGCTCGCTCGTGCATTGTCCCAGTCTCGCACCGGGCGCTTCGGTTGGTCGAGTGGCGACGGAGGAGCGCAACGAGACCGCGCCGGCGACCTGCCGGGTCTCGAGACGCTTCGCTCCTCGACCGACGGAGGGTCTAGTCCGTCGCGAAGCGCTCGTCGAGCCAGCGGACCGTGTCGGCGAGGACCTCGTCGCGGTTGGTCTCGTTCAGGACCTCGTGCCGGGCGCCGTCGTAGACGATGAGCGAGGCGTCGAGGATGCCCGCACGGGAGTACGCCGCGAGCAGCCGTTTCGCGGATTCCTCGCCGCCGAGCGTGTCGTCGGAGCCGACCTGGATGAGGATCGGCAGTTCGGGCGGCAGCCCGGGCTTCGGGCGGCCGAGGAGGCGCAACGAGTCGAAGAACCCGAAGAGCTTCGGCAGCGGGGTCGCGGTCGTGTACGGATCGGCGACGAAGGCGGCAGCGACGGCCGGGTCGCGGCTGAGCCATTCCATGCCGGTCGTGCCGAGGCGGCGATGCTTGCGGTTGAGGTCGTAGCCGGGATCCATCCAGCGGAGCGTCCGGTACGCGGTGCCCGTCAGCACGACGCCGTCCCACGTCGCCGGGGCGCGGTTCACGATGATCTGCGCCATGAGCGAGCCCCACGAGTGGGCGATCGTCACGAGCGGCAGGTCGGGCTCGGCCTCGCGGATGACGCCGGCGAAGCGCTCGACCGCGGCGATCGCGGCGCGCATCCCGCCGGGGCCGGGGTTCCCGAGGCGGTCGAGGTCGCCGCCGTGCTGCTCGAACCCCGTCCGCCCGTGCCCGCGGTGGTCATCGGCGTAGACGGTGTAGCCGGCGGCGTTGAGCTCGCCGATGACCCACGCGTAGCGGCCGGTGTGCTCGCCGATGCCGTGGGTGAGCTGCACGATCGCGACGGGGTCGGCGGCGCGCCAGACGTCGTAGTGGATCCGAACCCCGTGAGCATCCGTGAAGTGCGCCATGCGCACACTCTGCCAGGCCCACGGGCGGGTTCGTGCCCGGGCTCACGCCTCCCGGGTGATCTCGACCTCCACGAAGAGGCGGCTCGCAGCGGTGCCCGCATAGACACCGCGCAAGGGGGTGACGTCGGTGTAGTCGCGGCCGCGCGCGACGAGCACGTGCATCTCCCCGATCGGGGAACGGTTCGTCGGGTCGTAGCCCTGCCACGTGCCGTCGTAGAACTCGACCCACGCGTGCGATTCGCCGACGACGGCCTCGCCGATCGCCGCGTCCGGCTTCGGGTGCAGGTACCCCGACACGTAGCGGGCCGGGATGCCGACCGAGCGCAGCGCGCCGAGGGTGAGGTGCGTGATGTCCTGGCAGACGCCGCGGCGCAGCTTCCAGGCATCCTTCGCGGTCGTCGAGACGCCCGTGGAACCGGGGACGTACTCGATGGCCGCGCCGACCGCCTCGGCGATGGCGAAGGCCGATGCCGCGACCGAGTCGCCCTCGGCGACGATCGAGGCCGCGAGCTGCCGGAGCTCCTTCGGGGGCGCCGTCGCCTCGGTCTGGCCCGCTTGCTCGACGAGCCCCACCGTCGCCGTGCGGGCGATCGCGAGTTCGTCCCAGGAGAGGCCGCCCGTCGGCTCGGGAGCGGGACGCACCTCGACGACGCTCGTGGCCGTGACCGAGAGCTCGTGGTGCGGGGTGAGCACCTCGAAGGTCGACACGCGAGTGCCCCAGTAGTCGAGGTAGGTGTGCTGCGACGCCGCCGGGCGGATGTCGAGCCCGGCCTGCAGCACGAACTGCCCGGCACTCGAATGCGGCAGCATCCGAGCCTCGTTGTAGGAGGCGGTCGCGGGCGCCGCGTAGGCGAAGCCGGTGCGGTGCACGATCCGGAGTCGGCTCATCAGGACACCTCCCCCGTCCACACGGGCATCGCGTCGGTCGGGAAGTACCTCGCGCGGATCGCCTCGCTCACTTGCGAGGTCAGCGCTTGCACGGACTCCATCTCCCCGGGCAGGTCGTCGAGGAGCTCCCCGATCGGACGGTACTCGAGGTTCGAACGGATCTGGCCGAGGAGGCGCCGGGCCGGGGCCGGCACGCCGACGCGGCCCTGGTTCGGGTCGAGCTCGCGCAGGCACTCCTCGGCGCGGGTGATCGACGCGATCACCGTGCGGGGGAAGAGCCGGTCGAGCAGCAGGAACTCCGCCGCGCTGCGCGAGGACGGCACGCCGCGGTAGCTGCGCAGGTACGCCTCGTACCCGCCGCACGAGCGCAGGATCGTCGTCCACGACGGGCTCGCGCCTTCGGGCACGGAGCGGGTGGCGAGGAGCCGGGCGGTCATGTCGGTGCGCTCGATCGCGCGGCCGAGAGAGAAGAACTGCCACACGTCGTCGCGGCTGAGGGAGGACTCGACGACGCCGATCGCGAGGGCGGCGCGGTCGCGCACCCAGCGGAAGAACTCGTGGTCGCGGTCGTGCGCGATGCGGCGCGGCATCCGCGCATACGTCTCGTTGAGCACCTCCCAGAGCTCGGTCGAGACGATCTCGCGCGCGCGGCGGGCGTTCTCGCGAGCGGCGCCGATCGAGAAGGCGATGGATGCCGGATGCTCGCGGTCGACGGCGAGCAGGTCGATGACCTGGTCTCGGCCGAGCACCGCGTCCGGCGGCGGCTCGGTGCCCATGACGCCGAGGATGTTGCGGCAGGCCGCGTCCTCGTCGACCCATGGGTCCTCGAGCAGCAACTGGAGGTGCACGTCGAGGATGCGGGCCGTGCCGTCGCTGCGCTCGACGTAGCGGCCGATCCAGAACAGCGCCTCGGCGATGCGGCTCAGCATCCCGCCACCTCCGTCCGGTTCGACTGCTGCTGTTGCTGCTGTTGCTGCTGGTGGCGGGCGGGGGCGTCCTCGTCCTGCGGGGACGCGTCGAGCCCGAGGGAGGCGGCGCGCGGCGCCTCGTGGCGCACCTCGCCGCCGGGGGCCATGACGTTGCCGTTGCCGGGGCTCTGCGGGCCGCCGTGCGGGCCGGCCCCGGGCCCGGTCGCCTGGTCGGCGACGAGCTCTCCGACACCGCGGGTCGGCACGGGTCCGGTCGGCGCGGCCGAGGTCTCGCCGAGCACCCAGGTGTCCTTCGAGCCGCCGCCCTGCGACGAGTTGACGACGAGCTGCCCCTCGGCGAGCGCAACGCGCGTCAGGCCGCCGGGCAGCACGAACACCTCCTCGCCGTCGTTGACCGCGAAGGGCCGGAGGTCGGCGTGGCGCGGGCGCATCCCGTCGTCGACGAGGGTCGGGATCGTCGAGAGCTGCACGACCGGCTGGGCGATCCAGCCCCGGGGGTCGCGGATGAGGCGCTTGCGCAGCTTGTTCAGCTCGGCGCGCGAGGCATCCGGACCGATCACGATGCCCTTGCCGCCCGAACCGTCGACCGGCTTGACGACGAGTTCGTCGAGCCGGTCGACGACCTCGGCGAGCGCCTCGGGCTCCTCGAGCCGCCACGTGTCGACGTTGGGGATGATCGGGTCCTGGCCGAGGTAGTAGCGGGTGAGGTCGGGCAGGTAGGTGTAGATCAGCTTGTCGTCGACGACGCCGTTGCCGACGGCGTTCGCGATGGTGACGTTGCCGAGGCGGGCCGCGAGCATGAGTCCCGGGGCGCCGAGCACGGAGTCGGGCCGGAACTGCTGGGGGTCGAGGAACTCGTCGTCGACCCGCTTGTAGATGACGTCGACGCGGGTGGGCCCGGCGGTCGTGTGCATCCACACGCGCCCGCCGGAGCAGAAGAGGTCGCGCCCTTCGACGAGTTCGACGCCCATGAGGCGCGCGAGGAGGGTGTGCTCGAAGTAGGCCGAGTTGTAGACGCCGGGCGTGAGCACGACGACCGTCGGGTCGTCGACGCCGTCGGGCGCCGCGGCGCGCAGGGCGCTGAGCAGCCGGTTCGGGTAGTCGCCGACCGGCCGCACGGGCATCGAGCTGAAGAGCTCGGGCAGCGTCTGCGCCATGACGCGGCGGTTCGAGATGACGTAGGAGACGCCCGAGGGCACCCGCACGTTGTCTTCGAGCACCCGCCAGGCGCCGTGCTCGTCGCGCACGAGGTCGATGCCGGCGACCATGATGCGCACGCCGTTGCCCGACCGGATGCCCGCCGCCTGCCGGTGGAAGTGGGCCGAAGAGGTCACGAGCTTCGCCGGGATGACGCCGTCGGCGACGGCGTTCTGGGGGCCGTAGACGTCGTCGAGGAACGCCTCGAGCGCCCGGACCCGCTGCGCGATGCCCGCCTCGAGCGTCGACCACTCGGACGCCTCGATGACGCGCGGCACGGCGTCGAGCGGGAAGGGCCGCTCCTCCCCGGCGAAGTCGAAGGTGACGCCCTGCGCGAGATAGGAGCTCGCGAGGGCGTCGGCTCGGCCGCGAAGCTCGGACTGCGTCATCCGGGCGAGCACTCGATGGA
Source organism: Agromyces seonyuensis (assembly GCF_009789225.1). Lineage (GTDB taxonomy): Bacteria > Actinomycetota > Actinomycetes > Actinomycetales > Microbacteriaceae > Agromyces > Agromyces seonyuensis. The sequence continues at coordinate 47,403 of NZ_WSTA01000016.1, read as the reverse complement.
TCTCGCGGTAGGACTCGCGCGCGTCGGCGCCGTCCTCGCCCGCGAACATCTCGTCCCAGGGCGAGGCCGACTTGCGGCGCCGCCTGGTCGGCTTCACGGCGGTGTAGCCGTCGAAGAGCGTTCCCATGACGTGAGCCAACCAGCGGTTCGTTTCCCGCCGGTTTCCGACACGCGACATGCGGGGGTCGGTGCCTCCGGTCGTCGCCGCCGCACCGGTCGGGAACGGGGCTCCCGCCCCGAGACCGGAACGGAACGGCCTCGGGAGCGGACGCCGGCGCTACTCGGCCGGCCGGCCGGCCCGTCGGGTCAGGCGCAGAGGGCGTCGAGCGCGTCGAGCACGACCGGCGAGACCGCGTCCGCGCTGAGGTCGGGCAGGCTCGCGTCGTCGCCCTTGCTCGTGTTGAAGGACGAGACGAAGGACGGCGTGAACCCGGTCTCGAACGCGGCGGGGTCGCTGCAGCCCGCTTCGAGCCCGGTGACGACCGTGTCGACGATCGACGTGACGACCTCCTCGAACGCGGGGTCCGAGTACCCCCAGGCGGTGAAACCGTCGATGAGGATCTGCCGAGCCGCGGCCTCGCCGCCCGACGCCGTCTCCCCGCCGGTCTCCTCGACCGGGGCGGCGTCCTCCTCGACCGGCGCGGCGCTCGCGACATCGTCGTTCGCGCTCTGGGCGGCCTCGACGACCTCGTCGACGACGGCGGAGCAGCCGGTCAGCGCGAACGCGAGCACGCCCGCTGCGGCGACCGCCGCGAGACGGCGCACGCTCGAGCGGGCGGGTGCGGAACGGAGAGTGGAGATGCCGAGCATGGGACGTCGCCTTTCGGGGTCGCACGACGACGTGCGATCGCACGCGGCCTGCGGGTGGGGTCGGTGGCCGGGGCGGCCACCGGAGCCGGTTCGGGTCCGGCACAGACGAAGCATAGCCAGCGCCGAGGCGTTGCCCGACGCCGGTCCCGGGCAGCCGGGAGGCGCACGGAAATAGTTAGCGAGGCTAATGAGCTACGCTAAGGATCATGTCGAAATCCATCGCCGAGCAGGGTGCCGAGACGCGCATCGCGGTCTTCCGCCTCGCGCGGCGCCTGCGCGCCCAGAAGTCCGTCGACGACATGAGCGACGGGCAGTTCGCGGTGCTCGCGGTGCTGAACCTGCACGGCACGCAGACCCTCACGAGCCTCGCCGAGCACGAGAAGGTGTCGGCGCCCTCGATGAATCGCACGGTCGACTGCCTCGAGGAGTCCGGCTGGCTGGCCCGCACGGCCGACGAGCGCGACCGGCGGAAGATGAACATCGACCTGACCGACGCCGGCCGCGCCGTCGTGAAGGCGACCGTGTCGCGGCGCGACGCCTGGCTCACGGAGCGGCTCCGCGCACTGCCGAAGGAGGATCGCGAGATCCTCGCCCGCGCCACCGAGATCATGCGGGGGATCACCGCCGAATGAGTTCCATGTTCCGCTCCCTCGCGGTCCGCGACTACCGCATCTGGTTCGTCGGGGCGCTCGTCTCGAACATCGGCGCATGGATGCAGTCGACCGCGCAGAACTGGGTCGTGCTGACCGAGCTCAGCGACACGGATGCCCTCGCCGTCGGCATCACGATGGCCCTCCAGTTCGCCCCGCCGCTGCTGCTCGTGCCGATCACCGGGCTCATCGCCGACCGCTTCGACCGCCGCAAGATCCTCATCGCCACGCAGTCGGCGCTCGCGCTGCTCGGCCTCGGCCTCGGTCTCCTGCTGCTGCTCGGCCACGCCGAGCTCTGGCACCTCTACCTGTTCGCGCTCGCGCTCGGCATCGTGAACGCCGTCGACACCCCGGCCCGGCAGACGTTCGTCGCCGACCTCGTCTCCTCCACCGACATGTCGAACGCCGTCGCCCTGAACTCGGCGTCCTTCAACGCCGCCCGCATGATCGGACCGGCGCTCGCGGGCTTCCTCATCGTGCTCGTGGGCTCGGGGTGGGTGTTCGTCGTCAACGCGTTCACGTTCCTCGCGGTGCTCGGCGCGCTCTGGGCGCTGCGCCACCTCACCGTCCCGCGCGTCGCCGAACGCAAGGCCCCCGGCGGCCAGTTCATCGCCGGCTTCACCTACGCCATGCGACGGCCCGACCTCGTCGTCGTCTTCGTGATCGTGTTCCTCGTCGGCGCGTTCGGCATGAACTTCCCGATCTTCTCCTCGACGATGGCGGTCGCCTTCGGCCGAGGCGCGGGCGAGTACGGCGTGCTCAACTCGATCCTCGCGATCGGCTCCCTCACCGGCGCCCTGCTCGCCGCCCGCCGCGAGCGCGCCCGCCTTCGGGTCGTCATCATCGCCGCCGGCGGCTTCGGCCTCGCGGCCGCGTTCAGCGCGCTCATGCCGACCTACTGGACGTTCGCCGCCTCCCTCGTGCTCATCGGCCTCTCCGCGGTGACGATGCTCACAACGGCGAACGGCTACGTGCAGACGACGACCGAGCCGGCGCTCCGCGGCCGCGTCATGGCGATCTACATGGCGATCCTCATGGGCGGCACGCCGCTCGGCGCACCGCTCGTCGGCGCCGTGGCCGACGCCTGGGGCCCGCGCTGGGCGCTCGGGGTCGGCGCCGCATCGGGCATCCTCGCCGGCATCGTCGGCCTCGTCTGGCTCGTCGCCGCCCGCGGGATGCGTTTGGAGCGCGAGCGCGTCGAGGGCCGCCGGCTTTCCCGCGTGCGCCTCGCCTTCGACGACGCCCCCACCGCATCGCTCGCGGCGATCACCGCCGAGCAGCCCGTCGTCGTGGCCGCGCCGAAGCGGGAGCGGATGCCGGCGGCGGCGCCCGACCGCGTCGAGCCCGCCCACGAGCGCGTCCCGGAGGGCGAGGCGCCCGCCCGGCGCAGCCTGCCGGTGCCGGCCGACGAGCTCGTGCCCGAGGATTTCTCCGAGGAGCTCGCCCTCACGACGCCGATCTCCCTCCCGAAGCGGGCCGAGCGCACCGACTGACGACGCGCGGCGGGCGGCGCCGATCCAGGGCTCGGTGCCCGGACCCCCGGCGCCCCGGAACCGAACGTGCTTGACAGTTAGAATTCTAACTATTAGAGTTCTAACTATGAGTTCGAACACGGAGCGCCTCGTCTCCTTGATCCGGCTCATCTCGTTCTCGCAGCGGGATGCGGCGGACCAGTGGGTCAAAGGCACGGGCCTGACGCCCCAGCAGTCGTTCGCGCTCAACTTCATCCAGATGAACCAGGAGCACGGCGTGATCGCCCGCGAGATCGCCGACATCACCGGCACGACGCCGGCGAGCGTGACGAGCCTGCTCAAGGGGCTCGAGGAGCGCGGGCTCATCGAGCGCACGCCCTCCCCCACGGACTCCCGCGCGAAGGTCATCCGGGCGAGCGCGAAGGGCCTCGGCCTCACCGACGGCTTCGCCGAAGCGCTCATCGAATCGCAACGACGGCTCTTCGCCGTGCTCGACGACGATGAGCAGGCCCAGCTCGTGGCGCTGCTCGAACGGGTCGCCGTCCAGATCGACGTCCCCGAGGACGAACGACGACGAGGCGGCGCTCCTGAACGCGAAGGCCACCGCCCGAGCTGATACCCGGCTCACCGAGCCTCGCATCGCCCCCAGCCTCCGACCGCCGAAGCGGTCGGCCACGCCCTTCCCGATACCGCACGACGTCAGCACGTCCGCGGCGCCCGCACGACGCTCCCGCGCGCTCCAGCACGGGGACCGCGTTGCGATCACACCTGCCTTCGGACGCCTCAGCGCGCCCCCGCACCACCCCGGAGGTCACCATGACCGACACCGCACCCGCACCCGCACCCGCTCCTGAAGCGGGCGGCGCCACCGCACCAGATCCCACGAGCGCGGCGGCCGCCAAGGACCGCGCCTACCTCGCGACGACGCCGATCTGGCGTTCGCTCGTCCACCTCTGCATCCCGATGATCGCCGGGCTCTCCGTCGGGAGCGTCTACAACATCATCAACGGGGCGTTCATCGGCTCGCTCGGCTCGACGCCGATGCTCGCCGCGATCACCCTGTCGCTGCCCGTCTTCGCGCTCGTCATGGCGATCGGCAACATGTTCGGCGTGGGCGGCGGGACCTACGCGACCCGGCTGCTCGGCTCCCTCGAGGAGCCGGACGCCGACCACGCCGCCGTGCACGCCCGCATCCGCCAGGTCTCGGCCTTCACCCTCTGGGGCGGCGTCGCGGCGGGCATCCTCGTCGCCGTGCTCGGTCTCGTCTTCGCGACGCCGCTCGCCCTCGCGGTCGGCGCGAGCGGCGCGGCGCTCGCCCCGACGTCCGCCTACATCGGCGCACTCGCGGTCTTCGCGCCCGCCGTCATCGCCGCGCTCGCCCTCGAGCAGCTCGTCCGGGCCCAGGGGGCGGCCCTCTCGTCGATGACGGGCATCATCATCTCGACCGTCGCGAACCTGGTCTTCGACGTGGTCTTCATCCTGCTGCTCGGCCTGGGCGTGCTCGGCGCCGGCATCGCGGTCGGCCTCGCGAACCTCGTGATGGTCGGGTACTACGCCTGGTGGCTCGGCCGTCGGAGCACGACCGTCTCGCTCGCGCCCGCCGACGTCTCGCTCGACCGCGACCTCGTGAGGACCGTCTTCGGCGTCGGAGTCTCGGAGCTGCTCATGGCCGCGTTCCTCGTCGTGACGACGCTCGTCATGAACTGGGTCGCCGTGGCCTACGGCGACGCGCTCCTCGCGGCGATGGGGGTCGCGCTCCGCGTCTCGCAGCTCTCCGAGATGATCTGCATGGGCGTGTTCATGGGGGTCATCCCGTTGCTGGCCTTCGCCTTCGGCGCCCGCGATCGCGCCCGGCTCGGCGCCGCGATCCGCGGGGCGGCACTGGCCATCGCCGGGGCGGTCGCGATCTTCTCCACGATCGTGTTCCTCTTTCGCGACGAGGTCTTCGCGCTGTTCTCCTCCGACCCGGCGGTGGTCGAGGACGGCACCCGCATCCTCACGGCGATGCTCGTGGCGACGCTCTTCAACGGGTTCACCGGACTCGTCATCGCGGTCTTCCAGGCCACCGAACAGATGCGCAACGCCACGATCATGTCGATCGCGCAGGGCGTGCTGTTCATCCCGATCGTGCTCGGCGGCAGCGCCCTGTTCGGCCTCACGGGGGTGATCTGGGCGATGACCGCGACCGAGCTGCTCGTCTTCCTGCTCGCTCTCGCGCTCGTCATCGCCTCCCGTCGCGCGCTCGAGGCGGCACCGCCGACGACGGCCGACGAACCCGCCGAGGGGATCGGCACCCTCGATGCCGGCGACGACGTGCCGGCTCGGGCGTCCTGATCCCGTCGACGCCCGGGGGCGCTTCGGCTCCCGGCGCCGGCTCAGTGCCCGTGCGCGAGCTGCTGGAGCGCGATGACGGCGAAGCCGATGGCGACCAGGATGCCCATCGCGAGCAGCTGCTTCCACCACGCGAGCCGCGTGCGGCGCACGGCGAACCACGCGATGACCGCGAGGGTCGCGACGTAGACGATCGCGGCGATGCGCAGTGCCGGCTCGAGCCCCAGCACCCCGACCCAGGCGAGCAGCAGCAGGATGAGCGGGATCGACGCCGACGCGAGGGCCGAGCCCGAGACCCGGAGCATCCCGACGAACTCGGCGCCGTCCGGGAAGCCCGCGTGCACCGCGAGGTGGGCGATGACGTCGGCGGCGAAGCCGGCGAGGGTGATCGCGAGGATGCCGACGGCGAGCGTCCCGAACGCGCCCTCCGGGCTCAGATGCTCGACGCTCGCGCGCAGCACGAGCACGATCGCGAGTCCGGTGAACGTCGCGTAGACGCGCTCCTTGAGGGCGTCGACGACGTGGGTCGGGTCGTCCTCGTGCCGATCGCGACGGCGGGTCGCACGTCCCCGGAGGCGTCCCGCCTCCTGCTCGCTCGAGGCATCCATGCCCGCAACGCTACGCCCGGGTCCCCGGGCGACGGGCGGGCGACGTCGAGCACGACGGCGCCCGCCCGTGCCGGATCAGGCCGTGCGAGACGCCGCGTCGAGGGCCGCGAGCTCGCCGGCGGTGAGGTCGACGCGCAGCGACGCGAGGAGTGCGGGAAGCTGCTCGATCGTGCGGGCGCTCGCGATGGGCGCGGCGATCGTCGGCTGGCGGCGCAGCCAGGCGAGCGAGACGGCCGCGACCGGCACGCGCTGGGCGGCCGCGATCTCGTCGAGGGCCGCGAGCACGCGGTCGCCGCCGCGCTCCAGGTAGCCGACCGCGGCGGCGGCCCGGGGGCTCGCGCCCTCGACCGCGGCGTCCTCGGCCGAGCGGTACTTGCCGGCGAGGAAGCCCTTCGCGAGCCCGAAGTACGGGAACACGGCGAGGCCGTGGCGCTCGGCGCGCTCGCGCAGCGGACCTTCGAAGCCGCGCTCGAGCAGGTTGTAGTGCGGCTGCAGCGCCACCGGGCGGTGCAGGCCGAGCGCGTCCACGACCGAGAACCAGTCGTCGATGCGCTCGGGCGAGTAGTTCGAGATGCCGATCTCGGCGATCTTGCCCGCGTCGACGAGTTCGGAGAACGCGCCGGCCGTGTCGGCGAGCGGCACGGACTCGTCGTCGAAGTGGGCGTAGTAGAGATCGATGCGCTCGACGCCGAGGCGCGCGAGCGACTCGTCGACGGCGGCGCGGATGTTCTCGGGCGAGAGCCCGGCGCGGTCGGGCTTGGTGCTCACCTTCGTCGCGACGACGACGTCCTCGCGGTTGCCGCGGGCCGCGATCCACTCGCCGATGATCGCCTCCGACTCGCCACCGGTGTGGCCCGGCACCCAGTGCGAGTAGCCGTCGGCGGTGTCGATGAAGTTCCCGCCGCCCGCGGTGAAGGCGTCGAGCACGGCGAACGAGGCGTCGCGGTCGGCGGTCCAGCCGAAGACGTTGCCGCCGAGGGCGAGCGGGGCGATCTCGAGGGCGGATGCGCCGAAGCGGACGCGATCGGTCGATGCGGCGAGGTCGGTCATGCGGACTCCTTCGTGCGGGGGACGCCGCCGGGTACGGGCGACGCTCTCTATCAAACCGCCTCCCGCTGCGAGCATTCCCGGAGCCCGGCTCGCTGCGGCCATGATCCGCGGCGAACCGGCGGTCGGCGCCCGCACGCCGTAGGCTCGGAGCATTCATCGATGGGAGGCTCAGTGCCCCAGCCCGCCGAACCGCGCGTCGCGCTCTACTTCGACTTCGACAACATCGTCATCTCGCGATACGACCAGCTCCATGGCGACCTGGCGTACCGGAAGGACACCGGTCGACGCGCGACGCCGACCCCCCGCACCGCCGAGCGGCTCGCGGAGGCGACCGTCGACCTCGACGCCGTGCTCGACTTCGCGACCACCTTCGGCACGATCGCGACGGCCCGCGCCTACGCGGACTGGTCGACGCCCGTGAACGCGAGCTACCGCGGCCAGCTCATCTCCCGCGCGGTCGACCTCGTGCAGCTCTTCCCGTTGTCGGCGACGAAGAACGGCGCCGACATCCGACTCGCCGTCGACGCCGTCGAAGACCTGTTCCGACTGCCCGACCTCACCCACGTCGTCATCGTCGCGGGCGACTCGGACTACGTCGCCCTCGCGCAGAAGTGCAAGCGCCTCGGCCGGTACGTCGTCGGGATCGGCGTCGCCGGCGGCACGAGCCGCGCCCTCGCCGCCGCGTGCGACGAGTTCGCCGACTACGACGCGCTGCTCACGAGCGACGCCGACGACGAACTCGGCGAGGGCGAGCAGAGCGCTCCCGCCACGCCCCCGCCCGCGCCGCGCGGGCGACGTCGACGGGGCGCCGCACCGGCCGAGGATGCCGCCGCCGAGCAGCCTTCCGCCGACGCGCCCACTGCGGAGTCGTCCGCCGCGGAGTCGTCCGCCGAACCGGCTGCGCCGTCGGTCGCGTCCACGGCGACGAAGGATGCACCGGCCCGGGCCAAGTCCACGCCGAGGCGGGCCAGGGGCGGCGGGAAGTCCGAACCGGCCTCGACCCCCGAGACGCCCGCGGCCGAGCCCGAGGCAGCCGCCGCGGCGCCGAGCGTCCCCGCGGGCACGCTGTTCCTCGCGCCGGTCGCGCCGGGCGCCGCCAAGTCCGCCGCCGCGGAACCCCCGACCGCGACCCGCAACCCGGGCCGCCTGCTCCGACGGGCCCTCGAGCTGCTGCGGGCGAAGAACGACCAGGAGTGGCAGTCCTCCGGCGCGGTCAAGGCGCAGATGCAGCGCATGGACCCAGGCTTCCAGGAGCGTGCGCTCGGCTTCGCGAGCTTCACCGACTTCCTGGAGTCGCGCGGCGCCGTCGTCGAACTGGACGGCACCGAGCAGAACCGCGTGCGCATCCGGCCGCCGAAGCACTGACCCGACCCCCGCTCGTGCCCGGGGCGGCCGGCTCCGGCCGCACCGGTCAGCTGCGACCGCGCTCGTCGGCTCCCGGGCCGTAGATGATGATGCCCGCGATCGGCACGAGCAGGAAGAAGACCCAGGACCAGCCCCAGCCGCCGGCCCAGCCGACGAGGAAGAACAGCGCGAGCGCGACGAACGGGACGAGCGCCATGATCGTCGCGCCGACGGCGCCGCCGAGGGCACGGGAGTTCCGCGCCGGTGGCTTCCACGGCTCGTGGCGCGACGACTCGGACGGCTCCGACGGCAGATCGGTGAAGAGGGGTGCGAGGTCGCCGCGGACGACGGCGTTGCGGGCCTGCGCGGCGCGCTTGGCGTACTCGGCCCCGTCGAGCCGCCCGGCCAACCGCGCGTCGTCGAGGCGCTTGACGGCCTGCGCGCGCTCGGCGTCGCTGAGCCGGAGGCTGCTCGTGGCGGGATCGGCGTAGTCGCTCATCCCCCCAGAGTGCCCGAGCACCGACGGTGTGGGAACCCCTTCCCGCCGCGCGGTGTGGTCTGACCACATCTGGTACGGTGTGGTCCGACCACATGCCGGGCGACCGGCCGACGACGACGACGGGAGCGCGCGTGAGCGAGCGGGCCTGGGAGCTCGTGCTCCAGCACGTCGAGTCCGCGATGCTCGCGGGCGACCTCGCCGTCGGCGACCGCCTCCCCGGCGAGCGCGCCCTCTCCGCCGACCTCGGCGTCGGGCGCTCGAGTGTGCGCGAGGCGCTCCGCGCCCTCGAAGTGCTCGGGCTGGTGCGCACCGCGACCGGGTCCGGGCCGAGCGCGGGCGCCTTCATCACCGCCACGCCGCAGGGCGGGATGAGCGCGCTCATGCGGCTCCAGGTCGCCGCGCGCGGCTTCCCCGTCGCCGACGTCGTCGCGACTCGGCTCCTGCTCGAGCGCACCGTCGCCGAACGCCTCGCCGAACGGAACGCCGCGGCGTCGCCCGAGGCATCCGGGCCGGTCGGGACCGGCGACGACCCCCTCGCCGACGCCCGTCGGCTCCTCGACGCGATGGACGCCCCCGGGCTCCCCGCGGCCGATTTCATCGGGCTCGACGCCGCGTTCCACCTCGCCCTCGCGGTCGCCGCAGGCAACGAGGTGGTCGCCGCGACGATGGCCGGGCTGCGCAGCGGCATCGAGCGCTACACGATCGCCGGCGCCGAGGCCGTCGCGGACTGGCCGCGCATGGCCGCGCGCCTGCGCGCCGAGCACCGAGCGGTTCTCGACGCGATCGACGCGGGCGACCCCGCTCTCGCCGGCGCGCGCATCCACGAGCACATCTCCCGCTACCACGCCGACACCGCCGTCCCCGCGACGCGCGGCACCCGGCCCTGAACGATCGACCGACCGACCGACACGAAAGGCCCCCGAATGGTCCAGCGACAGTTCCCGAACCCGAAAGAGCTCGCCCAGCTCATGCGGTTCAAGGCGCCCACCATGAACCCGACCGACCGCCGCCTCGAGCACGCGCTGACGATCGCGGACCTGCGCAGGATCGCCCACCGCCGCACCCCGAAGGCCGCGTTCGAGTACACCGAGGGCGCCGCCGAGGGCGAGATCTCGCTCGCCCGCGCCCGCCAGGCGTTCCAGGACATCGAGTTCCACCCCGGCATCCTGCGCAATGTCGCCGACGTCGACACGTCGCGCGAGGCGCTCGGCGGACCGAGCGCGTTCCCGTTCGCGATCGCCCCGACCGGCTTCACCCGCCTGATGCAGACCGAGGGCGAGATCGCCGGCGCCGGCGCGGCCGGCGCCGCAGGCATCCCCTTCACGCTCTCGACGCTCGGCACGACGTCGATCGAGAACGTGCGGGCCGCGAACCCCGACGGCCGGCTGTGGTTCCAGCTCTACGTCATGCGCGAGCGCGAGCGCTCGTACGAGCTCGTGCGCCGCGCCGCCGCCGCGGGCTTCGACACCCTGCACTTCACCGTCGACACCCCCGTCGCCGGTGCGCGCTTGCGCGACAAGCGCAACGGCTTCTCGATCCCGCCGCAGCTCACGCCGAAGACGGTCCTCAACGCCATCCCGCGGCCCGCCTGGTGGATCAACTTCCTCACCACCGAGCCGTTGACGTTCGCCTCGCTCTCCTCCACCGGCGGCACCGTCGGCGAGCTGCTCGATTCGGCGATGGACCCGACGATCTCCTTCGACGACCTCGAGATCATCCGCGGGATGTGGCCCGGCAAGCTCGTCGTGAAGGGCGTGCAGACCCTCGCCGACGCGAAGATCCTCGCCGGCCTCGGCGTCGACGGCATCGTGCTCTCCAACCACGGCGGACGCCAGCTCGATCGCGCGCCCGTCCCGTTCGAGCTGCTGCCCGAGGTCGCCCGCGAGGTCGGCGGCGACACCGAGGTGCTCGTCGACACCGGCATCATGTCGGGCGCCGACATCGTCGCCGCCGTCGCGCTCGGCGCGAAGTCGACCATGGTGGGCCGCGCCTACCTCTACGGCCTCATGGCCGGCGGCCGCCGCGGCGTCGACAAGACGATCGAGATCCTCTCGAACGAGATCGTCCGCACGATGAAGCTGCTCGAGGTGCGCACCCTCGACGAACTCGGCCCGCAGCACGTCACGCAACTCTCGCGCTTCACGCGCGTCCGGCCCGCCGTCGCCGCGCAGGCCGAGGCGATCGCCGAGGCGAAACCGCGCACGGTCCGCGCGCCGCGCACGACGGCTGCGGCGAAGCCGACGACGGCGCGGGCGGCCAAGACGGCCGCGGCGACCGCCGCTCCGGCCAAGACGGTCGCGGCGAAGTCCGCCACTGCGAAGACCGCAGCCAGGACCACAGCCTCCTCGGCGCCCGGGCGCACCGCGACGAAGTCGACGAAGCCGGCCGTCGCGAAGGCGACCGCGCCGGATGCCGCCGCCCCCGACGCCGACTGATCCCGCGCACTCGACGGGCCGGCCGGGCTTCCGCCCGACCGGCCCGTCGGCGTCTCAGTCCCGGATTCGCTCGAACTCCGACACGACGACCCCGCTGCGGTACGCCGTCGTCCCGACCTCGTCGAATCGCTCGGGCGCATACGGCCGCGATCCGAAGAGCGGGATGCCCGACCCGAACAGCAGGGGTTGGCGTTTCAGCACGAGCCGGTCGATCTCGCCGGCGAGGGTCGCGGCGAGCGCGCCGCCGCCGCACAGCCAGATCGCGGCGCCTTCTTCGGCTTTCAGCCGGCGGACCACCTCCACCGGGTTCTCGGCGCTCGCTTCGACCTCGTCGGATTCCACGGCGTGCGACCCCGTGAAGACGAGTTGCCGCAGGTGCCGGTACGGACTCACGACCCCGTGCGGCAGGCCGACCGCATACGTGTTCCAGCCCATGAGCACGGTGTCGACGACCGAGCGGTTCTGAGCGATCCCGAGGTGCTCGGCGACGGCCGTCGGGATCGTGTCGGCCCAGTCGGCATTGATGCCGTCCATATGGTCGCCTTCGACGAGGAAGGCGTCGAACTCGCCGTGCGGTCCGGCGATGAAGCCGTCGAGGCTGACGGCGACGTAGTACACGAGTTCTCGCATCGGTTCCTCCTGAATCACAACATCTGTAGTGATTGCGAAACTACCGCAGCTGTAGTGGTTCGCGCTACCCTCGAGTCCACGACCGGCGACGACCGAGGAGGCAGAATGGCGAAGAACGAGGTCCGACGGCGCGCGATCGCGGATGCGGGGCTCCTCGTACTGGCCCGGGACGGTTCCCGCGGGCTCACCCACCGTGCGGTCGACCAGGCCGCGGGCGTGCCCGTCGGCACCACCGCGAACTACTTCCGCAGCCGCGACGCCCTGGTCGCCGGACTCGTCGAGCGCATCGGCGAACGACTCATGCCGACCGCCGCCGACCTCGAACGCCGGGCGAACGCCGAACCCGGCCCCGCGCTCTTCGCCGACTACCTCCGCGACATCGTGCGCCGCCTCAGCGACGAACGCGAGGTGACGCTCGCCCTCTTCGAACTCCGCCTCGAGTCATCCCGACGTCCCGACCTCGAGGCGGTGCTCGGCGCCTGGCAACGCGCCGGCTTCGACGCCGACGTCGAGTTCAACGTCGCCGCGGGTCTGCCCGGCGGCCGGCGGGAGGTCGCGCTCTTCCACTACGCGATCGACGGTCTGCTGCTGGACCGCCTGACGAGCCCCATCGACCCCGGCACGACGACCGACGAGATCGTCGACGACCTCGTCGCGGGTCTGCTCCCCCGCACTGCCGCACGCTGACGCGCGGTCCGAGTCATCCGTCCGCACTCGTTCCCCCGGCGCCGCCGACCCGCTACGGTCGAGGCATCCATCGTCAGTCGGGGGAGGTCGAGGATGACGCTGCAGCACGATCCCGGCGCGAGCAGCGCCGACGCCCCTGACGCACCGGCACGTGCCGCCGAGCCGCTCCCGCCGGCACCCGGCCGGGCGGCTGCGGTGCCCGACGGGTTCCCGGTCGACGCGTTCCAGGAGGACCCGGAGAACGTCGTGGTGACCGCACCGGCGGGTTCGCTCCGCGGGCGGCGCCGGGCCGACGGCACGATCACGTTCTTCGGCATCCCGTTCGCCGAGGCGCCCGTCGGCATGCTGCGCTTCCAACCCCCGATGCCGAGGGCCCGCTGGTCCGGCATCCGCGAGGCCCGCTTCCACGGCGCCACGCCGCTCCGCGCCGAGCTGCCCGGCACCTTCATCCCCGAACCGGCGATCCCCGGCGACGACGTCCTCAACGTCGACGTCTTCACGCCCTCGACCGATCCCGCGGCCGCGTTGCCGGTGCTCGTGTTCTTCCACGGCGGCGGCTTCACCGCGGGCTCCCCGGCGAGCCCCTGGTACGACGGCGGCGCGTTCAACCGCGACGGCGTCGTCACGGTCAACGTCTCGTACCGGCTCGGGCTCGACGGCTTCGGCTGGATCGAGGACGCCCCGGCGAACCGCGCCGTGCTGGACTGGCTGCTCGCGCTGGAGTGGGTGCAGGGCAACATCCGCGCGTTCGGCGGCGACCCCTCGCGCGTGACGATCGCCGGGCAGTCGGCCGGCGCGGCCGCCGTGCTGACGTTGCTCGGGATGCCGCGCGCCCGCGGGCTGTTCCGCGCCGCCTGGTCGATGTCGGGGCTCGACGCGGGCGTCGCGCCGGAACGCGCCGAACGCATCGGACGGGCGCTCGCCGCCCTCGGCGGAGTCGAGCCGACCGTCGCCGGATTCTCGTCGCTCAGCCCCGAGCGCATCGCCAAGCTCGAGACGGAAGCCGCGGCCGGCGGCCTCAAGCCCACGGCCGCAACCCGGGAGCTGCTCGACGACGGCCCCGGGTTCGCGCCGACGATCGACGGCGACCTCATCCCCCACGGCATCCTCGAAGCGGCGCGGCGCGGTCTCGGCGCCGGAATCCCGCTCGTGCTCACCGCCACCGACGACGAGTTCGCCAAGCTCTTCGACGCGCACCGCGGCGCGCTCCGATTCCTCCCGAAATCGTGGATGCTCCGCCGGCTCGGCATCCCGCGGCGTCGGCGGCGCGACTGGGTGGCCGACAACGCCGGCCTGCGCGGCGGCACGGCGGGGTGGGCGGGGCGCTACGTGAGCGACCGGGTGTTCCGCGCCTTCGCGCTCGAACTCGCCGAGGTGCGCGGACCCGCCAAGACGTGGCTCGCCCGCTTCGCGTGGCGCTCCCGCGCGCAGCGCAAGCGGGCGGTGCACTGCTCCGACCTGCCGTTCTTCTTCGACCGTCTCGCTGCGGACGGGGTCGCCGCGGCGCTCGGCCCGAACCCGCCCACGATGCTCGCCGGTGCGCTGCACGCCGATGCGGTCGCATTCGTGCACCAGCTCGATCCGGGTTGGCCGAAGTACTCCCCCCGCAACGCCGAGGTCGAGGTGTTCGACGCCCCGCTGCCGGAGACGGTGCACGACGGGTTCGGCTCGGTCCGCGCGCTCACCTGAGCCGTTCCGCTGAGGGCGGCCGCAGGCTCCGCGACTCGGTCGGAGGCCGCTCTCGACAGCACGGTGACGGGGCCTCATTGCTTCCGCCCGTATCCTGCATCGGTGGGTACCCGACGTTCGCACCTCCACCTCGCCGTGCTTGCAGCCGCACTCCTCTTCGGAGCGACCGGCTGCGCGGCGTCGACCGCGAGCGCGGAGATGATGCTGACTCCGGCCCCGTCGACCGCCGGACCGACGACGGCCGCGCCCACGTCCCGGGCCGAAGCGGACTCGTATGCCGCTGAGCAGCAGGACGTGCTCGTCGTCGGCGACTCGTACTCCGCCGGCTACGGGCTCGGCGCCGACGACCGTCCCTGGCAGGACATCGTCGCCGAACGGTTGGGTTGGGACCTGGACGTCGACGCCGTCGGCGGAACCGGGTTCGTCAAGGACACGGGCACCGACGGCAGCACCGCGGCGAGCTATCGCGAGCGGCTCCGCCACCTCTCCCTCGACCAGGCGCCCGACGTCGTCGTGCTGCAGGGCGGCCTCAATGACTATCCGTACGACGCCGACCTCGTCGCGATGGCCGTCGAGGCCACGGTCGAGACCGCGAAAGCCCAGTGGCCCGACGCTCGCGTCGTGGTGTTCGGCCCGGTCGCCCCGAGCGTCCAGGAAGGCCCCCGGATGTCCCGGCTCCGTGATCCGATCCGCACGGCCGCGCTCGCGGCGGGTGCCGACTACGTCGGCCCGACCGACGCCGACCGCTGGATCGACGCCGACCTCGACGCCGCGGTGGCCTTCGACGCCCTGCACCTGAACGAGGAGGGGCACCGCCTGCTCGCTCGGCGCTTCATCGCCGAGTGGCAGCGCGAGGGGCTCAGCTCGTCCGCTGCAGCTCCGAGCGCTTCGACGGACGGGTGAGCGGCTCGCCGTTCTTGATCCGTCGCGCGAAGCCGTGCACCGGCCGCTCGACGAGGTGGAAGAACCCCCACGCGACCAGCAGGGCGAGCGGGACGCCGATGAGCAGCGGGGCGTAGGAGTTCTCGGTGAAGAAGGCCATGGCGATGACGATCGGCTCGTGCACGAGGTAGAGGCTGAACGAGATCAGCCCGAGCCACGCCAGTGGGCGCCACGCCAAGAAGCGCGACAGCGGCGGCCACCAGGCGGCCAGCACGACGAGCGTGGTGACGCCGAGCAGCGCCAGCGGGTGGGCGATCGGGATCAGCCACTCGTCCGGCACGCGACCGAGCAGGAGCCAGTGCGAGACCGTCGCCAGCAACGCGGCGACGAGTAGCGCGAGCGGGAGCACGATCCCACGGAAGGCTCCGACGGCCTTCGACTGCTCCGGTCGGAGCTGCGCGAGGGCGACGCCGATCGCGAACATCGGCAGGTACTGCAGCGCAGGATGCGGCGCCACGGCGCCGACCGTCGACAGCGTGATGCTCACGACGACGACGATCCAGGGACGCAGCTTCACGGCGACCGCGACGAACGCCGCCAGCAGCAGGGAGAAGATGATCTCCCATTGCAACGACCAGAACGGGCTCACGACCCGCGAGACGCCGCTGACGAGGAAGAGATCGGAGATGACGGAGGTCGGGCCGTACGCGTCGGGGCGGGCTTCGAGCCAGGGGCTGGCCTGCGGTTCGGTGCGAGGCACGAGCGCGATGGTCACCGCGGCGAACACGACCGCGGCGGCGACCGGCAGGTAGAGCCGCACGAGACGAGACGGGACGTAGCGGAACCAGTCGAAGCGCGGCGACTGAGCGGACTTCGCGAGCACGAACCCCGAGAGCACGAAGAAGAGGTAGACGGCTTCGGTGCCGGCCCACAGCAGGTGCACGGGGGTGAGGGTGATGAGTTCCACGAGTCGGCCCTCGACAGGGCGGCCGTAGTACGGCGCCGCGAACGCCGGCACGGTCAGGAGCGCGTGGTGGACGGCCACGACGAGCGCCGCGACCCCGCGGAGCCCGTCGAGCCCGGCGAAGCGCGAAGAAGCGGCGGGCATAGCGGGTCCTTCGTCCGAAACCTGGGGGGATGCATAGCCTAACCCGGGGCCGGCGCACAGGCCGACACGGCAGCCGGCCGCGGAACCCGACTGCCGTGCGACCCCGCGCTGTGCCACACTGAGCCAATGAGCTCGGGGGACTCGATCAGCGACGTTTCCGCACCCATCGCGACACTCGACGATGTGCGTCGGGCCGAGGCGCGCCGGCTGCTGACGCACCTGGCGATCGCCGGGCCGGCGACGCGCACCGGACTCGCCGAGGCGAGCGGGCTGTCCCGGCAGCGCGTGTCGGCGCTCGTGCCGATCCTCGAGGCGACCGGCCTCGTCGAGACGGTCTCGGGCAGCCGCGACGTGTCCCTCGTCGGACGCCACGGCCGGCTCGTGACGATCGTGCTCGGGTCGATGACGGCCGTGGCGACGGTCGCGGGCCTCGACGGCGATGAACATTCCCGCTTCGTAGAGCCGTACGGCGATCCCGGCGACTACGACCACGTCCTCGACGTCGTGGCGACCGTGCTCCGCCGCGCGCTCGGTCAGGTCGACCGCGAGGACGGCACCATCGCCGACGTCGTCCTGGTGGTGCCGGCGACCGTCGCGGGCGAGCCGCAGCTCGTGGTGTCGGACACGGCGTTCGGCTGGGGCACCGTCGACGTGCTCGCCGGGCTCCGCGAGCGGCTCGACTTCCTCGGCTCCCTCGTCGCCATGCTGCCCGGCGAGATCCGGCTCGAGACGGCGGGGCGCGCCGCGGGCCTCGCGGAGCGCGAGAATCTTCCGCAGGTCGAGGACCTGCTCTACATCGGCGACCACGGCGGCATCTCCAGCGCGATCATCGCGCGCGGCCGGCTCGTCGACGGCGGGCACGGCCTCGCGGGCGATCTCGCCCACCTCCCCATCGACTACGACGGCATCCGCTGCGGCTGCGGTCAGCGCGGCTGCCTCACGACCGTCGCCGGACCCGACGCGATCCTGGAGCGCGCCGGTCTCGCGGACGTCGCCCTCGAGTTCGGCCGGGAGGCCGCGCTCGACGAGTTCGTCGCCCTCGTGCACGCGGGCGACGACCGGGCGAAGTGGGCGTGGCTCGACGCCTCGATGTGGATCGGGCGCGCGCTGCAGTTGCTCGCCATGACCCTCGACCCGTCGGCGATCGTGCTCGGCGGCGCCTGGGGGCGGCTGCGCGAGGACATCGTGCGCGGCTTCAACGCGAACCGGCCGGTGCTGGCCGGGGCGTCGCTCGAAGACATCCCGCCGATCCTCGTCGCCGAGTCCGGCCCCGAGGGCGTGTTCGTCGGCGCACGGGCGGATGCGCGCGGTCGCGTGCTCGAAGAGCGCCTCACCGGCGTCTTCGGCTGACGCCCCGCGCGGCATCCCGGGCCGGCTCGGGCATCCTCGAGCGGATGCCGCGAGGCATCCTCGTCAGTTCCCCCGACGGCTCAGCGAACGCCCTGCATGAGCTTCAGCACGGGCTTCGTCACGAGCAGCAGGAGCACGCCGAGCACCACGGCGATGCCGCCGATGATCGAGAAGTACGCCACCTCGTCCTCAGCGTTGTAGAACTGGGCGAGCCAGCCGGAGATCGAGGTCCCGAGCGCGACCGAGAGGAAGAACAGCGCCACCATCTGCGTGTGGAAGCGCTCGGGTGCGAGCTTCGTCGTGACCGAGAGACCGACGGGCGAGACGAGCAGTTCGGCGATCGTGAAGACGAGCAGGATGCCCACCATCGCGATGAGCGGCGTCGAGTTCGGTCCGCCGCCCGCGAACGGGAGGAACAGGAAGAACGCCAGGCCCATGATGACGGTGCCGATGCCGAACTTCACGGGCGTCGACGGCTGTCGTGAGCCGAGCTTCGTCCAGAGCGCCGCGAACACGCCCGACAGGATGATGATGAACACCGGGTTGATGGACTGCACCCAGTCCGGCGGCATCTCCCAGCCGAAGATCTCGCGGTCCAGGCGGCTCTCCGCGTAGACGGGCACGACGGTGAACTGCTGCTGGTAGAGCGACCAGAACGCCACGCTCGTGATGAACAGCGGGATGAAACCGAAGACGCGCGAACGCTCGATCTTCGTGATCGCCTTCGACGTGAGGATGACCGCGAAGTAGGCGATCGCGGCGACGACGGTGACGAGGGCGACGACGGCGGAGAGGTTGCCCGCCGTGATGACGCCGGTGAAGACGAGCACGAGGATGACGGCGATGCCGGCGAGGGCGATGCCGATGAACAGCCCGTAGCGCGAGCGCGGCAACGGGTTCGGAATGACGGATGCCTCGGGCGGCAGTGCCTTGCGACCGAAGGAGTACTGCAGCAGACCGAGCGCCATGCCGATGGCGGCGGCGCCGAACGCCCAGTGGAAGCCGACGTTGACGCGGAGGAAGCCCGTGATGATCGGGCCGAAGAACGCGCCGAGGTTGATGCCGAGGTAGAACAGCGAGAAGCCGGCGTCGCGTCGCGTGTCGTCGGGCGCGTAGAGCGTGCCGACCACCGAGGTGGCATTGGCCTTGAGCCCGCCGCTGCCGACGGCGACGAGGATGAGGCCCGAGATCACGCCGCCGAAGCCGGGGATGATCGCGAGGGCGATGTGTCCGAGCATGATCACGATCGCGCTGTAGAACAGGGTGCGTTCCGAGCCGAGCACGCGGTCGGCGATCCACGCGCCGAGGATGGTCGAGAGGTAGACCGATCCGCCGTAGGCGCCGATGATGCCGACCGCGGTCGCCTGCGGAAGTCCCAGCCCGCCCTCGGCGATCGAGAAGTAGAGGTAGTAGGTCATCACGACCTGCATGCCGTAGAAGCTGAACCGCTCCCACGCCTCCACCCCGAAGATGTGCACGAGCGACCACGGCTGGCCGAAGAACGTGCGATGGTGCTCGCCGCTCACCGCCGTGCCCTGACCGGTCTGCCCCGACTGCCCCGCTGCCGACCCGCTCGACTCCGGCGCTTCGCCCGGCGTCGACGGTCCCCCCGAACCGCTCATGGGGTGGAGCCTAGCGGGCACCGTGGCGGGCGTCACGGGCCGCCGCTCGCCCGCCGCTAGGTTGGGCGGGTGAACGCGCACCGGAGCATCCTCGATCTCGTCTATCTCGAGCGCGAGGGGTTCCGTCCGCTCAGCCTCGACCTGCACCTGCCGGCCGCGCCTCCGGCCGAGACGGGCGGGCGGCACCCGCTCGTCGTGTTCATGCACGGCGGCGGGTGGCAGTGGGGCGACCGCCGCGGGTTCGGCGCACCGCCCGAAGACGGGTTCGCCCGCATCGCCGCCGCCGGGTTCGCGGTCGCGTCGGTCGATTACCGGCTGAGCGGCGAGGCGCGCTTCCCGGCCCAGCTCGATGACGTCTCGGCGGCGATCGACCGGCTGCGGGCGGACGCCGACGTGCACAGCCTCGACCCCGACCGAATCGTGCTCTGGGGCGAGTCGGCGGGCGGCACGATCTCCGCCCTGCTCGGCCTCGGGGCGGGCATCCGGGAGCGCGGCGTCGTCGGCGTCGTCGACTGGTACGGCCCGCACGACCTCGAGGCGCTCACGCGCGCCCGCGGGATCTTCGACGACCCCGAATCGGCCGAGGCGCGCTGGATCGGCGGCGCCGTGTCGGCGATGCCCGAGGCCGCTCGTGCGGCGAGCCCGGTGGACCACGTCCACCCGGACGCGCCGCCGTTCCACCTGGCCGCCGGCGACCGCGACGTGCCGGTGCCGCTCGCACAGTCCGAGTCGTTCGCCGAAGCGCTCCGTCGCGCCGGGGTGGACGTCGAGTTCGACGTCCACCCCGGCGCCGGCCACCGGTGGCGCGAGGCCGGGCCCGAGGTCGCCGAGCTGGCCCTGGCGCGCGCGCTCGCCTTCGCGAGCCGGGTGACGGCTCGAACGCCGGTCCCGTAGCGACGAGCCGCCCGCCGGTCTCGATACTGCCCTCGCCGGTCGAGTAGCGACGAAGGAGCGTATCGAGACCTCGTGAGCCGGTCTCGATTCGCTCGCTGCGCTCCCTACTCGACCGACGGGGAACGTCGCCCTCGATGCTGCCCCCGCCGGTCGAGTAGCGACGAAGGAGCGTATCGAGACCTCGTGAGCCGGTCTCGATACGCCCGCTGCGCTCCCTACTCGACCGACGGGGCGAGCGCCGCCTCGAGCCGGTCGATCGCCCAGTCGAGGTCGGCCGCCTCGATGACGATGGGCGGCGCGAGCCGCACCGTCTGCCCGTGGGTGTCCTTCGCGAGGATGCCGTCGGCGAGCAGCCGCTCGCAGACCTCGCGGGCCGTCGCGACGGCGGGGTCGATGTCGATGCCCGCCCAGAGCCCCGCGGTGCGGACCGCGGTCACGCCGTGGCCGACGAGCGCGTCGAGCCGGGTGCGCAACCGCTCGCCGAGCATGCGGGCGCGCTCCTGCATCTCCCCCTCGGCGAGGAGCTCG
This sequence comes from Agromyces seonyuensis, assembly GCF_009789225.1. GTDB lineage: Bacteria > Actinomycetota > Actinomycetes > Actinomycetales > Microbacteriaceae > Agromyces > Agromyces seonyuensis. The sequence continues at coordinate 26,814 of NZ_WSTA01000016.1, read as the reverse complement.
ACGACCTCGTGGCCGACGGCCGCCGCGAGCGGGTTGCCGCCGAACGTCGAACCGTGCTCGCCGGGGCGCAGCACGCCGAGCACGTCGGCATTCCCCACGACCGCGGAGACCGGCACGATGCCGCCGCCGAGCGCCTTGCCGAGCAGGTAGAGGTCGGGCACGACGCCGACCCGGTCGCACGCGAAGGTCGCGCCGGTCCGGCCGAGGCCCGACTGGATCTCGTCGGCGACGAGCAGCACGCGGTGCTCGTCGCAGAGTTCGCGCAGCCGCGGCAGGAATTCGGCGGGCGGAACGACGACGCCGGCCTCGCCCTGGATCGGCTCGACGAGCACCGCGACCGTGTCGGCGTCGATCGCGGCCTCGACCGCGGCCGCGTCGCCGTAGGGCACCGTGCGGAAGCCCGGCGTGTAGGGGCCGAAGCCGTCGCGGGCGTCGGGGTCGTCGCTGAAGGAGACGATCGTGGTCGTGCGGCCGTGGAAGTTGCCCGCCATCACGATGATGTTCGCGCGGCCCTCGGGCACGCCCTTGACGCGGTAGCCCCACGCACGGGCGACCTTGATGCCGGACTCGACGGCCTCGGCGCCCGTGTTCATCGGCAGGACCATGTCCTTGCCGGCGAGCTCGGCGAGCGCCGACGCGAACGGCCCGAGGCGGTCGTTGCGGAACGCGCGGCTCGTGAGGGTGAGGCGGTCGAGCTGCGCCCGCGCCACGGCGAGCAGGCGCTCGTTGCCGTGGCCGAAGTTCACCGCGCTGTACGCGGCGAGGCAGTCGAGGTAGCGGCGGCCGTCGACGTCGAACACCCAGGCGCCCTCGCCCCGGTCGATGACGACCGGCAGCGGGTGGTAGTTGTGCGCGAGCGAGGCATCCTCGACCGCGATCGCCGCTCGCGTGGCGTCGGTCTCGGCGGGCAGGGCGGTGTCGAGGTTCATCGGAGCTCCAGGGTGCAGCACTTGACGCCGCCGCCGCCGAGCAGGAGCTCGGACAGGTCGACGCCGATCGGACGGTAGCCGGCGGCCTCCAGCTGGGCCGCGAAGCCGGTCGCCTGCGCGGCGATCACGATGTCGCGGCCGTTGCCGAACGCGTTGAGGCCGAACACCGCGGCATCCTCCTCGGCGACGATGATCGCGTCGGGGTAGCGCTCGGCGAGCACGGTCCGGGATGCCTCGTCGAAAGCGCTCGGGAGGTAGGCGATGTGCTCGCGGCCCGGCGTCGGGTCGAGCACGGCGAGCGCGGTGTCGAGGTGGTAGAAGCTCGGGTCGACGAGCCGGAGCGGCACGACCTCACGACCGAAGAGCTCCGCGATCTCGTCGTGGGAGCTCGCGTCGCTGCGGAAGCCGTGACCGGCGAGGATCGCGTCGCCGACGAGGAGGAAGTCGCCCTCGCCCTCGTTCGTCTCGACGGCGGCGTGCATCCGGTAGCCGAGCTCGCCGAGGCGCTCGAGGTAGGCGGGGCCTTCGTCGGCGCGCTCGGGGTGGGCGAACTTCGCGCCGTAGGCGATGCCGTCGAGCACGAAGCCGCCGTTGGCCGCGTAGACCATGTCGGGCGTGTGCTCGAGGGGCTCGATGTACTCGATCTCGAACCCGAGCTGCTCGTAGGCCTCGACGAGGGTCCGCCACTGGGCGAGTGCGCGCTCGGTGTCGGTCGGCCGGTCGGGATGCATCCACGGGTTGATCGAGTAGCGCACGGTGAAGCGCTCGGGGCGGCACATCAGGATGCGGCGGGGGCTCGGCGTACGGCCTTCGGCGGGGCGGGCGGTCGGCTGGGTCAGCGTCATGTCGACTCCTGGCTGGTCGGCTGCGATGCAGCGGCTGGGGCGGACCAGGTCGCTCGGATTCGAGCCTCACCACGTGAGACGCCGCTTCCAGTGTGCGCGCAACAGCCGCGCTTTCGTTTCGCATCACGCGCAGCATCCGTGCGTTCTCGCTCTTTGACTGCAATGTTCGGCGCGTCGATCGCTCGCCGGGCGCACCGCCCGGTGGGTTGCAGGGCTGCCTCCCGCGCTGCTGGCGCACCATCCGCGCAGCGGGGCCGCCGATGGGGCAGGATGACGATCACCTGCCGCGAGGACGCAGAACGTCGGTGCACCCTGCCGCGAACGGCCGTTCCCCGTCCTCGTACGATTGCGCCGAACCGAACGGAGCCGCATGTCCGACCGCCCGAACCCGGACCCCGACGCCGACGCCGTTCCCGCGGAGCCCGCGGAGCCGGATCCGGCTCATCGTCGCGAGCTCGAGCGGGTCGCGTGGGGCAGCGACGCCGACGACGCCGAGCGCGACGCGGCCCGTGCCGAACTCGCGGCGCTGGCCGCCCCGCGCCGCGACCTCGTGACGACGCGTGGCGTCCCGTTCCCCCACGAGTTCGACGAACCGGGTGCCGGTCGGACGTACTCCGCCGCGGAGCCCGACGACGTGCCTGCTGAGGAACCGCCGAACCGGGGACGAGCCGTCGGCTTCGCGCTGCTCTCGGTCGTCGCGGCGCTCGCCGTCGTCGCGGTCTCGGTCTCCCTGCTCGTCCGCGACGACGAGACCACCGTCGCGGTGACCGATGCACCGAGCCCCGCGGCTTCACCACCCGCGAGCGAGCCGGAGCCGATCGCCCTGGACGTCTTCGTCCGCCAGCAGATCCCCGCCGATCTCCCCGACGCGTCGCGCGACCTCGCCGCGGTCGGCGAGATGGATGCCGCCACCCTCCGCCTGCTCTCGGCGGACGGCGAGCTCGCGGCGTATGCGGGCAGATCCGCGACGATCGATGCGGCGAGCGCCGACTCGATCTGCCTCATCGTGGTGAGCGACACCGCGGCCGGGACGAACTGCTGGCCCGACACGCCCACGTTCCTCGACGCCGGCCGCATCGACGTCTACTGGGACGACGGCAGCGGCGTCACCGGCGCCACGTGGAAGGTCGACGGCTCGGTCGAATTCTCCCACCGCGACGGCTGAGCGAGCAGCCCGTCCACCCCGCTCTGGCGGCCGCGCGCCTCCAGGGCCACGCTGATGCGTGCGGCGCCCGAGCCGGAGGGGATGCAGGATGGCGAGGATGCCCGACGACGAATCGGACGAACCGGAGCCGGAGCTCGGGTCGACGGATCGACGCGACCTCGAACGGCTCGCGTGGGGGTCGGGCACGGAGGACGCGCTCCGCGCCGCCGCCCGTGCCGAACTCCGGCGACGCGACGACACGACCCCCGAGGCGACGGACGACGTCGCGACGACCCGCGTCTCGGCCGAGTCGGAGGGCGAGGAGCCGTTCGGCGAACGCCCCGCCGCGGTCCGCACCCCCGACGTCTTCGGCGACCCGCTGCTGCTGCAGACCGGCGATGCTCGGGCGGAGGAGCCCGCAGGAGGAGTCCGCCGACGGCGCATCCTGATCGGCGCGGTCGCCGTCGCGGCCGGCTTCGCCGTGGTCGCCGGGGCGTCGTTCTTCAGCCGGGCCGAGGACGGCGCCGGGGGCGAGGACGCCGGCGTCGCCGTCGAACTCGGGCCGGATGACCTCGCCGGCGCCGCAGCGGAGACCGACGAGACGGTGGATCCGAGGTCGAGCGAGCGACCGGCGCAGACGACCCGCGCCCTCAACGTCTTCGCTCGCGAGCAGACCGACGATGACGTGCCCGCGGATCCGCCGCCGGCCCTGGAGCCGGCGAGCTTCCGCCTGCTCTACACCGACCCGAGCGGGTGGACGGGCTACGTCGCCATGCGTCGCACCGAACTCTGCCTCATGGTGCGCACGCCCGAGGGCTCCGACTTCTTCACGTGCGCGCAGAGCATCGGCGAGTTCCTCGACGACGGTGCGCTGCGGCTCTCGTTCTCGATCGACGGGCGCCAGACGGATGTCCGCTGGCGACGCGACGGCGCGTTCCACCTCTACGTGCGGAACTGAGCCGCCCGCCGGATCGGCAACGGTTCGCGTCGGTACGCGTCAGTGCGCGTCGCGCCAGCGCAGCCAGAAGCGGACGGGCTCGAGGTCGTAGTCGGGCCCGGAGACGGCGACCGTGAAGAGGCGTGCTCCCAGCTGGTAGAGCTCGTCGGCGCGTTCCGCGTCGCCCTTGCGGCCGAGCTCGCTCGAGATCGTGACCTCGCCAGTGTCGCGGCCGACCTTCTCGCCCCATTGCTTCAGCACGTCGAGCTTGTGCGGCATGTCGTCGGGGCCGACGTAGCTGTGCCAGATGTCGGCGTGCTTCGCGACGAGCTTCAGGGTCTTCTGCTCGCCCTTGCCGCCGATGAGCACCGGGATCCTGCGGGTCGGCGCCGGGTTGAGCTCCGCCCAGCGCGCCTCGATGCGCGGCAGCGACTCGGCGAGCAGGTCGAGTCGAGTGCCGACCGAGCCGAACTCGTAGCCGTACTCGTCGTAGTCCCGCTCGAACCAGCCGGAGCCGGTACCGAAGATGAAGCGGCCCGTGCCGGTGCCCTTCGCCGAGATGTGGTCGAGGGTGCGCGCCATGTCGGCCTGGAGATCGGCGTTGCGGTACCCGTTGCAGTTGACGAGCGTGCCGAACTCGACGCGCTCCGTCTGCTCCGCCCAGGCGCCGAGCATGGTCCACGCCTCGAAGTGCTTGCCGTCCGGATCGCCGGAGAGCGGGAAGAAGTGGTCCCAGTTGAAGACGAGATCGACGCCGAGGTCCTCGGCGCGGAGCACCGCGTCGCGGATCGCGCCGTACTCGGCGTGCTGGGGCTGGAGCTGGACGGCGATGCGGGGCGTGCTGGCCATCCCCCCACCCTAGAACCGGGCCCCGGCGGGTATGCAACCCGCCACGGCAGACGAGGCGCGTCGGGGGCGGATGCGGCGGCGCACGAAGCGTGCGCCCCGGTTTCGCGTTTCCATCACAGGCTGATTGCGAAACGCAGCGTTCACGCGCGAGGTCGGTGTTCGACACAACATCTTCCCTATGCTTCCCGCATGGACAAGCTCGATCGCGCGATCCTCGACCGCCTGCGGCAGAACGCGCGCGCGTCCTACGGCGCCATCGGCACGCAGGTAGGCCTCTCCGCCTCGGCCGTGAAGCGCCGCGTCGACCGCCTCGTCGCCGACGGCGTCATCCGCTCCTTCACGATCCAGGTCGACCCGGCGGTCGACGGCATGGGCACCGAGGCGTGGGTCGAGCTGTTCTGCCGCGGCACGGTCGCGCCCGACGAGCTCCGACGCATCCTGCAGGACGTGCCCGAGGTCGTCTACGCGGGCACGATCACGGGCGACGCCGATGCGGTGCTGCAGATGCGCGCCCGCGACATCTCGACCCTGGAGGACGCGCTCGAACGCGTGCGCATCGCCCCGAACGTCGACCACACGCGCTCCGCGATCGTGCTCTCCCGACTGGTGAACCGCCCCCGCGACTGAACCGCTTTCCTTGACGCGCCGGATGCCTCGTGCGACAATTGCTGCTACAGAACTCGTCCGGGAGGTGCCGATGGATGCCCCGCAACTGGCTTCGCTCGTCGTCGCGCTCGTGCTCGGCCCCATGGGCGGAATCGGCGTGATCCGCGGCGCAATCGGGTTCCGCCCGCTCGGGCAACAGCGGGCGATCGAACGGCTCGCCGTCCGGCTCGGGCTCGACACGTCCCGCGATATCAGGGTTCGCCTCTTCGAGCGCGCGGCGCGGCTCCGGCGCGCTGCCATCATCGGCACCGCGGTCGGCTGGGTCGCGGGCATCCCCGTCGCGGTGCAGGCAGGGGAGTCGTACCTGTTCTTCCTGCCCCTCTTCTACTTCACGATGGCGGGTGCCCTCGCCGGGCTCGCCGTCGGCAGCGCCGCCGCCGGCTTCGAGCTCGACCCGTCGTCGCCCCGCGTCGCACGGCTCGAGGCCCGGCAGGCCGCCGACTACCTCGAACCGCTCGTCGTCGTCGGCGCACGCGTCGGGGTCGCCGTCGTCGCGATCGCCGCGCTCCTGCTCTGGTCCCCGGAACCGGCCGCGACCCTGCGGGCGGCCCTCGCCCTCGCCGCCATCGGGCTGCTCGTCGGCACGGAACTCCTCGCCGCAGCGCTCGCACGGCGCCCCCAGCACGCGCGCACCGAGGAGGAGCTCCGCTGGGACGACGGTCTCCGTGCGGTCGCGCTCAACGGACTCTTCGGGGTGCCCGCGCTCGTCGGCGCCACCGGGCTCGTGGTCGGCGGGCTGCCGATGATCGGGACGGCCGGGGCCTCCGTCTTCGACTCGATCGTCTATCTCGTGCTCGCCGTGGTCGCGCTGGTCGGCCTGGTCGTCTTCACGGCCCGGCCGCCGGGGCGCGCGGCGCTGCGTCGACTGCACCCGGAGGCCTTCGAGGGGGCCGGGTCATGAGCGCGACGACCAACTACCTGACGTTCGTGGGGCTCATGGCCCCGCTCATGGCGTTCCAGCTCGTCCGGCAGTCCGTCGGATTCACGGCCGCGCAGCGAGCCCGTGCGATCGAGCGCCTGTGGCGGCGGCTGCAGCTGCCCATCGACGAGGAGCAGTTCGGCCGGCTCGACGACCGGCTCGAGCGGATGCGTCGCGGGCCGATCCTGGGCGCCGCGATCGGCATCGCCCTCGTCCTCCCGCCGCTGCTCATCGCCGCCCTCGCCGGCCACCCCGCACCGACCGAGTTCGTGCACTGGTGCGCGTACGTCCCCGGCGCGTGCACGTTCGTCGGGCTCGCGATCTCGACCACGGTCCACGGGTTCCACCTCGACCCGGCGCTGCCCCGGGTCGCACGCGTCGAGCCGCTCAGCCGGTCCGACTACACGGACCCGCGCTCCGTGCTGCTGTTCCGATTGCTGGTGCTCGGCGCCGCCCTGCTCGCCGCCGCCGGCCTGTTCGCCGGACTCGACCAGGTGCTCCCGGCCGTGTTCGCCCTCGCCGCCATCGGATCGCTCGTCGCGGTCGAACTGCTCGCCGAGCGCCTCGCGCATCTTCCTCGCCGCGCCCGCAACGAGCTCGAACTCCGCTGGGACGACGGCCTCCGGGCCATCGCGCTCGACAACCTCTTCGTGGTGCCGGGTCTCTTCGCCATGCCGGTGCTCGCCTTCTGGGCACCGGACATCATCCGGACGCTCTTCGGCGACGCGGCGGTCACGGGGTACGTCGTGGCGTCCGTCGCGCTCGGCATCGCCGCCGTCGTCGCCTTCACGATCCGCCCGACGGGCCGCAGTTCCGTGGAGCGACTGCACCCGCGCAAGGGGACCGCCGCATGATCACCATCACCGTCAACCCCGAGGGCGTGCTGCCGCCGTTCGAGCAGATCCGCGTGCAGATCGTCGACGCCGTGCGCGGCGAGCGGCTCGCCGCAGGCGCGAAGCTGCCGACCGTGCGGGCCCTCGCGGCCGACCTCGACCTCGCCGTCAACACCGTCGCGAAGGCGTACAAGGCGCTCGAGGCCGACGGGGTCATCGAGACGCGCGGCCGCGCGGGCACCTTCGTCGCCGCGCTGGGCGACCCCGCCGAGCGTCGGGCGAAAACCGCCGCCGCCGACTACGCGACGCTCGTCGATCGTCTCGGGCTCAGCGCCGACGAGGCGCTCGCCTACATCCGGGCCGCGCTCGGCCGCTGAGGCGGCCGCCGGGCGACGCGAGACCCGGAAGGCGGTTCAGACCGTCGGGAGAGGCGCTGCAGCCGCGACGGGGGCGCTCCCCGGCGGCTCCTCGACGAGGGCCGGCGGGTCGAGCCGCAGCGCGAGCAGGCGCACGAGCTCCGTCGCCGCCTCGGCCGATCCGACGCCCTTCAGCCACAGCCCGACCCCGCCCGCGGTCGCCGCCGCGGCGGCGAGCACGAGCACGCCGATCCCGGCGAATGCGAAGAGGGGCTCGATGGCGATGAGGGCGATGCCCGCGATGACCAGGAGGGTCGCGAGCACGATGCCGCTGTAGGAGAGCCAGAACTTCGCTCGCCAGGAGCGCGATTCGAAGGCGCCGATGAACGGGGTCGCGAGACCGCGCGCCCGACGGGCGTCGTCGCCGGCCGCGAGCCACTCCCGGCCCGTCGCCCGCACGCCGTCGTCGAGCCGGTCGTGCGCGACGGTCGAGGAGAACCAGAGCACGGGCCACAGGGGCAGCAGGAGGAACGCCCACGGGATGCCCTCGGTCGCGGTCTGCACGATGCCGATCACGAGACCGGAGCTGGAAAGGACGAACGAGATCCAGTTCAGGACGCGGATCGTGCGCACGGTGCGGATCTGCCCGGCGAAGCGTGCGAGCAGGAGGCGCGCGGCATCCTCGTCATCGGCCGCCCAGCGCTCGGCGAGCCCCTGCGCCTGCGGCATCGAGACGAGGCGGGCGCCGGTGAGCTCGGGCAGGCCATCGACGACGACCGGCCGCATGAACTCGGGGGCGGGACGGCCGCTCGCGGAGACGGCCGCGGCGACGCCCTCGGGAACGGCCTCGCCCGTTCCCTCGAGGATCGCGCCGAGCTCGGCGAGGAGCGCCGCCGGCGAGACCGCGCCCGCTCCGACGTTGGTCTGCAGGTCGCTCGCGAGCAGGTCCTGCCGGGCGCTCAGCCCAGTGTCGGGCACGGGCAGCGCGGCGACGAACTTCGCGAGCTCCTGGAGCTGCTCCGGCGCGAGTCCGCGCAGCGGACGACCGGCGACGAGCACCCGCGCGGACGGCCCCTCGCTCGAGTGGAACCGGTAGGTCAGGTAGGACGCGGCCGCGTTCGACACGCTGCGCGTGGCCCGGGTCACGCTCGCGAGCGGAACCGTGCGGCCGCCGAGGCGCACGAGCCCCTGCTCCGGGTCCCACTCGAGCACTGGGTACATGAGCTTCAGGACCGTCCACAGGACCGCGAACATGAACGCGAAGCCCGCGGCGATGTAGACCCAGCCGGGGACGTCGTCGTACTCGTCGTCGAAACGCAGCGAGACGAGTCCGACCGCCAGCGAGCCGCCGGCGACGAGCCCGATCGAGCGGGCGAAGGGCGACGTGGAGATGCGGATCACCGGGCAAGCCTGCCACGGCGGACACGATCGGCCGTTCCGCCTGTGGATGCCGGAGCACGAGGCATCCTCATGCGGGTCTCGAGGCGCTTCGCGCCTGGACCGACGATTGCAGCGGCTCAGTCCTCGGGGAGCGGCTGCTTCGGGAGCTTGCGCACCTTCGGTCGGCGACGACGGCGCTCGGGGATCATCGAGCGCATCTCCTCGAGCTTGCCGAAGCAGAGCAGGCGGTCGCCCGACTCGAGCAGCACCCCCTTGCGCGGGTTCGGGATGACCGAGCTGCCGCGGTGCAGCGTGAGCACCGTGATGTCGCGGTCCCAGAGGCCCGATTCGCCGATCGTCTTGCCGACGAGGTCGGCGTTCGTGTGCACGAGCAGTTCGGCGACGCCGTACCCCGTCGAGACGGTGAGGCGCTGGCGCACGTCGATCTCGGGGAACGCGACCTGGTTGCCGATGTAGTCGATGATCGCGCCCGCCACGTCGAGCTTCGTCGCCTCTTCGATGCCCTGCAGGCCGGGCGACGAGTTGACCTCCATGACGAGCGGTCCGTCGTTGCCCTCGAGCATGTCGACGCCCGCGACGCGCAGGCCCATGATCTGGGCCGACCGCACGGCGGCAGCCTCGTAGGCGGGGTCGAGCTCGACGGGCTCGACGGTGCCGCCGCGGTGCACGTTCGAGCGGAACTCGTCGCCGTTCGCGACGCGGCGCATGGCCGCGACGACGCGGTCGCCGACGACGAGCGCGCGGATGTCGCGGCCCTTGCTCTCGGAGACGAACGACTGGATGAGGACGTTCTGCTTCGTCGAGTGCAGTGTCTCGATGATCGCCTCGGCGACCTTCACGGTCGGGGCGAGGATGACGCCGATGCCCTGCGTGCCTTCGAGGAGCTTGATGACGACGGGAGCGCCGCCGACCTGCTCGATCGCCGGCCGCACGTCGGCGCGGTTGCGCACGAACGCCGTCGCGGGCATCGCGATGCCGTGGCGGGAGAGGATCTGGTTCGCGCGGAGCTTGTCGCGCGAGTTCACGATGCCGTTCGCGGTGTTCGGCGTGTAGACGTCCATCTGCTCGAACTGGCGCACGACGGCCGTGCCGAAGTACGTGATCGAGTTGCCGATGCGGGGCAGGATCGCGTCGTAGTCGCTGAGCCGGCGACCCCGGAACTGCAGGTCGGGTTCGTCGGCCGTCAGGTCGATCGCGAACCGCAGGGTGTTGAGCACCTTCACCGTGTGACCCCGCTGCTCCGCCGCGGCGCGGAGACGCTTCGTCGAGTACGCCTGGGGCGCGCGCGACAGGATCGCAAGTTTCATGGTTCAGCCCCTGGGATGATGGAGGTGTGAGCGAGCCCCCCTATTCAAGCACCGGCCAGGATGCCTCGGAGTCCGTCGTCCCGACGCCCGTGGTCGCGGGCTGGCGCGAATGGGTGAGCCTGCCCGACCTCGACGTGCCCTGGCTGAAGGCGAAGCTCGACACGGGGGCGCGCTCCTCTGCGATCCACGCGTTCGACCTGGAAGAGATCGACCGGGACGGCGACCCGCACGTGCGCTTCCGCATCCTGCCGTGGCAGGGCTCCGAGGAGGATGCCGTCTCGGTCGAGTGCCCCGTGCACGACCGGCGCCTCGTGCGCTCGTCGTCGGGCCACAGCGAGGAGCGCATCGTCGTGCTCATGGACGTCGTGCTGCTCGGCCGGCACCTGACCGCCGAGGTCTCGCTGTCCAACCGCGACCAGATGGGCTTCCGGATGCTCATCGGCCGGGAGGCCCTCCGGCAGGGCTTCCTCGTCGACCCGGGGCGCTCGTTCCTCGGGGGCCGCGCGCCGAAGACGGTGCGCCGCACGAACCGCGGGGCCTGACGATCCGGGATCCGCGCGCCGTGGCGCTCCCGCGAACGACGACGCGAACGTGGGAGATTGTGCGCGAGGACCGGGGTCGGGCGCGACGCGCGCCTCATCCGCCTCACGCATCGTCCATCGCAGTGAATCGGAGGATTGAATGAACCGTCTCAAGAAGTCGCTCGTCGGCAGCGCCCTCGGCCTCGCCCTCGTCGGCGGATCCCTGGTCGCGGCCGCACCGGCGGTCGCGGCGACGTCGGTGACCGAATGGATCCAGCAGTCGACGAAGAGCAGTTGCCTCGGCGCCATGGAGGGGATCGTCCGGAAGGCGTCGTACTCCGGGTACAAGAACATCAAGACGAGCTCGTGCATCTACCTCTCGACGCGGAAGGTCTGGGAGGGCTGGGTCTCCTACACCAAGCCGTGACCTCGTCCCGAGGCACCGCGATCCGACTTCGGCGGCCGTGGGGTCCGGGAGACGGGGTGGCGATCCGCCACCCCGTCGACGACCTCCGCCCGGGGCTCAGTGGCCGCGGAACGCCTCCTGCAACCACCACGAGCCGCCGTCGGCCGCGATCTTCGCGTCGATGACGAGCGGCGCGGCCGGCCCGCTCGCGAGCCAGTCGGCCACGGCGTCCAGGTCGGCGACCGAGCGCACCGTCAGTCCCGTCGCGCCGTAGCCGCGGGCGATCGCGGCGAGGTCGACGTCGGGGAAGACGACCGCGCCGAGATCGGCCGTGGGGTCGGCCGGGCCGAAGTGGTGCACCTCGGCACCGTAGGCGGCGTCGTCGTAGACGACCACGACGAGCGGGACGCGCAGCCGCACGGCCGTCTCGAGCTCGGAGATCGCCATGAGGAACCCGCCGTCGCCGGTGCCGAGCACCGGGAGGCGGTCGGGCCGGGCGAGCGCGGCGCCGATGGCCGTGCCGAGCCCGAGGCCGATCGACTGGAACGCCTGGGTGAAGCAGAAGCCGTGCTCGTCGGGCACGCGCAGGTAGGCGCTCGGGTACCCCATGAAGTTGCCCGAGTCGATGGAGACGATGCGCTCGGCGGGCAGCAGCTCGTCGAGGCGGGCGCTCAGCACGCGCGGGTCGATGCGGGTCTCCCCCGCGGCATCCGGGCCCGAGAGGTCGGGCGTCGGGGTGTCGTTCCAGCGGATCGAGGCGTGCAGGCGCTCGGCGAGTTCCGGCGACCGGTAGCCGGGGCGAGGGGACTCCCCCGAACGCCGCTCGAGCTCGGCGAGCAGGTCGGCCGCGGTCGCGCCGACGTCGCCGAGCACGCCGAGGTCGATGGACCGGTGGGCGCCGAGCGCCGAGCCCGTGTCGTCGACCTGGACGATGCGGGCCGCCGGTCCGATGAGGGCGCCGTGGCGCATGGTCCACATGTTGAGCGCGCAGCCGAAGCCGACGACGAGATCGGCGTCCGCGATGAGCTCCGCCGCGAGCGGCGACGAGAAGCCGCCCGAGATGCCGAGGGCGAACTCCTCCCCCGCGAACAGGCCGTTCGCGACGGCCGAGGTCGCCAGCAGCGAACCCGACCGGGCGGCGAGGGCGCGCAGCTCCGGACCGGCGCCGCGCGCACCGCGGCCCGCGACGAACACGGGGCGCTCGGCCGCCTCGAGGAGGTCGGCGAGCGCCTCGACGGCGGATGCGGCGGGTCGCACCGGCGGGATGACCGGCGGCACGGGCATCCTCGTCAGCGCATCGGCCGGGAGGGTCTGCCCCTGGACGTCGAGCGGCAGGTTCAGCACGACGGTGCGGCGGCCGTCGCGGGCCGTGCGGTACGCGCGCACCACGTCGGCGAGCGCCGTCGCAGCCGAGTGCACCCGCTCGGACACCGCACCGACGCTGCGCGCCAGCGCGTCCTGATCCATCGCGAAGTTCGACGTGACCGCGCCCGCGCCCGCCTCCGCGGCGAGCACGATGAGCGGCGTGCGGCTCTTGGCCGCCTCGCCGATGCCGGTCGTCGCGTTCGTGAGCCCGCAGCCCTGGTGCACCGAGAGCAGCGCGACCTTCCCCGACATGCGGGCATGGGCATCCGCCATCGTCGCCGCGCCGCCCTCGTGCCGGGCGGCCACGAAGGGCACGCCGGCCGCGCGCAGCGCGTTCGTCACCGCGAAGTTGCCCGAGCCGACGACGCCGAAGCACGCCCCGACGCCGAGCGCGGCGAGGGCGCGTCCGGCGGCTTCGGCGACGGTCATCCGCGCCTCGACGTCGACGACGGCGGATGCCTCGCTCACGCGGGGTCCGAGACCAGGGCGAACACGCGAGCCGGGCTGCCGGAGCCGCCGACGATCGGCAGCGGCGCGACGACGAGCACGGCGCCCGTGGCGGGCAGCTCCGCGAGATTCTGCAGCGAGGTGATGCCGTACTTGTCGTGCCCGAGCAGGTGGTAGTGGGCGGGGAACGGCGGGTCGAGCTCGGCGCCCCGGCCCGCGTCGATGCCGACGGTCTCGACGCCGAAGCCGGAGATCGAGCGCTCGGTCGCGAGCCACTCGGCGGCTGCGGCGCTGATGCCGGGTGTGTGCGACCCGGTCTCGTCGGCGTTGAGGAACTCGTCCTCGTCGTCCGAGTAGACGTCCCAACCGGTGCGGAAGAGCAGCCACCCGTTCTCGGGCAGCACTCCGTGCTCGGCCTCCCACGCGAGGAGGTCCTCGATCTCGAGCAGGAAGTCCGAGTTCGCGGCGACCTCGGCGGACTTGTCGATGACGACGGCGGGGCCGACGAGCCGCGCGGGCGGGATCTCGGAGACGTCGTGGCCCGCGCGGCCGGAGATCCAGTGCACGGGGGCGTCGAGGTGCGTGCCGATGTGCTCGCCGGTGTGGATGTTCGAGTGCTTCCAGAACGGGCCGGGCTCGTCGTACTCGCTCACCTGCTCGAGGCTGAAGTCGATGAGGTTCGCGAACGGCTCGGGCAGGCGCAGGGCCGGCGTCGACGCGGAGAGCGTGTTGGTCAGGTCGATCACGCGGATCGTGCCCGCGGCGAGCGCGGCGGTGAAGTCGGAGAGCGTGGACATCGTCATCCTTCGGCAGTGGGAGTCGGGCCCGTCCAGCGTGGATGCCCGGCGCCGCCCGGCGCAAGAGCGGCGTCCCGAGACGACCACGCGCGGACGAACCGCCGGGTCGCGGACCCGTCCCGGGCGAGGACGACCTCTGCCGCCGGACGAAGCAGCGGAGCCGAGGTCGGGGTAGCGACCTCGGCTCCGCAGGGGGACCGTTCGGAGGTTAGACGAGGCCCTCGGAGAGGGTCGTCGGGTTGCCGAATCGGTGGTTGGTGATCGCGATCGCCTGCTCGTGGAGGAAGGGCAGGAGCTCGACGCGGCCGGACGGGGTGACCGGGTTCGACCAGATCGCGATGTCGGGGCGGCCGCCCATTGCGCGGGTCGCCGCCGAGGCGTCGCCGCCGACGAGGCGGATGCGCGAGGCATCCGGCCCGGTCTCGGCCAGGCGGGCGAGCCAGGCGGTGTCGGTCTCGACGACGACCGGCACGGAGCGCACCTCGAGGATCTGGCGCACGCCCTTCGGCAGGTCGATCGCGCTCGACACGGTGAGCGGCGACTTCGCGAGCAGCGCCGCCGCGATGACGCGGAGGCCCTCGCCGAGCTTCGCGCCCTCCGAGATGCGGATGGTCGCCGCGGCCGGCCGGTAGCGGAACACGTTGCGCTCCACGCCGAGGCCGGAGACGTCGACCGCGGTGCCGTAGCCCTCGAGCCACGCGAGCTCGTCGGAGAGCACCGACTGGCGCAGCGTCTCGAACGCGTCGTAGTCGAGCGAGGACTGCGACGCCTCGATGAGGCCGGTCACGCGTCGCTCGAGGCCGCGCAGGTGCAGGCTGCCGCCCGCGCCCATCGGGGCGGGGACCCAGGTGCCGAGGCCGAACAGGTAGTTCGGGCCGCCGGCCTTGGCGCCTGCGCCGACCGCCGACTTCTTCCAGCCGCCGAACGGCTGGCGCTGCACGATGGCGCCCGTGATGCCTCGGTTGACGTAGAGGTTGCCCGCCTCGACCGTCTCGAGCCAGAGCTCGAGCTCGGCCGGGTCGAGGGTGTGGATGCCGGCGGTGAGGCCGTAGTCGACGGCGTTCTGCATCGCGATGGCCTCGTCGAGGTCCTTGGCGTGCATGATGCCGAGCACCGGGCCGAAGAACTCGGTCAGGTGGAATCGGGAGCCCGCCTTGACGCCCGAGCGGATGCCCGGCGACCACAGCCGGCCCTCGGCGTCGAGCTGCTCGGGCGCGACGAGCCACTTCTCGCCGGAGTCGAGGGTCGTGAGCGCCCACTCGAGCTTGCCCTTCGCGGGCTCGATGATCGGGCCGATCTGGGTGGTGGCGTCCTCGGGCCAACCGACGCGCATCGAGCGTGCGGCATCGACGAGCTGGCGCGCGAAGCGCTCCGACTTCGCGACCGAGCCGACGAGGATGACGAGCGAGGCCGCCGAGCACTTCTGGCCGGCGTGGCCGAAGGCGCTCTTGACGACGTCGGACGCGGCGAGGTCGAGGTCCGCCGACGGCGTCACGATGATCGCGTTCTTGCCGCTCGTCTCCGCGAGCAGGGGCAGGTCGGGGCGGAACGAGCGGAAGAGCTCGGCCGTCTCGTACGCGCCGGTGAGGATGACGCGGTCGACGCGGTCGTCGGAGACGAGGTCCTTGCCGAGGCCGCTGCCGGAGACGTCCACGAGGGCGAGCAGCTCGCGCGGCACACCGGCCTCCCAGAGGGCCTCGGCGACGACTGCGCCGCAGCGCTGCGCCTGTCGCGCGGGCTTGAAGACGACGGCGGAACCGGCCGCGAGGGCCGCGAGGACGCCGCCGGCCGGGATCGCGAGCGGGAAGTTCCACGGCGGGATGACCGCGGTGACCTTCGCGGGAACGAAGGCCGCGCCGCGCACGTGGTCGAGCTCGCGGGCGCGCTCGGCGTAGTAGTTGGCGAAGTCGATGGCCTCGCTGACCTCGACGTCCGCCTCGGCGATGGTCTTGCCGGTCTCCGACGCGGCGACCTCGATGAGGCGGTCGCGGTTCGCCGCGAGGGCGAGGCCCGCGCGGTGCAGCACAGCGGCGCGCTCGGCGCCGGGCAGGGCGCCCCAGCGCGTGCCGGCCGCGGCTGCGGCCTCGAGCACTGCGTCGAGGGCGTCGGCGTCGGCGACCGCGGCGTCGGCGGTCGTCTGCACGCCGAGGTCCGAGTCCGGGATGCGGGCGAGGATGCGGCGGCCCCACTCGCGGTTCGCGGCGATGGCCGGGTCGGTGTCGGGCTCGCTCTCGAAGCCGGGGGTCTCGCCGAAGCCGACGGCGGTCGGGGCCGCGGCGGTCAGCCCGAGCGCGTCCGAGCCGCGGGTGAGGCCGAGCACGACATTCGTGAGCGACTGGTCGTCGTCGTGGAGGCCGGGAGCCTCCGCCGCGGGCACGCGGATGGCGCGCTCGATCGCGGCGTCGTCCCACTCGGTGCGACGGTTCTGCACGCGGTTCGGGGCGGGCGTCGACCGGTCGCGCTCGAGGGCTTCGAGCGAGGCGATGTAGCGGTCGCGCTCGCGGTCGAAGAGCGCGGCGGACTTGTCGAGCTCGAAGACGGCCGACATGAAGTTGTCGCTCGAGGCGTTCTCCTCCAGGCGGCGGATCAGGTAGGCGATCGCGACGTCGAACTCGGCGGGGTTCACGACGGGCGTGTAGAGCAGGAGCTGCCCGACGTCGCCGCGCACGGCCTCGGCCTGGCCGGTCGCCATGCCGAGGAGCATCTCGAACTCGACGCCCGAGGTGACGCCGCGCGCCTCGGCGGTGAGCCAGGCGTGAGCGATGTCGAAGAGGTTGTGGCCCGCGATGCCGAGGCGGAGGTTCGCGAGGCGCTCGGGGGTCATCGCCCAGTCGAGCACGCGCTTGTAGTTGGTGTCGGCATCCTGCTTGCGGTCGTACGTCGCGAGGGGCCAGTCGTGGATGGCCGCGTCGACGTGCTCCATGGCGAGGTTCGCGCCCTTGACGACGCGCACCTTGATCGGCGCGCCGCCGCCGGCGACGCGGGCCGCGGACCACTCCTGGAGGTGCTGCATGGCGCCGAGGGCGTCGGGCAGGTAGGTCTGGAGGACGATGCCCGCCTCGAGCCCCTGCAGCTGCGGCTGGTCGAGGAGCTTCGTGAAGACCGCGATCGTGAGGTCGAGGTCGCGGTACTCCTCCATGTCGAGGTTGATGAACTTCGGCGTCTTCGCCCCGGCCGCGAGCTCGTAGAGCGGCGTGAGCTTGGCGACGACCTTCTCGACGGCCTCGTCGAAGGACCACATCGAGAGCTGGCTGACGACGCTCGAGACCTTGATCGAGACGTAGTCGACGTCGTCGCGGGCGAGGAACGTGCGGGTGCCGGCGAGGCGGTGATCGGCCTCGCGCTCGCCCAGCACGGCTTCGCCGAGGAGGTTGAGGTTCAGCCGGTTGCCGCCCTCGCGGAGCTTCGTGATCGCGGGGCCGAGCTTCTTCGGGGTCGCGTCGAGCACGAGGTGGCCGACCATCGCGCGGAGCACCCGGCGGGCGATCGGG
The DNA here is from genome assembly GCF_009789225.1 of Agromyces seonyuensis. Classification (GTDB taxonomy): domain Bacteria; phylum Actinomycetota; class Actinomycetes; order Actinomycetales; family Microbacteriaceae; genus Agromyces; species Agromyces seonyuensis. Next base: position 9,601 of record NZ_WSTA01000016.1, on the reverse strand, counting down.
ACGACGATCCACGGGAAGACGGGCGCGAGGGCGCCGCCGAGGCGGATGGCGGCGCGGAGCGGGCCGGGGAGGAACTTCGGGGCGAGGGGGGCGACGCGTGCGAGATTGCGGCCGGCGACGCCGAGGTCCTCGGGGCGCATGACGCCGTCCACGAAGCCGACCGTGAAGGCGAGCCCGTTCGGGTCCTTCAGCACGCCGGCGAGGCGCTCGGCCGCAGGGTCGACGGGATGCTCGGCCGCTTCGGCGAGCCAGCGGCGCACGAGCGCCACCACTCGGTCGGTGCTCGCCGCCTGGTCGGCCCGGCGGTAATCGACGTCGGTCATCTCTGCAGTGTCCCTTTCTCGCAGGCGCAGTCTCGGGTCGGCGCGCCCGTCTCCAGCGATCTTCAGGCCGCCCGTCCGTTCGGTCCAGCAAATGATTCCGACGGGTACTGTTCGGTTTTCCTGTTGAATGGAGGCATGTGGGATGTCCGCCGCCTCCGCCTGCTCGTCGAACTGCGCGATCGGGGCACGCTCGCCGCCGTTGCCGAGGCGCTGGCCTACAGTCCGTCGTCGGTCTCGCAGCAGCTCGCCCAGCTCGAGAAGGAGGTCGGCGTCGAGCTCCTCGCCCCCGCCGGGCGGCGCGTGCAGCTCACCCCGGCGGCCGAACTGCTCGTCGTGCACGCCCGGCGCGTGCTCGACGAGCTCGAGGATGCCCAGGCCGCCCTCGCGGGCGTCGGCGGCAGCGTCGGCGGCACCGTCCGCATCGCGGCCTTCCAGTCGGCCGCCCACGCGATCGTGCCGCAGGCCCTCGCGCTCCTCGCACGGGAGCATCCGTCCCTTCGCGTCGAGATGCGTGAGCGCCCGCCCGAGGCGGGCCTGTTCGAGGTCACCACGCGCGACGCCGACCTCGTGCTCGCCGAGCAGTACCCCGGCCGCACCCGCCCGCTCCTCGAGGGCCTCGACCGGCAGCCGCTCGCCAGCGACACCATGCGGCTCGCCGTGCCGCCGCATCCCGCAGGGCGGGAGGTCTCCCCGCGCACGCTCGCGACGGCCGCCGGGCGCGCCTGGGTGCTCGAGCCCGAGGGCACCGCGAGCCGGGAGTGGGCCGAGCAGCTCTGCCGCAGCGCCGGCTTCGAGCCCGACGTGCGCTTCGAGACCGCCGACCTCATGGCCCACATCCGCTTGATCCGGTCGGGCGCGGCCGTGGGGCTGCTGCCCGATCTCGTGTGGGCGGGCGAGGCGCCGTCGGTGCTGCTCCACGATCTGCCCGGCGCCCCGCAGCGCGAGGTGTTCTCTGCCACGCGCGGCCCCGCGGCCGCCCGTCCCGCGGTGCTCGCCGTGCGCGACGCCCTGCGCCGGGCCGCCGAGCGCACCGCGACGCCCGTCTGACGGCGCCGGGGCCTCGCTCAGGCGTCGACGGTCTCGAGCGCCTCGGCGACGGCCGCCTCGATGCGGGCGGCCTCGCGGCGCTTCGCGCGTCGGCGGCCGAGCACGAGCGCGACGACGGCCCCGACGAGCACGAGCAGTGCGGCGACGAGCATCCAGGGCACGGCCCACAGGGTCGCCTCGGCGTGCACAGCGGGCAGGTCGCCGGAACCGGAGGTCGTGCCCTCGGCCGGCACGCTCGGCACGAGCTCGACCTCGGCCGTCAGGAGGCCCGACGGGAAGACGCCCGCGACGTCCGCCGAGGCGGTCCAGGACTCGCCCGGCAGCAGCGCGGGGATCGGCTCGAGGTCCGCGGCGTCGGCGCGGAGCATCCCGAACGGGCCGGCCACGGCCACCGTCTGCGCCGCGGTGAGGCGCGCGTTGCCGGTGTTGCGCACGGTGTAGGTCACGGTCGCCGGCGCGGTCGCGAAGGGGTCGAGCGGGGTCGCGTACTCGAGGTGCACGTCCTCGACGACGAGCGCGGGTGCGAGTTCGCCCCCGACGCGCACCTGCACGCGGATGCCGAGGCGGCGGTCGACGCTGACCCCGCCGTCCTGCTCCGAGGCGAGGGTCGTCACGATGCCGCCGGCGTAGTCGCCGGGCATCGCGTCCTCGGGGATCGCGACGTGGAAGGGGACCTCGACCGAGGCCGCAGGCTCGAGGTGCACGCTCGTCGCGTCGGCGGTGATCCACGCGCCGACGGCGGTCGAGGTCTCCCCCTCGGCGAGCAGGTCGAGCGCGCCGGACTCGCCGGTGAACCCGTCGGCGGCGTACACGGCGAGCTCGAGCGGCTCGTCGCCGTGGTTCGTGACGACGATCGCGTCGTCGAGCGAGTCGCCCGCCTCGAGCAGGTAGTCGTAGTTCTCGCGCTCGGAGCCGAGGTCGCCGTCGGCGGTGCGGACGCCCCACTGGACGGTGCCCGCCGGGGCGTCCGCCTCGTCGGCGATCGCGGGGGCGCCGGCGAACAGCGCCGCGCCGAGGGCGACGAGGATGCCGGTCGCGGCGGCCGCGCGCGGGATGCGGCGGGAAAGGTGGAGTGCGGGCACGAGGCATCCTCTGCTTGCTGGGTGGAGCGGGTGGTGAGACGGGGGCGGGCGGACGGGCCGCCCGCCCCCGGGTGGATCGGCTCAGCGCCGTGAGCGCGAGCCCGGGACGGCGCTGACCGCCCCGATGGATCAGCTCAGCGCGGTGAGCGTGAGCTTGGGACGGCGCTGGCCGCCCCGATGGATCAGCTCAGCGCGGTGAGCGTGAGCTTGGTCGAGTAGACGCCCTCGGGCGCCAGGTCGACCGGGACCTTCAGGAAGAGGTCTGCGCTGAGCTTCGCCGCACCCTTGGCGTGACCCGCGAGGGCCGAGCCGAGCACCGACGAGGTCGCAAGACCCGTGCCGCCGTCGAACTTCGACGAGACCGCGGCGCCGGCGAGGGCGCCGCCGCCCGCCTCGGTCACCTGCGGCGTCCAGCCGAGGTACTCGCCGCCGAACTCGTCGGCGCCGGCCGCGAAGTCGCCCGACTGCGCCGAGATCGACCAGACGGGCGAGCCCTTGCGGGTGTCGGAGACGCGGATCGGGTTGATCGCGCCGGAGGCGGTGAAGGCGTCGGCGGCCTGCTCGGCGGTGCCGAGGTCGACGATGCCGTTGGTGCCGTCGATGCTCCACGAGAACTCGCCCGCGGCCTGCTCGGGCACGGCGACCTGGAGGTCCTGCGAGACGCCGTCCTCGCCCTCGGCGCGCGTGAGGGTGACCGCGTCGACGACCGAGTTGATCGGGTTCGCGTCGCCGTTGGCCTGCGAGCGCAGGGTCTTCACGGTGATGGCACCGTCGGTGACCTCGACGGCCGTGTAGTTGCGCACCTTCTCCTGGTTCTTGACCGAGAGCCACGAGAAGTTCGCGACCTGCGAGTTGATGTCGTAGTACTTCGAACCGGAGGCCGAGTTCGCGGTGACGTAGAGCACGCCGCCGGGGCCCGCGACGACCTGGTCGGCACCGGCGACCTCGGCCGGGTCGGCCTTCTCGCCGTTGTGCATCAGGTAGCTGCGCGCGTACGAGTGGTCGTGGCCCTGGAGCACCAGGTCGATGCCGAGGTCGGAGATCGTCGTCGGCAGGTTGTTGCGGCGGTCCACGACGTCCGAGTCGGTGCCGTGCGGGCCCGACGAGTAGATCGAGTGGTGGAAGGCGAGCACCTTCCACTTCGCCTCGTCGCCGTGCTCGGCCACGACCTGCTCCATCCACGGGATGTGGGTGGAGTAGTCGCGGCTGTTCGAGTTCAGGTTCATGAACAGGACGTCCTTGTAGATGAACCAGTAGTCGCCGCCCGAGGACGTGCTCGTGCCGGCTCCCGCGGACGCGGTCAGGTTCGGCGTGTTGAAGTGCTGCGAGTACGCCTTGGAACCGACGTCGTGGTTGCCGTTGGTGGCCACGAACGGGATCTCCGTGAGCTGGTCCGCGGCGAGGAAGGCCGCGTACTGCGCCTCGTTCGAGGCCGACTCGACCTGATCGCCCGCCGAGAACAGCAGTTCGGCGTCGGGGTAGGTCTGCGTCGCCACGTTCACGGTGTCGACCCAGCCGGCCTGGTCGTTCGCGACGTTGCCGGAGGAGCCGATCTGCGGGTCGCCGAAGAACAGGAAGTCGAAGTCGCCCGCGAAGTCCTGCGTGCGGAACGACTGCACGGCCGACCAGGCGCCTTCGGCGCCGACGCGGTACACGTAGGCCGTGTTCGCCGCGAGGCCGTCGATCGTCGCGAAGCGGTTGTACTCGCCGCTCGTGGTGAGCCCGCCGGTCGCGGCCGCCGACACGGCCGAGGCCGGGAAGGTCGTGCCGTCGTAGGCGGTCGCCGGGGCGAACTGCACGGTCTGCGCCGTGTCGGCCGACGAGTACCAGGCGAGGTTGCGCTGGGTTTCGTCCGCGCCGACCCCGAGCACGAGATCGGAGATCGAGGCGCTGCCCGCGCCCTCGGTGATCGGCGCGAGCGACTTCAGGTCGAGGTAGACGTCGCTGGAGTTGGCGCGGCCCTGGTAGAGGGCGACGGCCACCTCGTTGCTGCCGGCGTGGAGCACTGCCTCGGGCACCGTGAAGGTGCCGCTGACTGGGTCGCTCAGGTTGTTGCCCGCGTAGACGAGGTTCTTGCTGCCCTCGGCCGCCGCGTTCACGGCGTCATCGGCGAAACCGGCGACCTTGACCCCGTTGACGAAGACCTGCACGCCGTCGTCGAAGACGACCGAACCGGCGAGGCCGTCGATCTGCCCGAGCTGGTCGGCCGTGATGTCGAAGCTCGTGCGGAGGTGGAAGGTCTCGATGTCGGTCGTGGTGCCCGGGTAGTACTGGTTCAGCACCGTGGTCACCGGGAAGCCCGATCCGAGGTTCGGGGTGGCGGAGCCGCTCTTGGCCCCGAAGGCGCCGGCGCCGGTCTTCCAGGCGCTGTCGTCGAAGCCCGCACGGGTCCAGGCGAGGCGGTCGGCGTCGCCCGGCGAGGGGTTGGTGCCGTTGTCGGAGTACGACCACGTCGAGGACGTGGAGAGGAAGCTCGCGGGCAGGTCGGCCGCGGCCGCCGGGAGGGCGGTCGCGACGATCGACCCCGCCACGAGCGGGAGCAGACCGCAGGCGGCCGCGAGGCGGACGCCGTGGCGCGGGCGTGAGCCCGCTGCGCGTGTCGTGTTCATATCGGGATGCAGTCCCTTTCGGATGCGTTTCGGTCGGCGCGGAAAGCACGCCGCACCGACCGTTTCGGCGACAGGTGAATCGGAGTTGAACGAGCGCCCACCTGGCGGTGGACCTGCGCGGAAACCGAATGGATGACATCCGGCAACGAACTCCGCGCGCGAACTGCGGAGGCTCAGCCGAGCCCGAGACCGAAGACCCGATCGACGAACCAGAACAGTCCCATGGCGGCGACGCCCGCCGAGACGACCGCCGCCGTCCAGGTGCCCGCCCGCGGCGAGCGGCGCCGCAGCGCGGCGAGCAGCGGGAAGACGATCGCGATGATCCCGAGCTGCACCGCCTCGATGCCGATGTTGAAGACCAGCAGCGACCACAGCAGCGTCCACGACCACGGTTCGTCGATGCCGAGCGCGCCGGCGAAGCCGAGCCCGTGCACGAGCCCGAAGCAGAACACCACCGCGAGCCGCGCGAGGTCGCCGCGGTCCTGACCCCACGGCCCCGTCGGCGCCGTCGGCACCGCGAGCGCCCGGCCCCGGCCGCGCCACGTTCGCCACAGGAACGCACCGGCGACGACGGCGATCGAGGCGGCGATGATCGGCTCGACGACGGCCGACGGGACGGCGACCAGGCCCGTCGCCGCGAGCAGGAACGTCACCGAGTGCGCGATCGTGAAGGCCGTCGCGGCGAGCACGACGTCGCGCAGGCGACGCGAACCGACGATGAGGGCGAGCAGGAACAGCAGGTGGTCGGCACCCGTGAGCAGGTGCTCGGCGCCGAGCACGAAGAAGTCGCGGAAGCGCTCGGTCCACGGCTGCCCCGTCGAGTAGGTGTCGTGCTTCGCGTCGAGCGCGGCGCTGCCGGCCTGGTCGTCGAGCTCGTAGTCGAGGATCGTCTCCGTCCCGGTGACGTACTCCTCCTCGTCGGGGAAGAGCTTCGAGCGTACGGCGTGCTCGTCGGCGGCCGGGCAGTCGTAGGCGAGTGTCAGCAGCCCGTACGGCACCCCGTCGCGCTCGGCGACGGTCATGGCCCCGACCGGCGTCGGCGTGCAGTCGGCGCCGCCCGCGGCGACCTCGAACCGGTCGGTCGCGTAGGCGACGACGGTGTCGAGGTGGTCGGCGAGCGCTTCGGCCTCGCGGCCCGTCTCGAAGAGCGCCATGCCCTGCTCGAAGAAGTCGTCGTCGCCGGCGGCCTCGGCCGCCGAGACGACGAGGAGGTCGTATTCGAGATCGAGCGCAGCCTCGATGCGCGTGTCCGAGACCTGCGTCGCGCTCGCGTAGACGGTCGAGGTGAAGCCGTGCGCACCGGCGACCGAGGCGGGCCCCAGCAGGGCGACAGTCGCGGCGAGTGCGGCGAGCGTCGCCGCGGCGAGGCGACGTGCGCCTCCCGTCGACGCCCGTCGGGCAGGGCGGTTCGGGGCGTCGGGGTGGCGCATGGGACTCCTTCGGGTTCGGCGGGAGGCACCCTCCCCCACGCGGGTGAACGGGTCGCGTCGGGCAGGAGAACGAACGCTCCGTTCCCGCGCCGTTCACCTCCCGGGCACGCGTCCGCAGCATCCGGGTCCGACAGGGCGGGCATCCTCGACGGGGCCCGGACCCGACCGGGCGGTCTGGAGGCACCTGTGCGGCAACGGCATCGCGTCGTCCACACGATGGGACCGGTCGGCCTCGCCGCGATCGCCCTGCTGCTCGCGGGCTGCGCGACGACGCCGTCGGCCGGGTCGGCGGAGGCGCTCCTCGGGGGCGGGCCGTCGCCGTCGCCCGAGGCGACCGTCGAGCCGCCCGCGGGCTCGTGGAACGGCGTCACGCCGCCCGAGGGCTACCGCGCCGTGCTCGTCGTGGCGGGCGACGACCCCGCGACGACGACGATCGCGGCCGCCGTCGAGGGCTGGGCGGTCGACCACGAGGTGGAGATCGACCGGCTCGACGCCGACGACGACACCCAGGTGCTCGCGCGCCTCGAGGAGGCCGACGGGCTCGACGCCGACCTCGTCATCGGAGCCGGCGCCGGCGTCGTCGACGAGTTCTCGTATGCGACGGCGCAGCGCCTCGATCAGCAGTTCCTCGTCGTCGGCGCGCAACTCGGCGAGCCGACGCGCAATGTGACCGCCGTGGTCTGGCCGGGTGCGACGTTCCGCGGCACGGGCATCACCGACGATGAGCAGGATGCCGCCGCCGTCACACCCGAGGCGGCGGGCGACGCCGTGGACGCGGGGGTCGCGAGCGTGCTCGCCGGGCTCACGGGCATCGTGCTCGCGCTGCCGTGAGCCCCTGCTCGCAGCGGACTGCGCCGCCCCGCGTTTCCGCAGCGCCGCGCCGATTCGTTCCACGGGCGTTCACGCAGGGTCCACGATCGGTCCGCCGGGACGCCACCCGGAGGAGGTGGGGTTCGACGAGCGCCCGAGCCGGGGCGCGGGCAGGAGCATCGTGACCTCGCAGTCGAATCGTCGGAGCCTCGGACGGCGACCGGTTGTCGCCGCCGGGACGGCCGTCGCAGCGGCCGTCGCCCTCGCGGTCGTCAGCTGCTCGGCATCCGGACCGCTCGCCGACGCCGTCGGTACGGCCCCGCAGCGGACGATCGCCCCCGTGCCCGGCTCTTGGGACGACGTCGAGCCCGACGCGGGCTACTCGGCCGTGCTCATCGCAGCCGAGTCGGACCCGACCGCCGAGGTCCTCATCGGGGCGGCGGCGGAGTGGGCGGCATCGCGCGGTCTCCGACTCGAGGTGCTCGGCATCCCGGACGACGGCGGACTGGACGCGGCGCTCGCCGAAGCCGCCGAGGTCCGGCCCGACGTCGTGATCGGCGCCGGCATCGACGTCGTCGAGGAGTTCGCGCAGGCGACGGCGGAGCATCCCGACCAGCAGTACCTCGTGCTCGGGGCCCAACTGCCCGACCCGACCGGGAACCTCACAGCAGTGGTGTGGGACGGCGCGGACTCCGACGGCCGCGACGGCGGCGAGCCGAGCACCGCAGCCGTGACGCCGATCCGCGCCGAGGACGCCGCGGCCGCCGGCATCGCGGCGGTCATCGATGGGAACACCGGCGTCGTCGTCTCGATCGACTGATCCTCGACGGGCGGCCGAGTGGCCGCTAGCGTGCGAAGGGCACGGGACGAATGTCGCGGCCCGTCGCACCGGGGGAGGTCGATACGGATGCCCGTCTCACGACTGCTCGTCGTCGCACTCGCTGCGGCGACCGCGCTGATGCTGTCCGGGTGCGCCGGCGGAGCGGGCGACGCCCCCGCGGTCGATCCGGTCGGCACGTGGGGCGATCCGGCGGCACCGGGTACGCCGTCGCTCGAGCTCTTCGACGACGGCACGGCCACCGGCACCGACGGCTGCAACCGGCTCGTCGGCGGCTGGGAGCTCGAGGACGACGGCGAGGTCGACTTCCACGGCTTCGCATCGACGCTGATGGCCTGCCCCGGCGTCGACGTGTGGTTCGTCGGCGCGGAGTCCGCCCGCATCAGCGGCGACAGGATGACCGTGATCGCCGACGGCGGCGTCATCCTCGGCACGCTCGAACGCGGCGGCGGCGCCACGCCCGCACCGGGCGCAGGAACCGGAGGCACGAACTCGAGCGCCTCGCCGGACCCCTCGGCGAGCGCGGGCGCGATCGCGGGCACGGGGTACGTCGGCACCTGGGGCGAGGAGGCGGACCGCTCGCCGTACCTCGTGATCTCGACGGACGGCACCTACACCGGCAGCGACGGCTGCAACCGGATGACCGGCAGATGGGAGATCGACGACGACGGCTCCCTGGAGTTCGACGACCCGGCCCTCACCCGCATGGCGTGCGAGGGCGTCGACCAGTCGCTCAGCCGGCTCGACTCGGCGACGATCGAGGGCGACGCCCTGGTCGTGCGCGACGACCACGACGCTGTGCTCGCGACGCTGCCGCGCACGGCCTGAGCGTCAGGTCGCGTCGGCCTCGCCCTCGGCCTGGGCGCCGTCGCCCTCGTGCATCCACGGAGTGAAGCTGACGCCCACGAGCAGACCCTCGGGGCTCTGCAGCCGGCTCGTGGTCTGCCCCCACGGCTCGTCGTGGGCGCCGACGAGGATGTCGCAGCCCTGCCCGGCGAGCTCTTCCACGGCGTCGGCGACGGCCGCCGGCGAGGCGACGTCGAACTCGATCCACGCCTGCGGCACGGGACGGTCGGCGGGCCACTCCGGGCTGCCGAAGGTCGCCTCCGCGGCCTGCTCGAGCGGCCAGATCGCGAAGGCCTTCACGCCGGGCACGTCCTCGCTGTGGAAGTACCCGGGCGCGTTCTCGTGGAACGGGATGCCGAAGCGCCCGGCCCAGAAGTCGTGCGAGTCCGGTCGGCCGATGGGCCCGAAGCCCGCGACGAAGCTGATGTCCATGCCGCCGAGTCAACCCCGCATCGCGGACATCCGCTCGTCCGCGGGCTCGCCCGTCTCGGCGGCGTCGCGATCGCGGAGCGCCGCGTCGACGGCCGCCTGCACGCGGGCGTCCTCGTCGGCGCGGCGGCGCACGCGCGCCCGGCGAGGACGGGAGGGCGCGGGGCCGAACGCCGGCCGCCTAGGC